>JAFOZZ010000023.1 GCA_017390945.1 Akkermansia sp.
CCAGAGGGTGTCGAGCGAGGCGGGGTGGCGCTGGTATTCCTTGCAGATGAAGGCGCGCCCCATCTCCAGACCGTGTCGCAGCACTTGCTGCAGCTTGTCGCTGAAGCGGAAGAAGCCGGAGTTGTAAATGCCGCCTACGCCCTGGGTATCCAGCAGCTTGTCGCTGCGCCCCATGCGGTAGGCTCCGGCCAGGCGGTTGGCCTTGCTATCCCACATGACGAGGTGGGTGTAGGTTTGGTCGAAGGCATCGAGGTCGCATGCGCTGCCGGAGCCTTCGCCCACGGCGCGGAAAGTGTGCTCGCGCTGAATGCCGATTTCGCGCAGCAGCTGGGGAATCTGGGCAGCCTCGGCGGCGTACACTTTCAGCCCGGTCGCGGTTTCCGCGCACAGGCAATCAGCGGGCAGGGCATCAATTTCCGCTCGCAGAACTTCTGCCGGAGCCGATTCGGAGATGGGAGCCATCTCGCGCGGCCCAAGCTTTGCCAGGGCTGTGGTGCGCGGATAACGCTGCAACATGCTGCTGAGGCGCAGATAATCCGACAGCGCTTCGTCATTCGGAGTCATGGCAATCGTAGCGGGGGATATGGGGCGCCCCAGGGCGATAGTGTGGCGCATGCGCCCATCGCGGAGAATCTCGCGAGCCAGGAAACTGCCGCGAGCTCCTTTGTTGAGCATGGAAATAATCTGGAAGAAGATACCGGTTCGGCCGGAAATGTGCATGGGTACCACGGTGGCACCGGTCTTGCGGATAATCGTGGAGATGTTGGCCTGCCAGGGGTCATCAATCACACGGCGGTCGCGGTGGGAGTAGGTGGCAGCAGAGCCACTCGGGAACACCAGGATGCAGTGCCCATCCTTGAGCCAGCGCAGAATTTCGCGCATACCGGCCATGTTGGCTCGCTTGGCGGCCTCGCCACCGTATACGTCCACCATGATTTCGTAGGGTACCATGCCGCGTACGCATTGCAGGAACTCATTGACCACGATGCGGATATCGCTACGCACCTTCATGGCAATGTCGCCAAACATGAGGCCGTCGGACATGCCGTGCGGGTGGTTGCATACAATGACGCAGGGGCCTTCCTTGGGGATGTTTTCCAGCCCGGTGAGGTCATACTGCAGGTTCAGATACTTACAGGCCAGTTTGAAGAAATTTTCCTTGCTGCCTTCCTCCCAATCGTCTTCGATATGGGCGTGGGCAACATTGAGTGCATGCAGCCCCAGCTTTTTCTCGCCCCACAGTACTAGCCAATCCGGCAACTTATCGCCGCAGCTGACCAGTTTTCTGAGGTCGGTGATTTTTTCTCGTTTTGTGCTCACAATATAATGCGTGTGTTCCTTTGAACAATATACCACAGACTGTGCTCCGCGTCAAACAAGAAGTGAGGCTGTTTCCAACAAAATGGGAGAAGTTTTTTTTCGCACCCTCTGCCCGCACTTGACTTTAAAAATCAAAAATCAAACATCGCCCCATTGGCTCCGGGCTAACGCCAATCTAAATCTACAATCTACAAAGTCAACATTCCGCGGGCATCCGCCCGCCGAGCAGGAATAAACTAATGGAACCCAGGGAACCTGTGGTGACAGAGGCAGTGGCTATATCATTTGCCTCGCTTGACTCTGGGCTAACGCCCGTCGTCACCATCTGCCGCCCTCCGCAGCATCGCATTCGCGATGCGCTCCGGGCTCGAATTATTTTTTGCTGTCTACCCGGGGTTCTGCCGCTGACGCGGCGTCACCCCGCGCTACTATCTGTCGTCCCTCACGGGACTCTCGAATTCCGCGGGCATTCGCCCGCCGAGCTATTCTACTGCCCGCGGTAGCGGGCAATCTCGTTCACGCGTAAGCGTGAATCTCGTTGTGCCGGACGGCACAATCTCACTGCGAGCCACGCTCGCAATCTCGTTTATTTACCTCATCCCGGCTATCTCACCCCCACTGCCCGCGCAAGCGGGCAATATAACTGAGCCAACGGCTCAATATAACCGCCTGCAACAGCAGGCTTTCCTTCTCCCCCGAATTCCGCGGGCGTATGCCCGCCGTGCATTTGAACCCGCACTTGTGCGGGTGGTATATTGTAGCATGGGGCGTTAGCCCCATGTTGGGAATAAAAAGAAACAAGAGCCCGCACTTGTGCGGGCGGCATAAAGCGAGGAATAAACAATGAACTTCTCCAGAATTCATCTACGAAGCAATTAACCTCCCCGCTTCTGTCGGCCTCGTTCGCTTCGCTCGCATGCTACGCCGTGACCAGCAGCCCACCGAACTATCCCACTGCCCGCGCAAGCGGGCAATCTCGTCTACCCTCCGCGCACTTTTAACATTAAACATCAAACATTAAACATTATTTTGTTGTGCGCTGCTGACGGCAACCTGGAAGGCTCGCAGCGTGCTGGCGGGGGATGCTATGCCTTTGCCGGCAATGCCGAAGGCTGTACCGTGGTCGGGGCTGACACGCAGACGCGGCAGGCCAATGGTGGCATTGACGGCGTTGTCAAAGTCAATGAGCTTAAGGGGGATGAGTGCCTGGTCGTGGTAGGGGGCGACGATACCATCGTACAGTCCCTGCGCGGCGTCGCGGTAGACACAGTCGGGCACGCAAGGCCCAGTGAATTGAACTTGGGGCAGCGCTTGCCTCAATCGCTCCAGGGCAGGGGCTATGATGCGGCGTTCTTCATCGCCAAAGGCACCGTTTTCGCCATTGTGGGGGTTCAGACCAGCCAGCGCAACCCGCGGTGCTCTTTTACCGGTGCGCAGCAGGAAACGCCCCAGCAGGCAGCCCACGCGGACGATTTCATCGGTCGTCAGCAGGCGCGGAACATCGGCCAGTGCCACGTGAGTGGAACACAGCGCTACAGTAATATGCTGCCCTGTCAGGCACATGGCAAAGTCTTTCACCCCCAGTCTGTCTGCAAAGAATTCCGTCTGCCCGGGGTAGGCAAAGCCGAGTTTGTGGAGCGCTTCCTTGCAGATGGGAGCCGTGACTACGGCATCGATGCTGCCTTCTTTCAGCGCCTGCGCTGCGAGTTCGAGGTGTTCCAGTGCAGCGGCTGCGGTGGCTTCATTCGGTTGGCCGGGGATGCAGGTGATTTCCCTGCCGATGAGCCGGTACTCCGCCCCGGCTGGTGCTTGCGCCAATGCTGCGCGTATGACCTCCGGGCCTATACCTGCCTGATCGCCTAGGGTGTAACCAATAACCGGGTGTTCCGTTCTCATTATTCGGCTTCTTCCGCGGCGTCATCATCCATCATCTTGGGCAGCGTGGCGGGGGTAACGATGGATTTCGGCTTCTCCTTCTGGGTGGGTGGACGGTAGGAGCGGTTGGTGTTAATGTACTCCGTGTTAGCATCTCGCGGCTCAAAACGCAGCTCGCCGTTTACCGACGCGTGGTAAAACACCGTCAGCGCAACTGCCAGCAGTGTTGGAATCAGGAGCAAGCTCCCCAGACACGTCCCCATAAACTTCATGCCCCTTATTCTACATATTCATTCTATAATTTCAAGCTCCAAGTGTGGAATTGTTCGGAATTTGTCAGTTGCTTGTTCGGCAATCTGCAAGGTCTTGAGTCGGGCGGCTTCGTTCGCTGGGCTTAATGTCTCGTTCTTCTCTATCGCGTTTGGAGGCAAAAAAACGCCGCTGTTTTCACAGCGGCGTGGTTGTCACTCATTATCGCAAAAATTAGTCCACCTTGGGAATCTTGGGCGTGGGGGGCGCGGAGCTGGCGGGCTTGAAGGTGGTGTTCTTCTTCCAGGTCTGAGTGCGGAAGAAGATACCCAGCTTGCCGCGCATCTTCAGCGTGTCGCCATCGCGCCACATGGAGCAGCGGTACACGCTACCCTTCTCGGGGTCGAGTACCTTGCCGCCATTGTATTCGTCGCCGTCCTTCTCCAGACCCCAGATGATGTCCAGCCCCAGCGTGGAGGGATTGCCCGGAATCTTGGCAGTGGCGGTTTTGTTCAGAAGCAGCTCTACTACACGGCCATATACCTTGCCGTTGTGCTTGTATACCTGCACGACGCTCTTGGCCTCGCCGGTGCTGTCGTCAATCGTGGTCCAGAAACCTTCTACGTTGGCAGTGGCCTGGGCTACCAGGGCGCACACGCTCACAACTGCGGTGGTGATGAACTTCTTCATGATGATTCTTTGGTTGTATGGTGTTTCTTTGGTTGTTTCTTTGCTCGAAGTTCGAGCTAGGTCGAGGTTAGATTATCGAAAAGCTAGACCAAAGTCAAGCTTTATTTTCTTGTCAAGTGTATTTCATTGTGATAGACTCTTGGCAACGTATGCAAAACACCATGAAACGCGCATTCTGTACTCTCCTTGGTATGGTAGGTCTGCTGACAGCTCCTGTGACTGCGGGCACGGAAGCTCCTGCGGAGACTCGTCACCTCGTATATGATACCCACATGTTCGCCCCCGGCGACAGCAGCCCTCAGTTTAAGAAAGACCTGTACGACAAGTACGGCACCCAGTTTATTTTCGACCTGGTGTATGGTTACTGGGCTCTGGATAACGGCATGCCGGGCTACACGAAGAACACGAACATCGCCATTCTCTACACCATCCTGAATCAGCGCCTGTTGCAGGACGACTACAACGGCGGCACCTGGCTGCGTGTGGATTTCTGTGGCTCCTGGGGCTTGGATGATCGCTCTGACTACCCGGGTTCCCTGTACGTCGGTGGTTTTGGCATGTGCTCCGGCCTGCACACGGACGTGCTGGACGCTCACGACGCCTGCCTGCTGGAGGTATCTGTTAAGCATTTCTTCGCCGGCAAGCGTGCTATGGTGTCTGCCGGTATGATTAAGCTGAACAACTACTTCGACCGTGTGGGTCATGCCCGCTTCACGAACGACAACTACGAGAGCTCCGGCGTACTGCCGCTGCCTTACAACAACCTGGCTCTGGTAGGCTCCTACGAGCTGGACAGCAACAAC
>JAFOZZ010000024.1 GCA_017390945.1 Akkermansia sp.
CTTATATGGAGCTCGCGCTGGAAAATCAGCCCAAGGAGAAGTTCGTCCGCGACCTCAATGGTGCTCATGTGACGGTGGCTGATTTCGATGGCGACAGTGTGCCGGATATGGTGTTGGGCGGTAATGCCGGGCGTGAGCTGGTGAGCGCACTGGGGGTGAGCCCTGACAGCTGGGCCGGGAATCTGGCCCTCATTGAGAAAGAGCTGTACAACGGCCACGAAAAAGACCTTGGCAAAGTACTGGAGGCTGACGGCCAGAAGGGGCTGAAGCGTTACCGCGAGCTGATGCGCAACTGGATTCGCTGGGCTGTGGCGCAGAATACTCCTGCCAAGCGTCAGGAAGCCTGGAATATGCTGGCCGCTCACGTGAAGAAGTATCCCTTCCTGCAGCGCTGTGTGCTGGAGGACGCCTGGGTGAAGCGCGAGAAAGGTGAAGTGCAGAGCTATGGTGATATGCACCATGTGCCGGGCATCT
Source organism: Akkermansia sp. (assembly GCA_017390945.1). Taxonomy (GTDB): domain Bacteria; phylum Verrucomicrobiota; class Verrucomicrobiia; order Verrucomicrobiales; family Akkermansiaceae; genus Akkermansia. The sequence continues at coordinate 475 of JAFOZZ010000024.1, forward strand.
TTACCATGAATTGGATAGTGTTGCACCGCCTGTTGCCGGATTCTGCCGCACACCGCAAGGCTGTGGCCGATGCTCTGGGGATGACCGGGCTCGACCGCGAGGCGTATCTGGCCAAGGGGATGCCGCTGGCGGATAATAAGCGCTGCTCGGAAGGCCAGCTGCGTGCTATCTGGGATTTGCTTAATCACCACGCCCCCATCCTGTTCCCCGATGACCACATCTCCATCAGCCAGCACTTCGATGACGGCCGTGATGCGATGTGCTATATCTTCGAGTCCAACAAGAATACCTTCAGCATGGAGGTGGGTAACAATATCGCTGAAATGCACGGCGATATGGTGAAGCTGACGGAGGACTGCTTTGGCACCAAGGGTGCTGCAAGTGGTGACTATTTCTCCTTCGTGCTGGCTCACGAGGTGTGCCACTCGCTGGATGCTTATGTGCGAGGTCGTGCCAACAAAGACCTGAACCGCCGCTGGGGCGACCAGAACTACTATGCCGCAACCAATGCCGGAAGCAATTCGGATATCGTTGCAAACGAGACAGGCTGGTGGGACCTTAATCTGACCAAGGAACGCTTCAAGGAGCGTGGTTTGTGGGATGGTAAGAAGGAAACGTGGGATGTGACCTGGAAAGCCTATTGGCAGAAGTGCCCGTACCGCAACAAGACGTTCATGCGTGGCGAAATTGATTGGTTCCTCGCTGCCCAGCAGGAGACGCTGGCTACACAGGCCAATCACCACTGGGCTCGCTCGGAGTCCCGCCTCATTGGCGCTATCCTGCGCTACCTGCAAGGGTACAAGGCCAATATTAATGAGGTGGTGTTCTACCTGGACGTGCTTTCTGCCGGGCAGAATAAGCTGCCGATGCTTCACCCCTGGGGCTCCGGCAAACCGACCCTTGTGGACTTTAATGTGGAGTATGCCTGGCTGACCCGCAACGATAAAGGCTACATCACGGACGTCCGCATTGGTGACCGCCACTACGGCTTTGATGTGGATGATAAGGGGCGTGTTATTGGCCTGCGTACTTATCCCTTTGCGGATAAGATACAGGCCGCGGCCAAGAAGTAACAGCCGCAGCATGCTATTTCAAAAGCGTTTCTTCTCGGTAATCTACCGGGTGGAAACGCTTTTTTAAGTACGAGGGACGAGGTGCGAAGGACGAAGTATTAGCTAGTATATCGTTCGGCAAATAACTGGGAGTTGGTTGACAAATTGGGAATCTCTAAAAACTCTTTATTTTATCTAAACGGTATGGTATAATAGGGTTATGCGTTTTCCCGGGTTCTTTGATGAAGAGTTTAAATTAGAAAGAATTAGCACTTTAGGTGATCCTTTAGAGCGTCTTAACCAGGTAGTGAACTGGGAAATCTTCTCGGAGATTCTGCTCAAAGCCATGCAATCCAAAGAGCGCAAGGGGGCGGGAGGTCGGCCGGCCTACAATGCAATCTTAATGTTTAAGATTCTCATTTTGCAGAGGTTGTATAATTTATCTGACGACCAGACAGAGTATCAGATAAACGACAGATTGAGCTTTATGCGCTTTCTTGGCTTGGGTTTGTCAGACAAGGTTCCCGATGCAAAGACCATCTGGCTTTTCCGAGAAACGCTTAAAAACTCCGGAGCAGCGGAGGAGCTTTTTTCCGTTTTCAGAGACCATTTACAGACAGAAGGTATCATTACCCATACCGGCAGCATAGTAGATGCCAGTATCATAGAAAGAAGACAGCAGCATATTGGGAAGGAAGCTTACACTCAATTAAAGGAGGGCGAAACTCCGGAGGAATGGCAGAAACCCGAAAACAAGAACAAGGTGCGACAGATAGATAAGGACGCTCGCATAACTATCAAGAATAAAAAATGCGCTATGGCTACAAGTTGCACAGCAAGGTAGATGCAGATAGTAAATGCATTGTGAAAATGAAAGTAACACCGGCCAATGAGGCTGATAACATGCATTTTGTAGAGCTTCTGGACGAAAATACAGATGAGGTAGTGTATGCAGACAAGGGATATGTAGGGAAGAAAATCCCGGAGAAAATAAAAAATCAGGTACATGAAAGAGCATGCCGTGGCCATCCTCTGAGTAAAGAAGCCGTAGCTCGAAATCGGCAGCGTACCCCCATACGAGCCCGGGGCGAACACGTGTTTGGGATCATGAAGGGAAGTATGAAGTGCGGGATAATAAGATGCGTAGGACTACTTCGCTCACAATTTCAACTCTTTATATTAGGACTTGTGTATAATATGAAGCGATACTGTTTTGAAGTTGAAAGGCTAAGGAAACAGCAAGCTATAGGGTGAACTGTACCCTAATGAATGCAGAAAGACGAAAAATGCGCCGAAATAGGCGCATTTTTCGTCAACAACTCTCTATAACTTTAGTTCATACTGTCCGGTCTTGTCTTAATTTGAGTTTTTAGAGGTCCCCAAATTGGAATTTGTAGAGCTGTTGCGCCTTAAAGGCGCAAGTGAAATCCTCGCGTTAGCCGCTCGGGTTAA
>JAFOZZ010000025.1 GCA_017390945.1 Akkermansia sp.
CTGTAGAGAATTCCCCATCATTGATGCAAAATAGGGCAGGTCGATAAGGAATCAAAAGTTCAGGTGGTTGGAGGTTGGATAGATACATGGAATCAATGCGGGCTATATGAAGTCTCTTCATAATCCGTTGGATTATGGTTTTGCTGACATCTTTCATCTTGGCCTGCTTTTTGACTAACGCATATAAGTGAAATAACAGGCGTTGCAAGCATGCTTCATTACGAAATGGTTGATGGATAGTATAATGGAATAAATCAGAGAACTCCTTTTCACAATTAGCCAAGATGTTTTTTGTGTACGCATCCATATTGTGATGCGGTTCATAGCAACCGTAAGTAACGCCATAGCGTTGTTTAATAGTATTATAAGCGGCTTGTAAAGTTGTCCAATACAAACCTTCCCAAGGAGTGTTTTTTTTCCACCGGACTATGGGTTTTCCCATCCGTTCGTAAAAGAAAGACGGGGATACATTTCTTCCTACAAAACAGTCGTCGTTAGCATAAATAAAATGCTCTGCCAGATTGGGTATCTTATGCAAGCAGCACTCTAATGCCTGAGAATTAAAGCAGGGACGTGCAGATTCAGGAAGAATTTCGGAGTGGTCGACAATGGTAATTTTTTCGTCCGGGCGAAACCATTTCGGCACCTGATTATTGGTGACAATATAGATGTGGTGAATCCAGGGCATGTACATAGCCACGCTTCTGAGGCTGTATTTCAGCTCATCTACTTGCACATATCGACAATCTTCGTTGGCATTTGCTGTTGCACCGCATTGTTGCATTCGAGCACACTTCTGCTGCGCGAACTTTGTATCGCTTCCATCACACCACAGATAGACTAAATCTATATCAAAGTTTTTCATGGTTTTATGGGGAAATTATCGGGGTGATAACGGAATATATACGCATTTACACCCAAAGTATTCAGCACTGTGTTTCAGCACTGTATAACTAGCATACGCCTGTAAAAGCCCCCCGTAATTTCCAGTAAGAGGGTGAGTGAGAATCAATGTTTTTTCATTCATGTTCGGGAGATATTTGAATTTGCTCCAACAAAGCCTGCCATTGAAGGACCAGCTTATCCATATCAAATTGGCTCAGGTGTTGAGCGACATTCTCCATTTCTTGGCTATTATTCCTACCGGCATCAATCGCGTCCGCAACAGTGCGAGCATACGCCCGCGATGAGTGGCGACGCACCCGGGTACCTAATCTAGGACTGGGAATAACTATAGGCGCTGACGGATAGTCAAACACAATGGGGTGACACCCATATGCCATACTTTCTAGAACGACGCAGGAAAAAGACTCGGAGTCAGATGGCAACAGTAAATACTCTGCCCTTGAATATAAAGGAGTAAGATTACTTACCTGACCATGAAAATGAACTCGTGGTATGTTGTATTTAGCAACGAGCCCATGCAGATACTCCCACTCATCCCCATTACCGGCTATCTCAAGCTTCCATTCCGGATACTGAGCGGAGATTTTTCGCCATGCTTTCAGCAACAAATCCACATTTTTGGTATGAGAAAGCCGCCCGACATATAGAAGCATTTTTTCCTTTAGCTGCGCGTCATAGCGGGGCTGTCCGCATTCAATAGTAAGCGGATTAAGGATGGAAACAATTCTCGCCGATTTCTCGCCGGTAAAACGCCGCAGTTGCTCCGCAATAACCGGTGTCACCACTACTACAGCATCAGACACCTGTACTACTTCTTTAAAAATTTTCTTATATTTTCTATAATATTTGAAGTAGTAAGGCTGTATTCCACAAAATGACAGGAAGGAAAGGACAGCTCGCTTAATTCTAGAGCGAGGGTTGGGCCTATGGAAATATTTGACCAATCCATATATATCCAGATGCGTACAGGAAATCACTCTGACACCATCGAGCAATTTATTGGAAAATATAGAACTTAACCCGAACTCTGCACATTCATTAATTACGACATCAATATTCAACTCACGGCAAGTGTCAATAACCTTCTGCTTACGCTCTTCGTGACTAGCTTGCGCATCTATGAGAATAAATTCAGGCTGCTCGGCAAAGGGCGCATCAGCCTGCGTTGCATGCGTTGCGAGAAAATAAACGGAGTGGCCTTTTTTCTTCAAGGCAGTAGCCACTGCCCAAGCCACACGCTCAGTTCCCCCTTTAATCGGGTTTACAGCTTGGATATACGCGAAGAGAATATTCATATAAGCCTACGCTGCTGCTTGCTTACTTCTGATGTCGGACTACTTTTTACCGGACAGCCTCATCTTAAAATACTCTGTCCAGTAAATCCATTTGAGACGCCACAGATAATGTCTAGCGACCGTATTCGGGTACATTATCGTTTTGGAAAACAGAGGCTGTACCACATCATCAATGGCTGATACGATTTCCTCACGGCTCCACCTGTTATCATATTGGCGTTCCATGATAGCAAACACGGTTTGCTCGGCAAAATTCCCACAATGTTCAGCCTGATAGCGAATACACTCCAGCGCTTTGTCATTGAGCATTTTCAAGCCGCCGTGAATGTAAACAACGCCACAATTTACAGGGTCATCGCTATCATATAAATATTCAGAGTTCGTATCCTTTATATATTGCTTATCATAGCTATGACAACAATCAATAGACACTTTAAGACGAATAGAGTTTAATTCAGCAACAGTCAATGGGTCTCCATACCACAATACGTCAGGATCAGAGAATAAGACCTTATCCGTCTCAGACACATAAAGAATAGCTGCCATTTTCTTGCCCCATATATGCTTGCTAGCCCATACAGTAAGCTCTGGCAATTTGTCTTTATAATAATCTGCACATTGTTCCCATAATAAACACTCTACCTCCAAACCACGTTTACGGAAATATCTCACGCCATACCCCGGTTCCCACTTTCCATCAGATACTACTACTATTTTAGAAGGGTGCAAGGAAGAATTTTTAAATAGGCTATACAACGATGCTGCAACCATATCAAGACCACGCTTGCTACATATCGTCACATAGGTATATCCCGCACGTTTTTGTTCAGACGCGACAAGGCGACAGGGAAGCAGCATGTTCAAAACACGACACGCACGAACAAAAAACTTCTGCACCTTTTCCCGTTTCCCTTTAACAGAGGCTACGAAATCCGAATTATCTATCATTGCGCCCATTATATTAGAAAACGCCCCAAAAAGCAAGCGCATTCCCTTCAAAAAACACCCGGCTGAGCCTGTTGGGGCTCAGCCGGGTGGGGATATTTGCTGTTAAGCCTGGATTTACTCCTGCTCGGCGGCGGCTTGTTCGGCTTCGAGCTTCTGGCGGAGTTTTTCGGGGAGCTTTACCTGGATGTGGATGTCGCGGAGCTGGTTGGGCTCGGCGGGAGCGGGGGATTCGCTCATGAGGTCGGCGCCACGGTTGTTCTTCGGGAAGGCGATGACCTCGCGGATGGACTCGCACTTGCCGATGAGCATCACGACGCGATCCAGGCCCAGTGCCAGGCCGCCGTGGGGCGGTGCACCGAAGGAGAATGCAGCCAGCAGGTGACCGAACTGCTCCTGAATCGTAGCGTCGTCCAGACCAAGGGCGCGGAATGTGGCGTCCTGCAGGTCTTTCTCGTGGATACGGATGGAACCACCACCCAGCTCGTTACCGTTGAAGATGATGTCGTAAGCCTCGGCGCACAGGTCGGTGGAGATTTCGCCCTTGAGCACCTTCTCCACGTCCTCCGGCACAGGACGGGTGAACGGGTGGTGTACGGCGCAGAAGCGCTGCTCCTCGGCGTCCCAGCCAAAGAGCGGGAAGCGGTTTACCCAGAAGAGGTCAATTTCATCGTTGTCCTTCAGCAGCTCCATGAAGTCGCCGCAGGCCAGACGCACGCGACCGAGGATGGTGCAGCTTTCCTCCCACTCACCGGCGGCAAAGAATACGCAGTCGCCGCTCTCGATGTTGAGGCGCTCCACGAGGGCATCGATTTCGCCCTGGGACAGACGCTTGGTGATGGGGCTCTTCCACTCCTTGGTGTTGTTCACGTCGCGCACCTTGATGTAAGCCAGGCCCTTGGCGCCGGCCTCGATAGCGGTCTGCGTCAGGGAGTCCACCTGACCCACGGAGGGGTTGAAGCCCTTGGCGTTGATGGCCTTCACCACGCCGCCATTGGCAATAGCGCCGGAGAACACACGGAACTCGCTGTTTGCAAAGATGTCGGAGCAATCCGTAATCTTCATCTCAAAGCGGCGCTCAGGCTTGTCAGAACCGTACTGGTTCATAGCGTCCTTCCAGGTCATGCGCGGGAACGGCGTCACGATATCGCGACCCACGGACTCCTTGAACACGCGCTTCAGCATCGCCTCAATCCAGGCGTACACGTCTTCGGGAGTGATGAAGGAAGCCTCGATATCAATCTGGGTGAACTCGGGCTGACGGTCAGCACGCAGGTCTTCATCGCGGAAGCAGCGAGCTACCTGGAAGTACTTCTCCATACCGGCCACCATCAGCAACTGCTTGTACTGCTGGGGAGCCTGGGGCAGAGCGTAGAAGGTACCGGGATTCAGACGGCTGGGCACAAGGAAGTCGCGAGCACCCTCGGGCGTGCTCTTGGAGAGAATCGGCGTCTCAATCTCCAGGAAGCCCTGCTCGTCGAGGTAGTCGCGCATGGTCTTGGTGATGCGGTGACGCAGAATCATATTGCGCTGCATGTTGGCGCGGCGCAGGTCGAGGAAGCGATACTTCAGGCGGATATCCTCGTTAGCGATGTTGCGATCCAGCTGGAAGGGCAGCACGGCGGCGCGGTTCAGCACAGTCATGTCAGCGGCATCCACCTCAATCTCACCAGTGGGCAGGTCGGGGTTCGTGGCATCCACCTCGTCTGTCTTCAGACGTGCTACCACCTTACCCGTTACCTGAATGACGGATTCCACGCGAAGATTCTCGGCATTACCGGCAAGCTCAGCATTATTCTCAGGGTGGAACACAACCTGAGTTTTGCCAGCGCGGTCACGAAGGTCGATGAAAATCACACCACCGTGGTCGCGAACGGTATCCACCCAGCCTACAAGCGTTACTTGCTTGTCGACATCAGAAAGGCGGAGCTCATCGCACGTATGGGTACGGTAACTGTTCATGGTATAAAGCTTGATGATAATGACGGTCGGCTCGCGAACGCGCGAGTCGAAGCGGCCAAGATTCTACTCCCCATCGCTTTATTGTCAAGACAAATTTGCTTCTCGTGCCAGTGGTGTCACAAAAAATCAAAAGAGTATCACTTCACGCGGGAGCAAACGCAGGACAGCCGCCACTCGAGCGTCCTGAACATCACAGGATTCGCGCCACAATCCCAGCGCTTTCTTCACCACCCCATCGTCCTGACGGCACAATTGCTCCGCCAAATTCAACATAACACCTCCCTGCGCCGCAAGCAACTCCCAGCGCACACGCAGCCTCACACAGCTTGCATAGTACGCCGGCACAGCAGCCGAGCCATCGCGCTGGGCAGCGGCAGCCATATCGCGAAGCAGCGCAGCAGTATCAGCCACCAGCTGCTCCACCCCATCAGCATCCACCCCGGCCAATGGGAGTCCCCCGCGCAAGGCATCCCGCAGAGCAGCAGAGCCGTAAGCATCCACCTCCGGTGCCAGTAAGCGTGACTTTTCCGCATGCAAATCAGCGCCGAGCTGCTCCAACTTATCTTTCAATGCAGCAGATTTAGCGGCATCCTTCGTATCACCCCCTGCCCCACAGTCTCCCCACAGCGTCCCCAGAGCCTTCACCTCTGCCCAGCACTGTGCATATCGCATTGCGGAAGCCTCCGCCGTAAACGTATCATTCACCCCTCGCAGCAGTGCCAGCGCCGCCTCCGCCTGGCCACAAGCCTCCGTCAGCAGTACCTCCTGCAACGATACCGGCTCCGAAACGGCGGGCTGCTCAACTATCGGCTGCATGCTCACTACCATTTGCTTAGGCCATAGTACCACAAACACACCAGCACCCATCAACACGCCACAAATAACAGCCACCACCGTCAGCCAACCTTTACGACACTTCATACCCATTTATCCCATCATACGCTGTCTACCACATACTGCAAGCCATTGTTCTGACATTACAGCACAAAGGAGCCGCCCAGCATCCTGAGATGGGGCGGCTCCGGAAAGATAACCTTGCGAGCGGCTTACTCCGTCACGCGCAGAGCAGCTGCCTGCTCCTCCGTCAGCTCAATGCACTGCCAGGGCAGACCATACTGGTTAAGAGCCTCCATGAAGGGATCGGGGTCGTTCTGCTCCATGTTGAACACGCCAGCACCGCTCCAGGTACCCGTCATCATCATGCGGCCACCAATCGCAGCCGGCACGCCCGTGGTATAAGAGATAGCCTGGGAGCCCACCTCGCGGAAGCATTCCTCGTGGTCGCAGATGTTGTACACGTACACAGCCTTGTACTTGCCATCCTTCTTACCCTGAATCACGCAGCCGATGCAGGTACGGCCGTGGGTGGTCTTGCCCAGGTCACCGGGATCCGGCAGCACAGCCTTCAGGAACTGCAGCGGCACAATCTCCACGCCATTGTACACCACCGGGTCGATGCGGGTCATACCCACATTCTTCAGCACCGTCAGGTGGTTAATGTAGTTCGGGGAGAAGCTCATCCAGAACTGAGCGCGCTTGATGGTGGGGATATGCTTCACGAGGGACTCCATCTCCTCGTGGTACATGCGGTAAATCTCGTATGTACCTACGCCATTCGGGCAGGTAAAGGGCTGGTGCATGCTCATGGCACCCGTCTCCTGAAAATCGCCATTCTCCCAGTGGCGGCAGGGAGCCGTCACCTCGCGAATGTTAATCTCGGGGTTGAAATTAGTAGCGAAGGCCTGGCCATGGTCACCGCCATTCACGTCGATGATATCCAGGTACTCAATCTCGTCGAAGTGGTGCTTCAACGCCCAGGCGGTGTACACGTTCGTCACCCCCGGGTCGAAGCCGGAACCGAGCAGAGCAAACAGACCGGCCTTCTGGAAGCGCTCTTGGTATGCCCACTGCCAGCTGTACTCAAACTTAGCCACGTCGCGCGGCTCATAGTTTGCGGTATCCAAGTAATTCACCCCAGCCTCCAAGCAGGCATCCATGAGGGGCAAATCCTGGTACGGCAGAGCCACATTCAGCACAAGGTCGGGCTGCACCTCCTTAATGAGAGCCACCGTAGCGGCCACATTGTCGGCATCCACCGCATGGGTGGTAATCTGCACGCCGCTGCGAGCCAGCACGTCCGCAGCAATCGCGTCGCACTTGCTCTTGGTACGGGAGGCCAGATGGATGTTCTTGTAAACATCTGCCATCTGGGCACACTTGTGAGCCACCACATGGCCCACACCACCAGCTCCGATAATGAGTACAGTGTTGTTCATTGCGGCGCAAGAGTGCACTAAATCAGAGCGGAAGTCAAGCGGAAATACCGGCTACGCATTACGATGCACGATTTTATTGCGTAATACACGGCACGCTTTCCCCTTTTCTCTAGCATTTTCTCTACCTTAATTTTACAACTTGGCCGTCTACGGCGGCCAAAATTTTAAATTTTGGCCGTAGCGGACGGCCAAAAAATCAAATTTTGGTCGTCTACGGCGGCCAAAATTTATTTTTACACTTGCTATCAGCCCCCAAAAGTGCTATTTTCAAGTCATGCAGAACGAGCTAAAATCCGTTATTTCTGAACAGATTGCAGACAACCAGACGCGCACACTTCATTCTTATAGCCCAAGAGAGCTACAAATAGAAGCGTTGGATGGCGTCGTAACCATCGTTATGGGGGTACGCCGCTGTGGTAAATCCACACTCATGGAAACCATCATGGAAAAACTGATTCAAGACGGTGTACCTCGAGAAAACATTGTGTGGCTCAATTTTTCAGACGAGCGATTATTACCCTTGCATCAAGGCGGGTGGGACACCATCCACGATGCCTACTACAGTACATACCCCGAGAAAAGAAGAACAGAAAAGGTGTACTTCTTTTTTGACGAAATCCAGATATACCCCCATTGGGAATTGTTTGTAGAAAGATTGCGGAGAGACGAAAACTGCGAAATATACATTACCGGCTCCTCGGCGCGAATGCTGTCAAAAGAAATAGCCTCCTGCCTGCGAGGCCGTACATTAAGCTGGGAGCTATTTCCGTTTTCTTTCTCGGAGTACATGATTCGCTGCGGCATAACAAAAGCGCTCAAAGGAAGCAATCGTCGCCTCGCCATACAAAAAGCATGGGAAAGCTACAAAGCCGAAGGCGGTTTTCCGGCCGTATTCGGTACCCCCCCCGCCACACGCCGCCAGCTGCATCAAGAATACTACAATGCTTTATTGCTCAGGGATGTCATAGAGCGCTATGATATTCGCTATCCCCAGGTTCTGCGACATTTGGCAAGCAGAATCATCAACGGCATAGGCACTCTATTCTCCGTGCGCAAAGTACATGACGAAGTAAAATCACTGGGCTACACCGTAAGCAGAGAGACCATTACCCAATTTCTGCAATGGCTTGAAGACGCCTACTTCATATTTGCCATACCGGCATACAGCGCCTCCATCGCCAAGCAAGCAAGAGAATTTCGCAAAATATACTGCATCGATCACTCCATGGCGGCGTCTCTAAGCACACAAATTCTGAAAAATCATGGTCAAATGCTCGAAAACATGGTCTTTTGTGCATTGCGCAGATTAACCCCGGATATTTTCTATTACAAAACGGCAGAAAACTATGAAGTCGATTTCGTTGCGATTCTCAAAAACGGAGAAAAAATCTTGATTCAGGTATGCCACGAGCTCAACTCACAAGAAACCCGAGCTAGAGAAGTGAGAGCCCTAGGCTCAGCTATGAAAGAAACAACCCTGCAGCGAGGATACATCATTACCGACAGCCATAAGGAAATAATCACGCATGAATCAGGCGAAATTCACATTCTTCCCGCCAGGGAATTTATGGCTGATACCATCAACCAGCATTAATACCTCGCCCCCCTGCTGCTTATAGAAAACCGAAGAACGCAAACGACTGCATTTTCCTCACGCTTAAGGGAAAATGCAGCCGCAAAGCAAATCTAACCAACTACCTCAGCGCAGGAAGAGGCGCAACAGCTTCTCAGCAAATGAGGTATAAGGGTGATAACGCATCGGCAAATCAAGCCAATTAGCCTTTGTCAGCACCGACTTGTAGTGCGTGAAGGTATCTAACCCGGCCTTGCCATGGTAAGCGCCCATACCGATCTCGGCCACGCCACCGAAGGGCAGGCCATGGACGGCGAGGTGAATGATGGTATCGTTCACACAACCACCACCGAAGGAGAGGTTGTTCACAAAGCGCTTTTCGTTAGCAGAGCTGGTCGTGAAGAGGTAGGAAGCCAGCGGACGCGGACGCGAGAGAACAAACTGCTCCACCTCTTCCCACTTATCCCAGGTCATCATGGGCAGAATGGGGCCAAAGATTTCCTCCTTCATGCAGGGGGACTCCGGTGTCACGCCATCCAGCAGCGTCGGCTCGATGCGCAGCGTAGCGGCATCGCTCTTACCACCCACAAGCGCCTTTTCGCCAGCCAGCAGCCCATTCAGGCGCTGGAAGTGGCGCTCATTGATAATGTGGGTAAAGGTCTCATCCTTCAGAGGTTCCTCACCCAGCATACGCTTTACCTCTGCGCGGTAAGCCTCCACAAACTCCTGCTTACGGCTGCTGTGGATGAAGAGATAATCCGGCGCCACGCAGGTCTGACCGGCGTTAAGAATCTTACCGAAGGCAATACGGCGGGCCGCCACGCGAATGTTAGCCGTCTCGTCCACAATACAGGGGCTCTTACCACCCAGCTCCAGCGTCACCGGTGTCAGATTGCGAGCAGCAGCCTCCATCACCACATGCCCCACCACCGGGCTACCGGTGAAGAAAATGTAGTCGAACTTCTCCTCCAGCAAAGCGCCAATCTTATCGCGGCCACCCAGCACCGTCGTCACGTACTCCGGCTCAAAAATGCTGCTGAGCATATCAGCAATCACCTTCGACGTAGCGGGCGACATGGAAGAAGGCTTCACCACAGCGCAGTTACCAGCAGCCAGAGCAGCGGCCAGCGGGTCCAGGCAAAGCAGGATGGGGTAATTCCACGGGCTGAGGATGAGGGATACACCGTAGGGCTCCGGCTGCACACGGCAGGTGGAGGGGAACTGAGCCAGCGGCGCCATCACCTTCTTGGGGCGACTCCAGCGGCGCAGGTGCTTAATGTTTTCGGTCAGACCGGCCAGCACCATGCCGATTTCGGTCATGTAGGTCTCGGTGCGGCACTTGCCCAGATCGGCCATCAGGGCCTCGCAAATCTTGGGCTCCCACTCAATAATGGTCTTCTTCAGCTTCTTGAGCGCCTGCAGACGGAACTTCACATCACGTGTCACGTGAGTGAGGAAAAAGCTGCGCTGTTTCTCCACCAGACGATTCATCTCTTTCTCGACAACGGTATCCATATCAGAAAGCAGCGTTCAGAATTTCAATCACCTGAGCTTCATCCGCAGCACGCGGATTGACGATAAGAGCGCCATCGTTCACGGCCACCTCAGCCACCTTGGCAAAGGCTTCCGTGCTCACGCCTGCATCCTTCAGCGTAAGAGGAATACCGCAAATCTCATTCAGGCTGCGCCCCAGCGCCACCACAGCATCGATAGCAGCCTCGGCACGCTTATCGGCCGGAGTGGCCATCGCGGCATCCACACCTACCAGCCAAGGCAGCAGCTCTGCATAAGCGGCACCGCAGTGGCTCAGGTTGTAGCGCATCACGTGCGGCAGCAGAATCGTCATAGCCACAGCGTGCGGCACGTGGCACACACCACCCAGGGCATGGCCAATGGCGTGTACGGCACCCACCATGGAGTTCGAGAAAGAGATGCCAGCCATCGTGGAAGCCAGGGCCATGGCGAAGCGAGCCTTCTTATTGCTGCCATTGCGAGTAGCCTCCTCCACGTTCTCGGCGATGGCGCGGATAGCGGCCGTACCGTATGCCGTGCTGAGGGGATTAGCCTGCTGGCATGTGCAAGCCTCGATAGCATGCACGAGAGCATCCATACCCGTAGTAGCCGTAGCCTTGGGCGGCAGACCAGCCGTCATACGCGGGTCAATCACAGCGGCATCGGGCTCCACATAGGGGGAAAGGAACTCCATCTTCACGCCGTTGGCATCATTGCGAATCACCGCCACGCCCGTACACTCAGAGCCGGTACCAGCAGTGGTGGGCACCACGATAAAGGGCACATGCTTACCACGCACCAGATTATCCAGCCCGCTGAGGGAGAGGATATCCTCCTTATTCTGCGAGAGCACCAGGCGCACGCCCTTAGCCGTATCGATTACAGAGCCACCACCTACAGCCACAATAGAGTCACAACCCTGTTCGCGGTAGTAAGCAGCAATCTTATCCACCACAGCGAGGGAGGAATCCACCGGGATATCCGTGAACGTAGCTGCGGGCTGCACGCCCTCCGCGGCCATAGCCTTCACCACTGTCTCCAGCGTACCAATTTTGGCCAGCACGGCATCCGACAGCATCAGGGGCTTGCTTGCCCCCATCAGCTCAAGCTCAATCGCAATACGCTCCAGCGACAGCTCGCCGCAGAGCAACTTCACAGCATTCTGAAATTCAAAGTAAGGAACCATAATTATTTGGAAAGATTGTATTTACAAGTCAGGAAACCCACAGCGATGCGGGCATAGGCACGCAGGAAGCATACCTCGGTCTCTGGCACATCGGTCATGATGCGGCGCGTCATCACTTTGGGGAAGAGGTAGGCCTCCACCAGGTTCACCAGGCGAGCCAGGCGCATCACATCCGCCACCTCACCACCCATGGTGAACGCGTGGCGGGCATACGCCTGCGACAAGCCCATCTGCCCAGTAAACAACTGGAAAGAAAGCGGCATGCTCTTGATACGCAGGCTGCACGTGGGGGCATCGAGCGCGGCCAGACGCTTCAGCTTACCACCCTCCCACTTCACGTAAAGAGTCGGCCCCTGGTACCCGGTAGCAATAGCGTAGCTCAGCCCATCGGGCATGCGTTCAAACTCCTTGGCCACGCGGCTGTCCAGCACACGCAGCTCCACCAGTGCGGCATGCACCACACGCAACACGATAGCTACAATCAATGCTTGAATCGCTCTCATCATCGCTTAAGCCTCCTCTCGTTTCGCGGATGCACGGCGCAGGCGGTCCATCATGGCGCAGCCAAGCCCCGTCTCCGGGAGCTCCTCAGCCACAATCACCTGCACCTCCTCATTCTCATCCATGGCGCGCATCACAGCGAACAAGCGCACAGCGGCCTCGGCCAGGCGACCACTACCGGGAGAAAGCGGCATCACCTCCGCCCAGCAATCCTGCTGAGCCAGAGCGGACTCACCCTCATAGCTGATAAGGCCATAGCTCACGCCCTCCTCCGGCACAAACTCCTCGCGCGGATTCCACAGAATAAGCTGCTTACCGGGGGCGTAGTGGCTCTTGAGCTGCCCAGGCGCATTCGGCTGGGACTCCTCAACAGCTTTGCCCTTACCCGGCTTCAGTACACGGCAAATACCACGCAGCTTCTCGCGAGTCACGGGGCCCTCGCGCAGCAGGCGCACAGCAGGCTTGCCCTTCTCATCCAGGCAGGGCATCAAAATAGTACTCTCCAGCCCCTCAGAGCAAGCACCGGCATCCAGCACCAGCGGAATGCTGCCGCCAAGCTCCTTCACCACTGCCTGAGCGCTGGTGGGGGAAATATGGCCGAAACGGTTGGCACTCGGAGC
The DNA here is from genome assembly GCA_017390945.1 of Akkermansia sp. GTDB lineage: Bacteria > Verrucomicrobiota > Verrucomicrobiia > Verrucomicrobiales > Akkermansiaceae > Akkermansia. The sequence goes on from JAFOZZ010000025.1 coordinate 12,777, forward strand.
AGCAATCGGGCGCTCCAAGGCGCGAGCCACACCACGCATCACCTCATGGCTCGGCACACGGCAAGCCACTGTGGGCAAACCACTCGTCACAATATCCGGAATAATCGGCTTGCGCGGCAGCACCAGCGTCATCGGCCCCGGCCAGAACTCCTTTGCCAGCTTATCCACCAGCTCCTGCAACTCAGCAGGCACATCTGTATAGTCCTTTATATCCTTGGCGCGGGCAAAGTGGCAAATCAACGGGTCAAAACTCGGGCGAGCCTTAACAGCAAAAACATTAGCCACTGCTTCAGTATTGAGCGCATCTGCTCCCAAACCATACACAGTCTCAGTAGGAATGGCCACCAAGCCACCCTCCGCCATCACGGCTGCGGCTTCCTTATACACACTGCGGCAATCCTCCAACGGATCCACCTCCATCACTCGTGTTTCCATGCGCGCAATGATACCTGCTACCTACTGAATTGTCAATGATAAACAATCACGAGAAAGCAAAACCTCGATTTTACTCTAGCTTTAGTGACAAAAAAAGCAGCTCAGAGAACGGATTTCAGGGTTGACTTTAGCCGGGCAAACAGGCATAATGTCCGCGTTATGAAGAAACCCGTAACCGTGACCGTGACCGGCGCCGCCGGCAATATCGCATACTCTCTGCTGTTCCGCATCGCAGCCGGCGAAATGCTGGGTGCTGACCAGCCCGTTATCCTGAAGCTTCTGGAAATCACCCCCTGCCTCGACAAGCTGAAGGGTGTGGTGATGGAGCTCGAGGACTGCGCCTTCCCGCTGGTGCAGGAGATTGTTCCCACCGATGACCCCGCCGTGGCCTTCAAGAACGCCGACTGGTGCATGCTGGTGGGTTCCGTGCCCCGCAAGGCCGGTATGGAGCGTAAGGATCTTCTTTCCATCAATGGCAAGGTATTCGTGGGTCAGGGCAAGGCAATCGCCGAGAACGCCGCCCCCGGCTGCAAGGTATTCGTGGTAGGCAACCCCTGCAACACCAACTGCCTCATCGCCATGACCAACGCCACCGGCATGCCCAAGGAGAACTTCTTCGCCATGACCATGCTGGACGAGTACCGCGCCAAGGCTCAGCTCGCAGCCAAGGCCGGCGTAGCTGTGTCCGAGGTGACCAACATGACCATCTGGGGCAACCACTCCGCCACCCAGTACCCGGACTTCACCAACGCCAAGATTGGCGGCAAGCCCGCTACCGAGGTTATCACCGACTCCGAGTGGCTTAAGACCGACTTCATCAAGACTGTTCAGCAGCGTGGCGCCGCCATCATCGCCGCTCGCGGTCTGTCCTCCGCCGCTTCCGCTGCCAACGCCGCTCTCATGACCGTGAAGAACCTGACCACCCCCACTCCCGAGGGTGACTGGTACTCCGTGGCTCGTTACAGCGATGGCACCAAGTACGGCCTGCCTGAGGGCATCATCTGCTCCATGCCCAGCCGCACTGAGGCTGACGGCACCCTTACCATCGTGGAGGGTCTGCCCATCGACGAGTTCTCCCGCGGCAAGATTGACGCTTCCTGCGCCGAGCTGCTTGAGGAGCGCGCCGAGGTTCTTGGCTAAAGCCGATAGAATAACAGCTTATTTCACGCCGACCTGCTTCATAAGCAGGTCGGCTTTTTAATTCCGGCTTACTTCCGTGTCATTCTAAGCCATGATACCTTGACGCCTCGCGCGCGTGCTGGTAGACTGAGAGGTACATATCATGGGCAAGACATTATACAGGAAAGTTTGGGATGCTCACACGGTAGGCACACTGCCGGATGGGCGCACGCAGCTCTTTATCGCCACTCACTTCGTGCACGAAGTGACATCACCGCAGGCATTCGCCATGCTGCGCGAGCTAAGCATCCCCGTACTGCACCCCGAGCGTACCTTCGCCACGGTTGACCACATCATCCCCACGGACAACCAGGCTGAGCCCTTTGCTGACCCCCGCGCCCAGACGATGCTTAACGCCCTGCGCAGCAACTGCGCCGCTGCGGGCATTCGCATGTTCGACCTTCCCTCCGGCCAGCAGGGTATCGTGCACTCCATCGGGCCGGAGCTGGGCATCACCCAGCCGGGCATGACCATCGTGTGCGGTGACTCCCACACCGCGACCCACGGTGCCGTAGGTTCTATCGCCATGGGCATTGGCACCACGCAGGTGCGTGACGTACTGGCCACCCAGACCCTCGCCATGCTGCCCCTCAAGGTACGCAATGTTCGCGTGGAGGGCACCCTGCGTCCCGGCGTAACCGCTAAGGATGTCGCCCTCTACATCATCGGCAAGCTCGGCGCCGACGGAGGTCTGGGCTATGCCTACGAGTTCGGCGGCACCGCAATCGAAAACATGGAGATGGATGGCCGCCTCACCCTCTGCAACCTCGCTATCGAGGGTGCTGCCCGCTGCGGCTATGTAAACCCGGACGAAAAGACCTTCGCTTACCTGAAGGGTCGCCCCTACGCCCCCAAGGGTGCCGCCTGGGACGCCGCTGTGGAGCGTTGGAAGAGCTTCGCCAGCGATGCAGATGCCGAGTACGATGACGTAGTCGTCTTCCAGGCCGAGGACATTGAGCCCACCGTCACCTGGGGTATCTCGCCGGATATGAGCATCGGCATCAATGGCACCGTCCCCTCCCCGGACGATACCGATAACCCTGAAACCCGCAAGGCTCGTCTGACAGCCCTTGAGTACATGAAGATGCAGCCCGGCCAGAAGCTGAAGGGCATGCCCATCAATGTCGTCTTCATCGGCTCCTGCACCAATGGTCGCATCTCCGACTTCCGCGCCGTAGCCCCGCTGCTGAAGGGGCGCAAGGTAGCCGAGGGAGTAAAGGCTCTGGCCGTACCGGGCTCGCAGGAAACCGCCAATCAGTGTGAGGAGGAAGGCATCGCCGACATCTTCCGCGCCGCCGGCTTTGAGTGGCGCTTGGCAGGCTGTTCCATGTGCCTGGCCATGAATCCCGACAAACTCCAGGGCGACCAGATTTGCGCCAGCACCAGCAACCGTAACTTCAAGGGACGCCAGGGTAGCCCCACAGGGCGCACACTGCTCATGAGCCCCCTCATGGCCGCTGCAGCCGCCGTCACCGGTACAGTCGCCGACCCCCGCGAGGTATTCGACATACGCTAACACTCACACCATTTTTATACCATGCCTCTCAACAAAATCATTTCCATCACCGGCAAGGCAGTTCCTGTTCCCGGCGCCGATATGGATACCGACCGCATTATCCCGGCTCGCTTCCTCAAGTGCGTCACCTTCGACGAGCTTGCCGGCACCATGTTCTACGATGAGCGCTTCAACGACGACGGCAGCAGCAAGGGTCACCCCATCGATGCCCCGCAGCACGCAGGAGCCACCATCATCCTGGGCGGCGAGAACTTCGGCTGCGGTTCCTCCCGTGAGCACGCTCCGCAGGCCATCAAGCGCAGTGGCGTAAAGGCCATTGTGGCAGAGAGCTTCGCCGAGATCTTCTTCGGCAACAGCTCCGGCATCGGCATGCCCTGCGTATGCGCCAGCCATGCAGACCTGGAGAAAGCGCTCAGCATCACCACAGAGCAACCAGAGACAGAGTGGACGCTAGACCTGGCCACCATGACCCTGAGCTGCGCTGTAGC
>JAFOZZ010000026.1 GCA_017390945.1 Akkermansia sp.
GTGGCTATATGTTGCAGCTAAGGCTTCTGCCACCCCTGCCGGGGTTCTGTTTTCATTCATTACATAGCAGGGGTTCCGCTGCTGCGCAGCTCCACCGCCTGCCTACTTTCTACCGCCCGCTCCGCGGGCTCAAAAATTCCGCGGGCTTTGCCCGCCAATTAAAACATGAGTTTTTAGAGATGCCCAACTTGTCTATCGTAACTTGTAACTTGTCTATCGTAACTAGGCTTTCACCATGCCGCATTTGTGGCTTGCAACGGTGCAGGGTAGGGGGTAAGATACAGCCATGAGTGCAAAAGTGAGCGATGAGCAGCTGGAAATGGTGCGCCGCTGGGCAAGCTATGGCGTTGACCTGAATGGTATTCAGAAGAATCTGGCCACAGAGTGTGGTGTACACATGACCTACATGGACGTGCGGTTTCTGTTGCTCGACCACGGTATCGAGATAGCTCGTCCGCAGCCGAAGCCGGCACCGGAGCCTGCTCCCGCCCCTGCTGCAGCGCCTACTCCCGCCCCCGCGCCTGCTCCTGCGGCTCCTGCGCCCGAGCCGGGTGCTTCCGTGAAGCCCAAGGTGACGCTGGATGACTTGCAACTGCCCGGCACGCTGATTTCCGGTAAGTGCGAGTTCCCGAGCGGTACGAATGGCTCCTGGCAGATTGACCAGATGGGACGCTTCGGCTGGTCCGCTCTCAGCGGTACCCCCACGCCTGTGGAGCTCCAGGCCTTCGAGATGGAGCTGCGCCAGATTCTCAGCCGCATGAGCTGAGGTATGCCTTGTTACGAACCCTTGAGGCTCTGAAGATAGCGCCGGGTGACGTTTTGGAGCGTCTCGCCGGCGCTTGGCATATAGATGCCGAGCTTCTGAGTCAGCCGGGCGTTGTTCATGGCGGTGTGGCGCGGACGCTCAGCGCGGAAGAAGGTGGCCGCCGCCAGTGCCGTGCGAGCCACCTGCGGCATGCCTGCCAGAGCACCATCGGCCACGGCGGTTTGCAGGGCGAGGCTCACGCAGTCGTGCCAGCTGAGGGGCTCGCCGCCTGAGCAGGTGTGGATGATGCCCGCGGCTTCCGTGGGTAAGAGCTCGAGCACCACGCGTGCTATGTCCTGAGCATCCGTAGGTAGTGAATATTTGTCGCCGATGGCAGAAAGCGCTTTGCCTTGCAGCGCAGCGGAAAGCATGCTCTCCACAAAGGCGGGTTTGGCCGGGTTGCCACACACCCACGACACGCGCAGAATCAGTGCTGAGGGGAGGGCCTCTGCCACCTGGAGCTCGCCTTCGCGCTTGCTCTCGCCGTAGGTGTTGGCGGGCTTGCACTTGCAGGATTCATCGCGCAGGCCAGGCTTGTGGCCTTCCAACACATAATCGGTGGAGAGGTGCACAAAGCGGGCGCCTGTATGGCGGCAGGCCAGCGCCATGGTGGCCGGGGCAACAGCATTCACCATGTGAGCACTCAGCGGGTCATCCAGGCAGGCTTCCAATCCGCTGATGGCGGCGCAGTTCACCACAGCATCCGCCCCGCTTTCCAACACCTCCCGGCTAACGGCATCGGGGCTCAGTAAATCGCATTCTGCGTGGGTGGGTGCCAGCACTTGCCAGCCCGCAGATATAGCAGTATTTCTCATGATTTGGCCTGTGCGGCCACTGCCGCCGAATATCAACATTTTCATCGTTGTTATTTTCCGAAGTGCGTTGTTCAGTTTTTGTTTCCGCTCATTGTACGCTTAGTTTTCATATTCTGCAAGGCTAAAACTGTTTCATCATCAGTGATAAAGCATAAAAATCGTCTTTTTCCCCGAAAAGATTGGGAGAATGCTTAAAAAGATGCTATTTTCTGACATGATATGAAAATAAGGCTTGTCAATTCCATTTAGTATGATTAGAATGAAGTCACCACACAAAATACATGTTCTCATGAAAAACCGCGCAAGTTATACACCGGAAGAGAAGCTGCAGATAGTGCGTGCCGTACTGTCCAAGAAGACCACTATTCAGAAGGTCGCCAAGGAGAAGAATATCGCACCGACGCTGATTTCTCTGTGGAAAAAGCAGGCTGAGGACTCCATGCTGGCTCGTTTTCAGCCGCAGCCCAAGGGTCGCCGCAAGAGCACTCCCGTGGCTGCTCCTGTAGACAGCGATACTCGTGGTCTGAAGAATGAAGCTCGCAAGGCTAAGATTAAGGCCGCGCATCTTGAGGCCTCCCTGAAGGAGATGAAAGCCCGAGTTGCCAAGGCCGAAAGCATTGTAAGCGAGCTTGCTGCTCAGTTGGGCTATAAGCTGGTGAAGGTGCGTACTCCCCGCAAGGCTGACAAGGCCTGATGGTGAGGCGTTCGCCTGCCTGCATATATTGCAAATAATCAACCGTGCGTCCCTCGTCCTTCCGCCCGGAAGTCATGAGGGACGCACTTTTTGTGTCTGAATGGCTGCGGGTAGATACGAATAGGGCGAAAGTTTGGCCTGTTGACACTATTTGAGATAGACATTGCGGCGAACTGAAGTAAAATGGTTCAAGTTATTTGCGCTACAAGCGCCGTTACATTTCACATTACAGAAAATATCGTATGATCAATACCCATCTCAAGCATTGGACCCGCCGCCTGGGGGCGCTGGCCGCAGCTGCTACCGCGGCTCTGGTGTCGTTTTCCTCGACCGGTCAGGCTGCACCGGATTACGACCAGATTGGCAAGCAGTTCTCGCTGGTGCTGCAGAATGCTCATTTCTCCCGCCTTCGCTTCTCGCAGGATTTATACGAGAAGTTCCTGGAGTGCTATCTGCAATCGATTGACCCCCAGCACCTTTACTTCACCCAGGCAGATGTGAATGCCTTGCAGAGCAAGTATGCCTCCTCTTTTGGTGATTACCTGCTGGCCGGCGAGACCCGCACGCTGGCCGTAGAGCTGCACACGGAGTATTCTCGCCGCGCGCTGCGCCACATTGCCGAGGCTGAGAAGATGCTGGCCGAGTATGCCAAGAAGCTGCCCGCATTCGACACCAACCGCAGCACCCCGCGCTCCCGCCGCAAGCTGCCGCGCGCTGCCAATGATGCCGCCCTGACTCAGGCCTGGCGCGATATGGTGGACGATATGGTGCTTACCGAGGTGATTCGCCGTGAGAATGTGGCCCGCCTGGCCAAGGAGAAGGGCAAGCCCGATCCCAACGCCAACGAGACTCCTGTGGCGGAGAAGCTGAAGGCTCGCTTCCGTCGCCTGCGCAATGAGGTGAAGGAGGCCGACACCGAGGATATGGTGGCCATGCTGCTCAATGCCGTGGCTCGCAGCTACGACCCGCACAGCGACTACATGGGCGCTCGCGAGGAACAGCGCTTCAAGGACGCCATCAAGGCTTCCATCGTAGGCATTGGTGCTCAGCTGCGCGAGGACGATGATGGCTCCACCCGCATCGAGGGTATCGTGAAGGGTGGACCCGCTGCCAAGAATGGCCAGCTGAAGCTCGGCGACCGCATCGTGGCCGTGGATACCGCTAACAATGGCAATTGGACGGACATCATGTACCTGAGCATCGATAAGGTGGTAGACCTGATTCGCGGCAAGAAGGGCGTTTCCGTTAAGCTGCGCGTGCTCGGCGCTGAGAGCGGCGAGCAGAAGGAGGTGGTCATTGTGCGCGATGAAGTGCCTATGTCCGAGTCCCTGGCCAGTGCCAAGATTGTCGATATTCACAAGTCGGGCGAGACTCCCTATCGCATTGGTATTCTGACGCTGCCGTCCTTCTATATCGACCTCGATAGCGGTGATGTACGCTGCGCTGCTGATGTGAAGAAGCTGCTGCGCCGCATGAACCGCGAGGGCGTGAAGGGGCTTATTGTGGACCTGCGTTTCAACGGCGGTGGCTCCCTGGACGAGGTGCGTAAGATGGTGGGCTTCTTCACCGGGGCTGGTCCTGTGGTGCAGGTGCGCGATTCCCGCGGCCATGTGGAGCGCCTGACGGTAAGTGGCCGCCGCCTCTTCGATGGTGAGGTGGTCGTTATCACGAACAAGCTGAGCGCCTCCGCCTCCGAGATTTTTGCCGGAGCCATGGCCGACTATGGCCGCGCCGTAATTGTGGGCGATGACTCCACCTTCGGCAAGGGTACGGTGCAGATTCCCCGCAGCCTGGCTGATTACCTGCCGTACTTCGCCTCCCGCGAGGGTTGCGGTATGATTAAGGTGACGGTGCAGAAGTTCTACCGCATCAATGGTGCCTCCACTCAGCTGAAGGGCGTGGAGAGCGATATCGTGCTGCCGATGTCCACCGCCGCGCTGCAGATTGGTGAGGCCGAGCAGGACTACGCCATGCCTTACGATGAGATTGCCCCGGCTGCTCACTACGTGAAGAATCCTCGCATCGCACGCATTCTGCCGGAGCTGCGTAAGCGTAGCGCCGCCCGCGTGGCCGCCGACCAGGATTTGCAGTACAGCAAGTGGTTTATCGATTACCGCCGCAAGATTATCGAGGAGAACACCGACTCTCTGAACAAGGCTAAGCGTGTGGCCGAGAGCACGGAGCTGCGCAACCGCCAGCGTGCTCAGGACGAGGAGCGCAAGCCCCGCTACGAGAAGATGGCTGCCGAGGATGCCCGCAACCTGACCATTTACCGCCTCACTCTGGATGACGTGAACGCTGATAAGCTGCCCGTCGCCAGCAAGGAGGATGAGGAGAAGTACATGGAGGCCGCAGAGGACCCCGAGGAGGCTCTGGCTGATGATGTGGATTATCCCTCCAATCTGGACCCCATCCTGCGCGAGTCCCTCTACATCGTGCGCGATATGATGGAAATGCCGTAAGCGGCGCTCCCGGACAGAAAAGCGTAACTCCCAAAGCCCATTCAGGCACTGAGTGGGCTTTGCTGCTTAAAGAAAACCATGCACGAACGCCCGGAACCCACCAGTAGCGGCAACATCCGCCTGAAAGACATGCCCGCCGACATGCTGCCCCGCGAGAAGCTGAGCAAGCTTGGCCGCGTGGCCTTGACGGATGAGGAATTGCTGGCTCTCCTGCTGCGCACGGGGGTGCAGGGGTGCAATGTGCTGGAGCTGGCTGCGAGCCTGAAGCGTGCGGCTGGCTCGCTGGCTGCCCTGGGGAGCATGGAGGCCGATGAGCTGGAGAATCTGCTTCCCAAGGGGATGGGGATAGGCAATGCCAAGGCGGCCACTCTGGCGGCTGTGTTCGAGCTGGGGCAGCGTGCCGCCCGAGAGAGCTTGCAGCGCCACAGCCTGAACACTGCCGAGGACGTCTATAACCTGCTGGTGGGCGAGCTGCGCTATGAGCAGCAGGAGGTGATGATACTGCTGCTGCTTGATACGCGCGGCATGCTGATACGCCGTGAGCGCATCGCCGCTGGTACGCTGACCCGCGTGCTCATTCACCCGCGCAATGTGTTTGGCCCGGCCATGAAATACAACGCCGCACGCATCATCCTGGTGCACAATCACCCTAGCGGTAACTCCAAGCCCAGCAAGGCGGACGAAGAGCTGACGCGCGCGCTCAAAGCCGCGGCAGATGTCATGTGCATCCGCCTGCAGGACCACGTTATCATCGGCGCCCCATGCCCCGACCGCCCTCAGCCCTATTACAGCTTTGCAGAAGAAGGAAAACTGCTGTAAAGTACGAGGTGCGAATTCCGAAATACGAAGTGCTAGTTAGTCGGCTGTCGCCGAGAGGACGCGGTAGCAAGCTATGCGGTTAAACCGCGCAACAAGCGCGGAGCGCAAGCCCAAGCAAAGCTTCCATAGCACTGCGAGCGGAAGCGAGCCTAACTCAACACTTTGTAGATTGTACTTCTGCCTTACACTAGCGTAATAACCATCATAATGCCCGTGACGACCACCTTGGCCAGTACGCCGGCCAGTGTACCCAGCGTGGCACCAAAGCCCGATTTGGCGGAATCTGTGGGCGTTTTGCGCATGATGATGAGCTCCGCAATGAAAGCCGCGAGGAACGGCCCGATAATGACACCCAGCGGGAAGAATAAAATGCCACCGACAAAGAGCCCCAGCATACTGGACCACAGCGCGGCCTTGCTGCCGCCGAACCTGCGGGCGCCGAGCGCCGTGGTGATGTTGTCCACCAGCGTGCCGAACACAGCCAGCAGCACCAGCAGCAGCCACACCCACCAGGCCGGGTACGGACTGCCAGTAGCTATCGCATAGCATACGCTGCCACCCAGTGCTACGAAGCAGCCGGGGTAGGGCAGCACAGCCCCCAGGTACCCGGCGATGTAGCACAGCGCGGCTGCGATGTACATGCAGAGTGCCAGGTAATCCTGCGAGGCGAACCAGTTTGTTATCTCCTGAAACATAGGCGTAGAGGGTATTGGTGTGAAGATGTTACAGTCCCTTGGCGCGCAGCTCAGCGCGCTTACGAGCGGTGGCATCCAGCAGGCGCTTACGCATGCGGATGAAGTGCGGCGTGGCCTCCACTAGCTCATCCGGCTCGATGTACTCGATAGCGCGCTCCAGCGAGAACACGCGCGGCGGCGTGAGCTGGATGGAGTCGTTCTTGGTCGCAGAGCGGTGGTTGGTGAGGTGCTTTTCGCGCGTGGGGTTCACCGGAATGTCGATGGGCTTGGGGTTCTCGCCCACAATCATGCCCTCGTACACCTCATCGCCGGGGGCGATGAAGAGGGAGCCACGCTCCTCCATTGCCTGCAAGGCGTAGGGGCGGGCGATGCCGCTCTCCATGGAGATGAGCGTGCTGCTCTGGCGCGTGACGATTTCACCGGCGTAGGGAGCGTACTCCTTGAAGAGGTGGGAGAAGATGCCGTGGCCGCTGGTGAGGTTCACCAGCTCGAACTCGAAGCCGATGAGGCCGCGGGTGGGGATGGTGGCCTGGATGTAGGTGCGGCCGCTGTTGCCTACCTCCATGTTCTCCAGTATGCCCTTGCGGTTGCCCAGAATGCGCACGACGCCGTTGGCGCACTCCTCCGGCACCTCGATGAACACCGTCTCGAACGGCTCGCAGCGCACGCCGTCCACATCCTTGGTAATGACCTTGGGGCGGGAGACAAGCACCTCGTAGTTCTCGCGGCGCATCTGCTCCACCAGAATGGCAATCTGCATCGTACCACGGGCGGATACCATGAACACGCCGGCCAGGTCGGTGTCCTCCACCTTAATGGAAATGTTCGTACGCATTTCGCGCATCAGGCGGTCGCGGATGACGCGGCTGGTCACGTTCTTGCCATCGCGGCCACCCAGCGGGCCGTCGTTGATGCTGAACTCCATCTGCACCGTGGGCGGGTCAATCTGCACGAAGGGCATGGCCTCGTCCTCCGGGTTGGCCACCAGCGTCTCGCCGATGTCTACATCCTCGAAACCGGAGATGCCGATGATGTTGCCGGCCTCGCCCACGGCGGAGTCCGTGGTCTGCAAGCCGCTGTATTCGAAAAGCTTGGTTACTTTGCCCTGTACCTTGGTGCCATCCGGGCGCAGCAGGTAGAGGGTATCGCCCTTCTGCACGCGGCCATTGGAGATGCGGCCTACGGCCACACGCCCCACGTAGTCATCCCAATCGATGTTGGAAATGAGCATCTTGAAGGGGGCGTCGGCATCGGCGTCCTTGGGGGCGGGTATGTGGTTGACAATCTGGAAAAGCAGGGGGGTGCAGTCCACCGGGGGCTCGTTCTCCGGGCTGTTCATGAAGTAGCCATCGCGGGCGGAGCCGTACACGAAGGGAGCCTCGAACTGCTCCTCCGTGGCATCCAGGTCGAGCAGCAGCTCCAGCACCTGGTCGTGCACCTTCATGGGGTCGGCATGGGGGCGGTCAATCTTGTTCACGACCACGATGGGCAGCAGCCCTTCCTCCAGCGCCTTGCGCAGCACGAATCGCGTCTGAGCCTGCGGGCCTTCGTAGGCGTCCACCACCAGAATCACGCCGTCCACCATCTTCATCACGCGCTCCACCTCGGCGCCGAAGTCGGCGTGGCCGGGGGTGTCTACGATGTTGATAGTGTAGCCATTCCAGTGAATGGAAGTATTCTTGGCCTTAATGGTGATACCCTTTTCACGCTCCAGATCCATGGAGTCCATAGCACGCTCCTGTACCTCCTGGTTTTCGCGGTAGGTACCACCAGCCTTCAGCAGCTGGTCTACAAGGGTGGTTTTACCGTGGTCTACGTGGGCGATAATGGCCAGATTGCGGAACTTCGTGGGGTCACTCATAATTGATTTTTGGGCTGCTTGCGCCCTCCGCGCGCCATTCTACCACATCTGCCCTGTCACGTAAAGCCTTAAGTGCGCGGCAGCGTGAATTTTAGCGAAGTTTGAGGTTGGCGTATCCCTCCGCATTCACCACACAGCGTTGCCGGCCAAACCACGGCAGCACGTAGGCCTCCGCCGCCAGGGCATTGTGCGGGAGCGATTCTGGCACCACGTACAGCACCTGGCCAACGGCATCCGGCAGGTAGAGGCGGTACTCTCCATCCCCACCCGGGCGGATGTCGCCCAGCTCGCACGGGCATACCTGCCCATCCAGCCCAATCACATGTACCCGCGCACTAATCAGTTGTACCCCAACCCAGCCCAACACAAGTAAGGGCAGGGCGGCCAAGAGCAGCAGGCTTAGGCGAAGGTGTGGGCGCATGGCATTCTTATACCATAAGTGAACGAGCCTGGCAAGCAAGTTTGCTCGCAGGGATGGAATGTGCTTGCCTCTGGCTGTTTATACGTTATAATACTGGGCATGAACGAGACGGATTTAGCGCGCTTTATCGAGGCGCAGGAACTGCCCTATGGGGGCTATGAGCAGGCCTTGCAGGAGATACGCGAAGGCCGCAAACGCAGCCACTGGGTATGGTACATCTTCCCGCAGCTGAGGGGCCTGGGCTACAGCTTCAATGCGAACTTTTACGGCATCGTCGACTGCGATGAGGCTGCCCGCTACCTGCAGCATCCCGTGCTGGGCACCCGCCTTCGCGAGATAACGTGTGCCCTGTTGCAGCACCGCGGAACGGAGGCTGAGGACATATTGGGCAGCATCGATGCGCAGAAGGTATGCTCCTGCATGACTCTTTTCGATGCCATCTCCCCCAACGAGCTTTTCGCCGAGGTGCTCGCCGCTTTTTACGCCAGCAACCGCTGCGAGTGCACGCTGAAGATGCTGGGGACGAGCGAGTAGTGTCGCGGCTTCTGCTTACCAATCAGGGCTTTTTACGCATCGGATATAAGTTTTGTGTTGACTCGTTAAGATTCATACCCTACGATACTTGCGCTAATTCCCTTGCAAGCGATGTTTCATTTTAGGTTGCTACTCGCTGAAAAATGCGCCTTAAACATCTGATTCTGTGTAATTTCCCAGTTCGAGACATCTTTGCTTGTCACAGCGTCACCATTCGCTCAAAACCGCCTACCTGTCACGGCGTATCGTAGAGAAGCCGGAAGCCTCTTTTGCTAAACGCGAACGCTTTTTAGGGTCACTCTAAGCAAATAAGGAAAAGATTGTAATATATCGGATAGAAGTCTTTTGTGAAAGAAGCTCTGTGATTTTGGAGACTGTTACATCGCTTGTAAGAGGTCATGGAAAATGAAATACAGCATTCGCGGAGAGAGGAGTATAAATTGTGATTACTCCGCACATGTGAAACCGGGCTTATGAGCCTTCTGTATCATTCTCTTTTTTCTGCGTTCGGCCAAGGCGAATCCAGGCAGAGATTTCTTCTTGGTAAAGACAGAAAACCAACAGTCCACCAAATAAACTCAGCAGGAACAGGGCAATTCTGGCAAGCTTGCCTTCCAATCCATCGCGATAAAACGAATAGTAGGTCTCCAGCGCGCCCTTCCGCGTCGCGATGGCATAGGCGAAATTATAATTTTCCGTATCATACTCATCAATTTTCAGCACATTACCTCGTTTCTCCCCGGAATAATACACCGTTGTCTGCTGTGGCAAGTAAGAATAGGTGTAGCTGACTGTACTGCCGTCCTCGTGCCGGAGTTTTACCACATTCTCCTCCAGCAGCTCAACGCTCCATCCCTCCTGGGGATGGAGCGAATCCGCCACCAGCGGGAGAGGGCGAAGATGTTCCTGGGCGCAATGGCTCAAATCCCTCCCGAAAAAGCATGATTTATTGGCGAGGACAAGAGTGTCAATCTGCGCATCTTCTGCCAGATATCCTTCCGTTCCCATGCTGCCATAGCGATTTATAACAAGACGTTCCTCCACCTCCACACTCAGGAAAGGAGCATCAACCGATACCCCTGTTGCCGGATGCACCGCGGGTGTTGTGCTGTTCAATAAACCTTCATGAACAGGCCATTGCACAGGGGTGCGGAGCACCACAAGCAGCAGAAACACCCATAATCCGCCAATGATAAGTGTAATGAGAGTACGCTTTTTCATCGCTCCGCGATTTTATCACTTATTTTCCCTAAAATCAACGCGCTCACTCATCTTTTTTCTGCACCGGGGGGCGGCTGCATGTGCCGCACGTCCATTCGGGGCTCGATGGTCTGCAAGCGGACCGCACGCGGATGGTCTTTTCCTGCGCTTCTGCTTGCTCTGTTTTTGCGCTTTTCCTCATTAACTGCTTGCCGAGCCTCCCGGATTCTGCTAACATGCCACTGTAACGTATACGCGCTTTAGGTAGAATCCCCCTCGGATTGACTGATAATTCCCACAACACGATGAAAACCACATTATTTACCCTAATCCTTACCGCTGTGGCTGCCCTTGCGGCAGATATGCCCGTGCTGAACGACCGCCTGATTCTCGACCTCCCGAAGGAGGCTCAGTATGGGCAACGCACCACCGCGCTGATGGCAGCAGCACCCGGAGACGATGAAACGCTGATATGGATAGGAGAGGAGGGGGACCGAATCGCTGTGTATGCCAAGGAACTCGATGTACTGGCCGATGCTGATTTCGACAAACAGGCGCGCGAGTTCCTCGATGCCTACAACGAAAAAGCCCCGCTGTACGAAATCAAGGCACTGAACGCCGATGTATACTATGCCCTGCGCAAAAAAGCCCCCGCTCGCGCCACAGGGGCAGATTTGTTCGGCGTAGCGCTCGTGCGGCACCGCGACGGCTCGCTCATTCGCATGCAGATTCTGTTTGCCACGAACCACGTCAGCAAGCCGGAAGAATGCCGGACATGGGCAGAAAACGCCTTCCGAAGCATGCGCTTTGGCACAGGCTCTCGAAATTCCGCAGAGCGAACAGATGACATCAACTTCTTCAATGAGCTGGTGCTGGAAGTACCCGTACCGCAGGGATACGTGCGAACCACCAACCCCGGGGTCGATTTCACCTATACCACCTACACTAAGCTGACTACCTGGGACGCCCCCACAGATTACTTCGGCATCTACCTGGGCGACCATCCGAACTTCGAAGAGCGAAAAGATGCCCAAATAATAAAAAGCACCGCAGCAGGAAAAAAGGTCACATGGTTCTGCTTTTCGCCCAGACCGGGAGTCTATGCCGCCGAATGCTGTGTGCGCATGTCCGGGCTGCTGAACTTCAGCGAGCCTTCGCTGTACATGCACCTCATCGTTGTCGCGCCTTCGCCGGAGGAACGGGCTGCACAGATAAAACAGCTTGAACAATTGAAGAAAAAAGACGTGCCCGCCAAATCGAAAAAGTAATCGCGAGCGCCTTGGCGGCTCGCCCCTGTGATGCGGCATGGGAACCATGGCATACTTACTGCAACGGTCAGGGGAAAGAAGCCCCGGAATTGCTCCATAGAAAAAGGCACCCGACTGGGTGTGGCAGAACGGCCGTTTGCTGACCTGACGACCCCGCTCGCCCCCGGCTGGAGCCGGGGTACCGGCTCGGAGGTGTCCTCGCCTCTCGGGGCGCGGGAGCCCACTGGGCTTCCGCGTGTGCTCAACAACCGCTCTTGTCCTGCGGGCGCCCGGTAAACCGGGGAGCTTATCCATCACCCGCAACAGGTCAGGGGGTGAGTATAGTGGATGTAGCGGGTGAATGCAAGCAGGAAGTGCAAGAGAGACGAATGAAAACCGTTGATTTAGGTTGGCACCGTCTGAGGTATGCAACGCTCCGGCTTCGGCTGAGCCTACGCCGAGACTGGGGGTGCTGCCCGGCTCCGTCCGCTAGCGCTCGTTTTCTGGGGGCTCCGTCCGCTGCGCGTTCTACGCCCACCCAGGGACGCCGAGGCTAGGCTTCTACCGCTTTGGTCTGAAAGCCCAAAGCGCCTACGCCTGCGGCAGCCATTCTGGCCTGCCTGGGCGTAGAAAAACAGCGTATCAGGTGACCTGATACGCTGTTTTACGAAGCCTGGAGTTAACGAGCCATCAGCTTGGGAAAATTGAGCCCGGAATTCGCTTTTTTCGTTTTTCCTACGTTCAGCCCACGCAAATATAGAATCACATTATAATATATTGGATAGAAGGGTTTTATGAAATACGTCTCCCAATTCAGAAGCCTGTCACATCGCTTGTAAGAGGTCAGGCAAAATGAAATACAGCATTCTCTCAGAAAAGCATACAACAAAAAACTCTCAGTTTTGTTTATCTAGCATACACTAGGTTACGCATGGGTGTCCGTTTTTCGATGGGGTCAGCAGGAGTTATTCCTCCAAAGACGATAGATAGGTTATCGTCTTTAAAAATTCGATACAATTCAAAAGCTGCCATTTGCTTGCTGACCTGATAGCAGTCTGAAACCTGATTTACAGCGTAGTCAAAAACCTCAAGAGGTCTTGCGCGTATGGCAAAGCTACGATCCCAGCCGTATTCGCGATGTAGACAATCCAATTTGAACTTGATTATTTGTGCCGCCTGATTGTACAAAGTACTAAAAGGCATGAGCAATCCTACCATAATTTGGTTAGCTTGGTATTCGATAAACTCAGATTGATTAAGACACCATTTTCTTCCATCCCGCTTTTTTAGGTGTTCAAGCCAGCAATCATTTGAACAGCTTTCCTTAATCATAAGAGCGGATGCGAGATCAGTCAAAGCTGCTGAACGCATACGGATTTCTTCATAGTGCAGGAATGCATGTCCCAACTCATGGGCGAGAGTAGTCAGATGAAGTTTCCTTAATGTAGAATTATTCTCATTTCGTAACGACTCGTCGAGGTAAATTTGAGGAGCACTTCCAACAGTACTCGCCGTGGCGCCTAAAGCATTTCTCCGTTCCTTAAGTCTCGGTATATAGATTACATCCAGCCCAAATTCTTCTTGATAAAGAGTTAATAATGCATCTAAAGTTGTTGGTCCTGCTTGCTCTGGTAACAAATCATTATTTTCCAACATGAACGCAGCACGCAAGCGATAATGCTCCCTATTGTAGCCAAGACAATCGGGGTATTCATAGCCTCTTTCTCGTAGTGTTTTCATCTCTATTTATCAAAATTGTTAATCATGGATTGTAATATTTCTTCCGGAGAAACATCATTTTTTTGGATATGTTTAACCATTCGCCTAAATGCAACTCCATACAAAGCGTTCATCTGTGTTAATTCTTGAATTTCCAGATTTGGAACTCTAGTATCATATAAATCCAACTCTTCTTCAGTAATTTTTAATACTTTAACCAACAATGTCAAAACTTCATCAGAGGGTATTCTACGTCCATTTTCAATATCACATATGTGTGCAGACGAAATACCGGCTTCTCCTGAAGATGAGATTTCCTTCGTTGCGTCAACAAGTTTACGAATAGAAAACCCCTCTAACCTTCTCTTTTCTCTTAGAAATGCACCTAAGGTCTTAGTAGGCATTCTGAGTCTTGGATTTCCGCTCATGTGAAGCATGATATAACTCTTTTCTCTCTGAGTCAAGAAAAACGTTCGCTGTGTACGCAATTCTGCGAACGGGCGGACAATCCACCCATTTACGCATGTCAAGGGCAGATAAAAATAAGCCACCCGGGAACGTAATGTTTTTCGGAACAAATCAGAGAAGCTGAGCATTCTGCTCAGATGATTCTATAGAGGAGCAGCCAATTTCAAGCCTCCGCATGAATCCAGCGTAGAGAATCCGTATTTCTTGTAGAATTGCTTAATCCGCCTGTTTTTAGCGTCAACAATGATGAGTGCACCTGCGCCATTTTCTGCACGTTTTCGGATGTTTTTCATGGCATCCAGCAAAAGAGCACCTCCAAGATGCTGCTTCTGGTATTGCTTATCAATGGCAAGTCTCCCTATCAACCAAGAAGGGATAGGAAATGGCACATTATACTGTTCTCTCTGCTTGGCAGAGAGGCGACTTAACTCTACACACAGGGGAGAAATGGCATAGAAGCCCACCAATCTGTTATTGTCCAAATCTATAAGCAGACGAATAGCACTAAGTCCCTGCTTAACAAAATGAGCTGCAGATTCGCGGAGGAAGCTGTTAAGTTCCGGCTCACCACAATCAAAAAGCTCTGGAGCAATGAAGTTAGCATCCAGATACCTGAATCCCAAATTCATGACTCAATCCAGTTGCTGTATAGATTGATAAAGGATTTCTGCTTCCCTGTACGCTTTCTTGACCTCCTCATTCTGGCGGGGAGGATTATTGATGAGGCGTACAATGATATCCGCATCCTTCTTCGTCAGATGCTGCCAATCACTCATTATCACCTTCTTTTGGCCTGTTCTGGTATTCTTGATAGCTTTAACGACAATAGACCGCCTCCCACGCCGGGTACCCTTCGCGGTTGAGTGTCGTTGCTTTTTTACTGTCGCCTTCATATCTGCACTTATGATACCATTTGCGGGAGGATGGTTCAAGCTCAATAGTAAAAAACTGAGTACGGCTCTAAAAAAAGATAAATAAAATACTATGTGCCGCCCGTCTTACAGCTTCCCGGCCAGCATCTCGCCCATCGACAGCACTGCCATCTACGACAAGAGTCTGTACGAGGCTGAGGAATCCGGCAACAAGTTCGAGACGGAGCTCATTCAGGCAATCACCGGCTTACCCAATATCCGGTGGTGGCATCGCAATATCGCGCGAACGGGGTTCGCTATCAATGGCTTTATCAACCACTATCCGGATTTTATCGTGAGAACGCGCTCCGGGAAGATAGTCATCATCGAGACCAAGGGCGACCATCTGGCCAATGAGGAGACACTGGACAAGCTGCACTTGGGCAGAGCGTGGCAAGCACAAGCCGGGCCGGGGTATCGCTATTTCCTCGTGTTCCAGGACAAGGATATCAGCATGACCGGGGCGTACCCCATGAGCGAGTTCCTCAAGATTCTGGCCGAACTGTAAACAACGCACAAAACACCACCCGCAAGACCATGACCCGCACCCGGCAGACCAAGGGCTCCACTTCGAGCAAATCCTCGGCTTTTTGCCTGTCACGGCGAAGCAAGAGCCCGATAGGGCTACGCGAAGACGGAGCTCAGTTTTCACGCCATCCGCAACAAAAATGCAGGAAACTCGCAACAAAATGCCCTCCACGCTTGAACAGAGGGGCGGGAATTGATATAATAACCGGTGACATATACGCGCTTAGTTATAGCAAAGACCCCAAGTTCATTAAGTTGGGAGAAAAACTGCAAGCTCTGCGCGATAAACACGAATTTGTGAGGATGATAAGATGGTCAATATAACAGATGTAAGACAGATTCTTCAA
>JAFOZZ010000027.1 GCA_017390945.1 Akkermansia sp.
AAACGGTGGAGATGTGACCATCCGCGTACAAAAGTTGCACAGCTGGGTGCGGCACACCGTTAAAATGGGTTGTTTTGACGATGGTGTAATGGGTCATGTCGTCCAGCAGAATGGTATCGCCCACTTGCAGGGGAGCGGCGAAGGAGAAATCGCCAATCACATCGCCCGCCAGGCAGGTGGGAGCCCCCAGGCGGTAGGTATGGGGCAGTTCGTCCGTCTGGCCTGCGGGGCTGTAGCTCTCGCCGGGCAGGCAGACAGCGGGGGTACCCGCCCCCTGCTCCTCAGCCGGGCGCACGGCGTAGACATCCGGGCGGTAGGGCATTTCCAGCACGTCAGGCATGTGGGCGCTGGCGCTCACATCAAGTATAGCATGCTGGTAGCCGAGGGATTCAAAGACATCGAGCACGCGGGCACGCAGCACGCCGGTGTGCACACACCAGGCCTCGCCCGGCTCCAGGTATACCTCCACCCCATAGCAGGCGCGTACTTCCTTCACCAGCTCGATAAGGGCAGCGCGGTCGTAGTCCGGCTTGGTAATCCAGTGTCCGCCGCCCATGTTGAGATAACGCATGCGGGGACTGGCCAGCAGGTAGCCGAAATCCTTTTCAAAGGCGCGGAAGGTATCGATGAGCTCCTGAGCACCCTGCTCGCAGAGGGTATGGAAATGCAGGCCGGAGATGCCAGTGAGGTCTGCCCCGGCCAACTGGTCGGCGGGAATCCCCAGGCGGGAGCCCGGCACGCAGGGGTCGTACAGGGCAGTGTGGCCTGTGGAGTAGCAGGGGTTGACGCGCAGCCCCAGCTGCAACTCGCCGCTCTGCACACGCGGGTGGCTCAGGCACAGCTCGCGGTAGCGCTGCCACTGCGGCAGGCTGTTGAAGTCGATATGATGGGCAAAGCTCAACAGCTCCTCCAGCTCCGCCGGGCGATAAGCGGGGGAATACACTGCCACGTGCCCACCCATGTGGCGAGCAGCCAGCCGCGCCTCGTACAGACCGGATGCACAACACCCGGCGGCATAAGGCCGCAGGGTGCTGAAGCAGGAAGTGGTCGAGAACGCCTTGAGGGCAAGCAGCATGTGCGCCCCACTGGCCTGTGCTACCTCTGCCAGGATGCGGGCATTGCGCTCCAGCGCCGGCAGGGATAAAAGGAACTCCGCCACGGTGTGAGGATGGGGCTGAGGGGTTACGCCTGGGGAGCCGGGGCTGCGGGCTGCTCAGCAGGCTGCTCGGCGGGCTGAAGCTTCTCCTGCAGAGCCTTGATATTGGGCACCAGGTTCTGCAGCTGGCGCTGGGTCTTGTAGCGCACGCTCAGGTTGGTGGTGGCATTGAACAGGCGCTGGCACATGCTGGCGGCCTCGGCCCACTTCTGCAAGGCTTCGCGCTCGTTACCACAGCGAATTTCGAGGTTGCCCAGTGCTCCCAGCAGGCGGATGTACTGCAAGTTCATGGTGGGGTTCAGGCGGTTGAGTCGCTTAGCAAGCTCGATGCCGCTCTTCAGCGTCTCGCGAGCCTCCTCGGGGTCACCGGCAAGCTCCTGGCACTCACCCAGGCAGCGGTAGGAGAAGAAATAATCCTCAGCGGCGCGGGCCAGTTCAGGCTCCACATCGCCCTCCGGCAGTGCCTCGCCCTCCGGCGGGGCTACCAGTTCGTACAGCGCGGCATCCACCTCCAGCGCCTTGGTGTAGAGCTCAAGCGCCTCGTTGAACTTGCGCTGCTGCATCATGCAGAAGCCCTTACCATTGTTGATAGCAGAAAGATAGCGGCGCACCTCGGACTTGCTGCGCTCGGCATCCGGCAGAGCATCGTAGTCCGCACGGGCGCGGTCGTAGGAGTTGCAGGCACGCTCCCAGGCGGTGAGGTCGCGGGCGGTATCCGCCAGTCGCAGTGCCAGGCGCACCTTCTCGGGCTTACCGCTCAGCTGCTCGGCGCTCTGAGTGTAGTACTCCTCCAGCAGGGCGAGCATATTGCGCACGGACTCGGTGAGCTCCGGGTGCGAGGCCACCTCGGAGGCCTGCTTGCCCAGGTCATAAATCAGCCCCTCCAGCAGGGCATCCGCGGCAGAAGAACCAGCTACCGGCTGCGGAGCTTCCGCGGCCTGCTCCGTGGCAGCCGGAGCGGTCGGAGTAGCCGGTGTACCCTCATCACAGGCGCTGAGGCCCAACAGCGCAGCACCGCCCATCAGGGACACGACTGCACGATGCATCACATGATTCTTCTGCTTCTTCATAACGCTCACTATTCTGAACTCATGGGGGGCGTCTCGTCAAGCCATTTCTGAGTTAGCGCAGAAATTCATCTCCCATTTTCCTCAAAAAGTCGCTTTTACACCAAAAAAACGCAAAAAAATCGGCATTCTGTAAGTTTTTGCTTGTCTTTACCCTCCCTTATTGGCTAGAATGAGGAACACCGAAACGTCATGAAACATCTTTCCCTCTTCAAGAACATCGCTCTGGCCTGCTGCGCCATGGCTACAGTAGTAGCTGTAAGCTCCTGCACCACCTCCGCCCCGATGAAGGCAGCTCAGAAGCTGCGCAGTGGCGTAACCGCCACCGTGTACAGCCATGATGATGCCTCCACCCCCGTACACCGCGACGTATACCCGGCCGGTCCCCTGCCCGCCCGTACCGAGCGCGCACTTTACAACTGGCTGCGCAACTCCGTTGTGATGGAGTACTCCTATGCTTACCCCCAGTATTACGTTTCTCTCGTGAATCCGACCACTCGCAAGGAGACCGTATGGGCTATCTGCTCCGATGGCCAGGGTAACATGACGGGTGTTCTTATCCCCAAGAGCGGTCGCCCTGCTTGGGACGCCCCCTTCACCAGCGAGCACACCATGTATGTATGCGACAGCAAGGATCGCAAGGCTCTCAGCACCGCTATCATGGAATCCCTGGCTGATGCCGGTTACGATAAGTACCGCATCGACACCCGCAAGGCTATGGGACTGACCCAGCAGCGCTACCTCATCTCCAAGCCGCTGACCGAGGCTGCTCAGAAGAAGTACGACCTCATTAAGAAGGCTGAGGAACAGGCCGCCGCTGCTCGCGAGGCTCGCGCTGCCGAGGAAGAGGCTGCCGCTGCCGAGGAAGAGGAGGATGCCTCCGAGTCCGCCGCCGATGAGCTGCTCGAAGACTCCGGCGACGAAGAGCTCGACCTCGACCTGTAAAGAGCAACTCGCTCAATCCATTTCCGAACCGCCGCACGTGCTGCCAGCCGTGCGGCGGTTCTCTTATTGCGCGCCTCGTCCGGTAGAGCACGGCTTACGATGCCTTACCCCCCCCTGCACCGCAACGCAATGGAGCATTCCCAAGGGGCTGGCAATGCGAAATTTGTCTTGCAAAAACAGTGAGTCTGTAGTAGAGTGTCGGCGTTATGATACGCCTCGCAGTACTGGGTTCCGGGTCTGGCAGCAATTGCCAGTCAATCTTCAATGCTATTAAGGATGGTCGCCTCGATGCCGAGGTGGTTATCGTGCTTTCTGACAACCCCGATGCCTACATCCTCGAGCGTGCCCGCCAGCACGGCGTGCCTGCCGAGGTGATGGATTGCGGCGGCTACAAGAACAAGTTCCCCCTCGAAGTACAGGCTGCTGTGGCTGAAAAACTGAAGGCGCTCAATGTGGATATGGTGTGCCTGGCCGGCTTCATGCGCTTGGTGAAGGAGCCCCTGCTCAGCGCTTTCCCCCGCCGTATTCTCAACATCCACCCCGCCCTGCTGCCTGCATTCCCCGGCGTGGAGGCATGGAAGCAAGCGCTCGAGGCTGGTGCCACCCAGGCTGGCTGCACCGTGCACTATGTGGATGCCGGTATGGATACGGGCGAAATCATCATGCAGGCTTATGTGCCGGTCATGAGCGACGACACGCCTGAGAGCCTCCACGCGCGCATTCAGGTGCAGGAGCATATCCTTTACCCCGCCGCCATCCTCTCCGCGCTCTCGCGCCTCTGAGAGCCCGCAGCGACCACATTTGGCACATAGTGCCCCAATGACTTTCCCACTACCGCCGTATGGCGGTAGTTTTTTTGCTTTTCCCCGATGAACGATGATTAGGAAAGTACGAGGGACGAAGTAGCGGCTAGTCGGCTGTCGCCGAAAGTGCAAGCTAAGCGAACTCCACACTTCACGCCCGCGCCTTAAAGCGCGGAGCATAAGCCTTTGCCATGCTTTGCTCTCCCCTGCGCCGTACGGCGCCTTACTTAACACTTCGTCCCTCGGAATTCGTCCCTCGTACTTCAACGCAAAAAGCCCCTGCGCAATGCAGGGGCTTTTGGGATAGAACAGGAATCTGCGGGGTGCTCGGCTTAGCCGGCCATCACCACTGCGCCGGTCAGCACAAAGAGGGCGATGATAACCCAGAGGATGACGAGCCCCTTGCCTTCGGCAGCGGAACCCGTACCCTGCAGGTGATTGTACTTGCCGCGGATGCGACCCTTCTTCATGAAGCCGTCGTAGTTCTTCTGCAGAAGCGTGGCCTCAATCTGGCGCATCATGTCGAGCAGCACGCCCACAAGAATGAGCAGAGAGGTACCACCGAAGAACTGCGTCACCAGCATGGGCAGGTTGCCCCATACGGAAAGCAGGCTGGGCAGGAAGTAGATGAGGGTGAGGAACAGAGAGCCAGCGAAGGTCAGGCGGCTCATAGTCTGGTCCAGGAACGTAGCAGTGGGAGGACCGGGACGCACACCGGGAATGTAGCTGCCGCTGCGCTTCATATCCTCAGCAATCTGCTGCGGACGGAACATGGTGGCCACCCAGAAGTAAGAGAAGAAGAAAATCATCACGGCAGAGATGATGTAGTAGCCTACATCGGAGGGGGACATCAGCATGTTCACCACAGTCACCACGGGGCTATCGGCGGAGAAAATCTGCTGTACCAGCAGGGTGGGCAGAGCCAGAATAGCGGTAGCGAAGATAACGGGCATCACGCCGGAGTAGTTCAACTTGAGGGGCAGGTACTGCGTACCACCGTTCATCACCTTGCCGCGGCCTACCATACGCTTAGCCTGCTGCACGGGGATGCGGCGCTGAGCCTGTGTAATGGTCACCACGAGAGCCACCACCAACACCATGAAGAGGATGAGGGCTACCATGTTGAGAGCGCCAAGCGGGTTAATCTCCATACCGTCACCGGCCATCACGCAGGTCTTCCAGGCAATAGAGAATGCGCCGGGCAGAGCGTGGATGATGTTCACGGAGATAATGAGCGACACACCATTGCCCACACCGCGCTCAGTAATCTGGTCACCAATCCACATAAGGAACATGGTGCCGGTCACAATGATGAAAATAGTGGTAGCGGTAAAGACGAAACCGGGGTCCATCACCAAATCGCCCAGACCGGAAAGGCCGATGCGCTCCGGGTTGCGCAGGGACGTGGTGAGCAGATAGCCCTGCACAATGGCAATGATGATGGCCAGTATACGTGTGTACTTGGTCATCTTCTGGCGGCCGCCTTCCTCCTGCAGCATCTTCTGCCAGCTGGGAATCACGGCACCCATGAGCTGGGTCATAATGGAAGCGGAAATGTAGGGCATGATACCCAGTGCAAAAATACCGCACTGCTGCAGACCACCACCGGAGAAGATGGTGAGAATGGCACCCAGAGCACCCCAGGGGCTATCGCCCTCCTGAGCAGTCTTGGCCATATAGTCGTTCAGTGCCTGCACGTCTACGCCGGGCAGCGGCAGGTGCACCCCCAAACGCACGATGACGATCATCGCCAGCGTAAAGAGAATGCGGCTGCGCAGTTCCGGCACCTTCATGGTATTGGCAAATGCGGATATCATGTTACCTGTTCTTGTTGAGATGTTGTAAGAGGGATTGCAGCGGGAGCGGCAGGAGACTGGTGCTTTTGTGGGGCACTCGGAGCACCGAGGGAGCCCTGCCAGGGGGCGAGGAGCGGGGATTTGCAGGAGCATTTCTGCCCTTCCCCTTCCTCACACGTATGCCGGGTGGCGCTGCGCCACCCGGCCTCGTGTAATCATGAGTGAATGATTTTGAGCGCTTTAAGCGCCGCCAATCATTACTGGGCGCTCAGCACCGTGATGGTGCCACCAGCGGCGGTGATCTTCTCAGCAACAGAAGCGCTGGCGAAGTCAACCGTCACGTTGAGAGCCTTGGAGAGGTTGCCATTGCCGAGCAGCTTAACAGCGTCGCAGCAGCCCTTCACCAGACCGGCAGCGCGCAGGCTGTTCTCGTCAACCACAGCACCGGCCTCGAAGAAAGCCTCGAGCTGGCACAGGTTAACGATGGCGATGGTGGACTGGAAGCGGGCGTTGTTGAAGCCCTTCTTCGGCAGACGACGGTGAAGGGGCATCTGGCCACCTTCAAAGCCGGGGCGGATGGAGCCGCCGCTGCGGGCCTTCTGACCCTTGTTGCCCTTGCCGCAGGTCTTGCCCAGGCCGGAGCTCTCGCCGCAACCGAGGCGCTTCTTGCGATGCTTGGCACCGGGGTTGGGCTGCAGTGTTTGAAGTGTCAACATGATGGTAAAATCAATGGTTGAATGTTAATCTCAGATAGCGGCCTCCTTCTTCTTCTTGCCACGGGCGGACAGCACCTGGTCAGCAGTGCGCATGGACTGCATGGCCTTCATGGTAGCCTTCACCACGTTAGCAGCGTTGGAGGAACCCAGGGACTTGGCGATGACGTTGGTCACACCAGCGGCCTCAAGCACGGAGCGTACCTTGGCACCGGCTACAAGACCCGTACCGGCGGTAGCGGGCTTCAGCACGATCTTGGCACCACCGAACT
Source organism: Akkermansia sp. (assembly GCA_017390945.1). Lineage (GTDB taxonomy): Bacteria > Verrucomicrobiota > Verrucomicrobiia > Verrucomicrobiales > Akkermansiaceae > Akkermansia. Next base: position 6,753 of record JAFOZZ010000027.1, read on the forward strand.
CGGTGTAAATCTCGTGGGGGATGGTGTCGTTCACCACTACCACGTTCTTCATGGCGCGCTTGGCGGCGTCGGTACCCTTGCGGATAGCGTCGGACACCTCATTGGCCTTGCCGAAACCGTAGCCAACCTTGCCCTTCTGGTCGCCCACTACGATGAGGGCGGAGAAGGAGAAGCGGCGGCCACCCTTGACCACCTTGGCGCAGCGGTTCACGTACACGACCTTCTCCATGAGCTGCGGGCCCTCCTCTACGGGAGCCTCGTTGCGGCGACCACCCTCACGGCGGGGGCCACGGCCACCACGGCCACCGTCGCGACGGGGACCACGGCCACGCTGGGGCTGAGGAGCGCTCTGCTCTGTTGCGGGAGCCTTCGTTTCTTCAGTCATTGTATTAAACCTTTCTGTTTAGAATTTGAGACCGGCCTCACGAGCGGCGTCGGCCAGGGACTTGACCTTCCCGTGGTAGAGGAAACCACCGCGGTCGAATACAACCTCAGTGATACCGGCTTCCAGGGCCTTCTTAGCGATAAGCTCGCCCACCTTGGCGGCGGACTCAGCGTTAGCCTTCTTCATCTCCAGGTTCTTGGTGCAGGCGGCGCAGAGGGTTACACCCTTCACGTCGTCAATCACCTGAGCATAAACGTGCTGATTGGAGAAATTAACTGCCAGACGGGGACGCTCAGGCGTACCGGCAAGCTTCTTGCGAATACGCGTATGAACGCGGGCGCGGATGGCTTTGCGATTGATAGTGCTCATATTCGTTTAAACTTTGTAATAAGTGTGTGAGATGATTACTTGCCAACGCTCTTGCCTTCCTTGCGGCGGATGTACTCACCCACATAGTGAATACCCTTGCCCTTGTAGGGCTCCGGCGGATAGTAGCCGCGCACCTCAGCCGCGAACTGACCGACAACCTGCTTGTCAATACCCTCTACCTTTACCTTGGTGTTGTCCGTTACAGTAACGGTCACGCCAGCGGGAATGGGGTGAAGAATGGGGTGAGACTTGCCCAGTGCAAGGTCCAGAGCCTGCCCCTTAACGGCGGCCTTGAAACCTACACCTACGATTTCAAGCTGCTTCACGAAGCCCTTGCTCACGCCCTCTACCATGTTGGAGAGGAGGGAGCGGTTCGTGCCGTGCAGAGCACGAAGCTTGCGAGACTCATCTGCGCGGCTCACGGTGAGCTCGGTACCCTCCATAGCGGCAACGATGCCCTCAGGAAGAGTCCAGCTCAGCTCGCCCTTAGCGCCCTTAACGGTAACAGCCTGACCATTGATGGTCACGGTTACACCGGCGGGTACAGTGATAACTTTCTTACCTACTCGAGACATATTTGTATGTATTGGGTTAGGAGTTAAATGTTACCATACGAGAGCGATGAGCTCACCACCGATCTGGAGCTTGCGGGCCTTAGCACCGGTCATCATACCAGAAGAGGTGGACACGATAGAGATACCCAGGCCGTTCATAACGGTGGGGATTTCGGCGGAGCAGACGTACTGACGGCGGCCCGGCTTGGAGCAGCGCTTCACGTCTGTGATGATGGACTTACCCTCCTTGGTGTACTTGCTCTTCACCTTGATGGCCTTGTCCTTACCCTCACCAGTTACCTCGTAGGACCAGATGTAGCCCTCCTCCTGAAGGATGCGGGCGATCTCGGCCTTGATGGAGGAGAACGGTACGGTGAAGCCCTCAGCGCGGGCGATACCGGCGTTCTTCACGCGGGTGAGAAAATCTGCGATAGGATCACTTAATACTGCCATGGTCGTTTATGTGTTAGGCGTTCTCTTCAGTCTTCTTGGTGGGCTTGCGGAAGGGAATACCCAGCTCAGCAAGCAGGTCGCGACCCTCGTCGTTCGTCGTAGCGGACGTTACGAAAATGATGTCGAAACCGATGTTACGCTTAATCTGATCAAGCTCAATCTCAGGGAAAATGGACTGATCAGGGATACCGATGGCATAGTTACCGCGACCGTCGAAGGACTTGGTGGGCAGACCACGGAAGTCACGAATGTTGGGGGCGGTAATGTTGATGAAGCGATCGAGGAACTCCCACATGCGGGTGGAGCGCAGTGTTACGCGTGCGC
>JAFOZZ010000028.1 GCA_017390945.1 Akkermansia sp.
GATACCCCGGTGTCGTTCCTGGCTTATACTCCTCCTGCAGAGGATGGCCCGCCCACCAATAACCCCACTCCCAAGGAGTTGACCTCGCGTTCATCGCCCGCGTCTTCCGCTGTGGCTCCCTCCGTTATCGTAGCCAACAGTGCTTCCGCTGTTTCCATGGCTCCGGTGGAGATTGATATGTCCGATGGCCTGTCGATGGATGCATCCCTCGACCTTGGCATGGGCATGGGCTCCGACCTGGGCGATGGCCTGGGTAGCGGTGGTAGTGGCTTGGGTTCCGGTCAGGGTGGTGGCTCCGCTCTGGAAGGTACTTTCTATGACCTGAAGCAGACGGGTAAGGGGCGCAGCCGCAAAGTGTCTGAGCTTGCCACCAAGGGGGGTGACGGCACGTTGACTATTAATCGCAATAAGTACTACGAGGCTATTGCTAACTTCCTGAATAAGGGGTGGAGTGCTGCTCAGTTGTCCAAGTACTACGAGTCGCCCACTAAGCTGTATGCTTCCAATTTCTACATGCCGGTAGCATTGGCTCGCTACGCTCCCATTGCTTACCAGGTGGGTGACAACAAGAAGCCCCAGAATCAGTGGATGTGCCAGCCCTCCGGTTGGTGTGTGGTATACCGCGGTAAGGTACGCGCTCCCAAGACCGGCACCTATCGCTTTATCGGTATGGGCGACGACTGCATCGCAGTGCGTTTCAATCGCAAGCTTGTGCTGGAAGGCGGCTACCGTCTTCCCTCCGCTGGTCCGTCCTCTCCCAAGTTCCAGCTTTCCACCCAGGGTGGTCGCGATGCCTTCTTCAAGGATGTGAAGGGCGGCCGTGACCATGACCACAAGGGCTACGAGCTCATCAACACCATCGAGGGCATCGGTGTGTGGGGCCGCGAATTGGGTGGTCTGATGGCCGGCGCCGAGTTTAAGGTAGAGGAGGGAAAGACCTACCCCATCGAGATTCTGGTAGTGGAAGAAGGTGGTAAGTTCGGTTTCATGCTCTTCATCGAGGATATCACCAATGGCAAGAACTCCAAGGCTAAGAAGTATGATATCTTCCGTACAAACTTCTCCAACCCCTCCGCTGATGAGGTGAACACCATGCTGAAGGCCGAGAACTCGAATGACCCCAGCAACGTCATTTCTGTTCCCTACAACGAGGACTCCCCCATCTGGACGGCTGTGCCGTAAGAGGGGTTCCCATTCAATCGTAACACAAAAAACCGAGGCTTATGAAGCCTCGGTTTTTTTGTGTTACAGAAGTGTTAAAAATATATTAAAAAAGTGCAACGGGAGTGTAATTGTATTGTATTCTAATGCGTTTATAATAAGCTTGTTGTTTTGTGTTGTGTGTGCTAATGTAGCTGCGGAAAGGATTGCGAACAATCGCATTACATCATTATGGCATTACACATACAAATGAACGAGAGCGCTGAATGGGAGTGGCGCCGAAAAGACAGACTCAATAAGATAGCATCCGCTGCGGCGTGTCTGCTGATGATAGCAGGCGGGCTGGGGATTTTGTTTCTGAGCGTGGTATTTATTGTTGAATATACTCCAGTGGCAATGATTGGCTACGTGGAGCCGCAAGAGGAACGTATTTCGCCGCGCTCTGTGAACCACCGGGTGTTTTCGAACAGTTCGTCGTCCGCAGCGGCGGTTGAGCCGACTCAGGTCTCGGTGATAACTACTACCACGAATTCTATCAGTGAGCTCGCAGAAGTGGATGTTGATATGACGGAAGGCTTGTCGCTCGATGCTTCAGTCGGTCTGAGCCTCGGGCTGTCGGAAGATTTAGGTGGCGGCTGGGGGAATTCCGGCAAGGGGCTGGGTGAGCAGCAGAGCGGCGGTTCTGCGCTGGAGGGGACGCTCTACGACCTGAAACAGACCGGTAAGGGGCGCGGCCGCAAAGTATCACCGCTGGCCGTAAAGGAGGGGGATGCCCTGAAGATTAACCGCAACAAGTACTATGAGGTACTCTCCAATTTCCTGAATAAAGGCTGGAGTGCAGCTCAGCTCTCCAGGTACTATGAGTCTCCCACCAAACTGTATGCGTCCAGCTTCTATATGCCGGTGGCTCGCGCCCGCTACGCTCCTATTGCGTACCAGGTAGGTGATGCTAAGAAGCCCGAGAGTCAGTGGGTGGTGCAGCCTGCCGGTTGGTGTGTGGTGTATCGCGGTAAGGTACGAGCACCCAAGACGGGGAAATTCCGCTTTATTGGCACGGGGGATGATTATATAGGCGTGCGTTTCAATCGCCAGGTGGTGCTGGAGGGTGGCTACCGCATGGTTTCCGCATACGACCCGAAGCTGCCGAATGGTGGCCCTAGGGTGATGCTCTCCCAGAAGGATGGCCGCGAGGCTTTCATTAAGGACGTGAAGGCTGGCCGAGACAACGACCATAAGGGCTATGAGCTGATTAACTCCGTGGAGGGTATCGGCATATGGGGGCAGGAGCTTGGCGGCCTGCTCGCCGGTAAGGAATTCTCCGTAAAGGAGGGCGAGACGTATCCCATCGAAATCCTGGTAGCTGAAGAAGGAGGCGCTTTCGGTTTCGCGCTGTTCATTGAGGATACGACCGAGGGCAAGAACTCCAAAGCGAAGAAATACGATCTCTTCCGTACCAATTTTGCCACCCCTTCCGCCGCAGAAGTGCAGAAGCTGCTCCAGGAGGCAGACAGTGTGCACGGCGGGTATCATATCGATATCCCCTACAATGAGGATTCACTTATCTGGACGGTTGTTCCTTAGTTGATAATGTGAAAATATCCGGGTGATTTGCAGCGGCGGGAACGCCGCTGCTTTTGGCCCGGGGGGAGTTTTTTTGCTTGCTATGCCGTGTTGAATATGTTAAATAGTACGGAACTTGTTTGCCGTATGGTGAACAAAACGAATATAGCCATGAATGCAAAACACATACTCCCACTGATAGCGCTGGGCATTGCTGCGGCACAGGCCGGCGAACGTGAGACCTTTGATTTCGGCTGGAAATTTAAGTATTTTGGTGGTTTTGACCCCGCAGATGCAGGCTCCCCAACATGGGCCTCTGGGTACCAGGGCAATCATTCTGCAGCACTTGCTGTGGATGGCAAGCTGGATACGCGCTGGTGCGCACCGAATGAAAAATCTGGGCATCGCCTTGTGATTGCGCCGGGATTTGATGACCCGGTGAAGCTTTTCCTCATTTACTGGGAGATGCCCAGCACCTTCGATGTGCACATCAAGGTGGTGTGCCAGGATGAGAGCAAGAACTTTGAGCTTTCCTTCAATCAGGGTGGTCAGGCTGCCAGTTTTGTGGAGATGCCGGAGCCCGCAGCTATTCGCTATGTGGTGGTAACTGTGCCCAAGGGTACCCACAGCCGCCAGTGGATGAGCGTGCGCGAGGTGCTCTTCACCGGGGCTGATGATAAGCCGCTGAAGGTTCGCCGCGGCCCGAATGCACTGGTACACGCTGCTGTAAATGCCAGCGAGGTCGGTTACAAGCCTGTGCAGCTGCCCCACGACTGGGCTATTGAGAGCCCCTTCCTGGAGGCTGAGCCTAACGAAACAGGCAAACTGCCCTGGAATGGCTGGGGTTGGTATCGCAAGAACTTCGATGTACCCGCTGATTTCGACCCGAACAAGGAGCGCTGGTACCTCGACTTCGATGGTGTGATGTCCCGCCCGCAGATTTATGTGAATGGGCAGAAAGCGGGTGAGTGGGCCTATGGCTACAACTCCTTCCGTGTGGATATTACTCCCTTCCTGAAGCCCGGTCAGAAGAACCTGGTGGCCGTGATGGCCAGCAACCTGGCACTGTCCACCCGCTGGTACCCCGGCGCCGGTATTTACCGCCACGTGTGGCTGGAAAAGACGGGTCCGGTACATCTTACCCAGTGGCCCACCTACGTCACCACCCCGGAAATTACCGAGCATTCTGCCGTGGTGAAGGTGCAGACAACTGTCACAAACACCAGCGACAAGCCTGCCGAAGTAACCGTCATGCAGAAGGTTGAGGGCGCTGCCGCTGCCCCCGCTACCATCACATTGGCTCCCGGTACCGAGAGCGTGGTGGAGCAGGAGCTGCGCCTGGCTGATCCGCGCCTGTGGAGCTGCGAGAATCCCAACCTCTACAAGCTCGAAACTAAGGTGGTGATGGATGGCAAGGAGGTGGACTCCTACGAGACCAGCTTCGGCGTGCGTTCGATTGAATGGAAGAAGGATGGCTTCTACCTCAATGGCCAGAAGGTGCGTATTAAGGGCGTGTGCGAGCACCATGACCTGGGTGCCCTCGGCGGCGCGTTCTATACTCGTGCCTACGAGCGTAAGATTGAGAAGCTGAAGGAGATGGGCTGCAACTCCATCCGCATGACCCATAACCCGCCTGCTCCCGAGGTGCTCGACCTGTGCGATAAGCATGGTATTCTGGTGATTGACGAGCTGTTCGACATCTGGAAGCGCCAGAAGTACGAGAAGGTGAATGGCTACCACATTTACTGGGATGCCTGGTGGCAGAAGGACGTGAAGAACTTCATGCTGCGCGATCGTAATCACCCCTCCATCATTGCCTGGAGTGGCGGTAACGAAATCATGGAGCAGACCATGAGCAAGACTGACAAGGCCTGGAATGAGCTCAACTTCCGTATCGGTTACGGCCTGCGCGATGAGATTCGCAAGTATGACACCACGCGTCCCTATACGGTGGGCTGCAATGACCAGAACGCCTGGACAAATGGCTTTATCGACACGATGGATGTGTACGGCTTCAACTACAAGCCGCATCTTTACGATGATTTCCGCAAGAAGTTTGCCGACAAGCCGTACTATGGCTCTGAGACCTGTTCCTGCGTAGGCACTCGCGATACGTATAACTTCCCGCTCGATTGGAGCGTGGGTGGTGGCTATTTCAAACCCGGTGCTGTGCCGCACCAGGTGAGCGCCTATGCTCTGGCCAGTACACACTGGGGTAGCTGCCCCGATATCGAGATGAACGCCCACACCAAGGCTCCGGACCTGGCTGGTGAGTACGTGTGGACGGGCTTCGACTACATCGGTGAGCCCACTCCCTACAATCAGGATGCCTCCATTGAGAACAACATTAAGCACCTGCCCAAGGCGGAGCGTGAAGCTATCATGAAGGAGTACGAGGCTATGGGCAAGCGCGCCGTAAGCCGTAGCTCATACTTCGGTCTGATCGACCTCGCCGGTTTCCCGAAGGATATCTACTACCTCTACCAGAGCCAGTGGAATCCGGATAAGGCTCAGGCTCACATCCTGCCGCACTGGAACTGGAAGGGGCACGAGGGCCGCACAACGCCGGTGATGGTGTTCACCAGCGGCGATGAGGCTGAGCTCTTTGTGAATGGTAAGAGCCAGGGCGTGCGCAAGCGCGGCGAAGGCCCCACCTTCGTGCAGAAGGATAAGAGCCTGGAGGTAAGCAAGAACCAGTATCGCTTCACCTGGGAAAATGTCATCTACGAACCCGGCACCGTGGAGGTGAAGGTGAAGAAGAATGGCCAGCCCTGGGCTACCGCCAAGCGCGTGACTACAGGTGATTCCGCTGCTGTGAAGGCTGATGTGGATCGCTCCACCATTACCGGTGATGGCCGCGACCTCTCCTTCGTGGAGCTTGCTCTCACGGATGCTGAGGGTAATGTGGTGCCGACGGATAGCCGCCGCGTCAGCTTCTCCATCGAGGGGCCGGCGGAGCTGGTAGGCTTCTGCAACGGTGACCCGACCGACTGGACCTGCATGCAGGATATGGAGCAGCGCTTCTTCAATGGCCGTCTGCTGGCTGTGGTGCGCGGTAAGCGTGGCGAGAGCGGCACGGCTACCGTGACCATCAGCGCCAATGGCCTGCCGGCTATCAAGGTGCCTGTCACCATTGAGCCGATGAAGTAACTTCCCCCAGGAGTGATTTTCGCGCCCTCGCAGCTTGTTTCTGCGAGGGCGCGTTGCGTACAGGGATACCGTTTGTATTTGGTAGTAAAATAACATTGACCCGGCAAAAGTGGGGGCTTATAATGAAGCGTGATGGTGAATGTCCTGAACAAGTGTTGGCGTTGTATGGTGCTTATGCTGGCGGTAGCTGTGCTGCTGCCGGGCTGTGCTGCACCCCTGGTGCCCGAGGCGCGCGTGAGCAGGGCAGAGCGCCTGCGCGAGCCGGATGCCGCCTTGCTGGCGCAGCTGCGCGATGATTGGAGGGCTTTGCAAACGGCGAACCCGGAGCAGGAGGAGTACCTCGGCCTGGTGAAGCGCTACAATCAGGGGCTGTTAAAATTGCTGCGTCGGTATCGCGCAGACATGAAACAGGCGTTCGAGCGCGGGGAGCGGGATTATGTACTTCCCGGGATTGTGTTTGAGACCCTGGGGGGTGATACCTATTTGCCGCTCAGAGAGGTATATGAGGATATTGTCCCAGCGGTGGATGTCACCACCAGTGAGCTGGAAGAACATTATGAGGTGCAGGGGCTGGGGGTGCCGATGGTGGGTATTGTACCCGCAGAAAATGTGGAAAAAATAGGCCGCCGGGTCAGCTTCCGTACGCGTGGTACCGTGAGCACGCTGACTGCTATCATGGCGTTCCCCGACCGGAAGGGGGCTAAGCCGGTGCTGTGCCTGTTGGCTCGCGACATGCATGAAACAATCACGCTGCGGGGGCGCAAGCATCGCCTGGCTGCGGATTTCTCCGCAGCTATCGAAATATACTGGAACCTCACTCGGGTGAAGGAAGACCGCTTGCTTGGCCTGCTGCGGCCGCAGGAGCTGCGCGATGTCAGCGGCTTGTCGTGCATGGAGGCATACAATCCGGACAAGATACCCGTCATTCTGACCCACGGACTGATGTCGAGCGCGGGTACCTTTGATAATCTGGTGAACCGGTTGATGAGTGAGCCCGCCATTCGCCGGCATTACCAGTTCTGGTACTACAATTACCCCACGGGGGTGGCGTGGACGCTTACCGCCGCTCAGTATCGCGAAGATTTGAAGGCCGCGCGGCATAAGCTGGATCCCCGGCACCGCAACCGGAATTGGGATAACATGGTCGTTGTAGGGCATTCGATGGGAGGGCTTATTACCCATTATAGCCAGTGCACGGAGCCCTGGGAAATGCTGCGCGATTATCCCATGGCTCGCAAGGGCAAACTGGCGAAGCAGGAGCTGCTGCGACGCGCATTTTTCTTCCAGCCTGTGCGTGCCGGTATGGTGGTATACATGGCCACACCCCACCGGGGCGCTCCGTTGGCGCGTTATCGTATCGTGAATACGCTGACCAAGCTGGTGCAGCTGCCGCAGAACCTCGTGAGCGAGGTGGTGAATATCGCAACACTTCAGCAGGATACCGTGTTGTTGAATCCCGGCAAGATTACGGCGTCCTTCACCAGCCTGAGCCAGCTCTCGCCGGACAGTTATTCCATACGCGGCTTACAGGGGCTGAAGGTTCGTAAGGTACCGACTCATTCCATCATTGGTGATGAGGGGGATGGCGATACCCCGGATAGCTCCGATGGTATTGTGCCATACTGGTCGAGCCATATTTCCTGGGGTGGGGAAACGATAGTACCCGCAGACCATTCGGTGCAGGATATTCCGGAGACGGCGGACGTCTTGCAGAAGCTTTTGCTGGAGCATCTCAAGCGGAGCAAGCGGGTAAAGTAGTTCGGCCGATGCGCCTGTCTCCGTCAACTTGCGTGTTTTTCATTGACAATCGCGCTTTTATCGTATATAACGCGCGCACACCTCAACCAGACAAGCACTATGGTACTGCGCAAACACACCCCCATCAAACGTAAGGTTAAGAATTGGACGGCTGCGGATTCGGCAGAGCTCTATTGTATCGATGCCTGGAGTAATGGGTATTTCGGGGTTTCCCGCAGTGGCGAGGTGACGGTGAATCTGGTCGATACAGACGGCGAGAAACGCCCCATCAGCCTGCACACTATCATGAAGGGGCTTGCCGAGCGAGGTACGGATGCCCCGGTGCTGCTGCGTTTCCGTGACCTGCTGCGTGCTCGTATCGATGAGCTCAATCAGAGCTTCCTGAAAGCTATTAAAGAGGCTGATTATCAGGGTGTATATCGTGGTGTATACCCGGTGAAGGTGAACCAGCAGCGTGAGATTGTGGAGGAGATTGTCTCCTACGGCGCTCGCTATCACTATGGGCTTGAGGCCGGTAGTAAGCCGGAGCTGATTGCCGCAATGGCTCAGATGAAGGATCCGCAGGCTTTCCTGATGTGCAATGGCTACAAGGACGACGAGTTCATCGACCTTGCTCTCATGGCTCAGCGCATGGGTATCAATATCTGCCTGATTCTGGAGATGCCTAACGAGCTGCCCGCTATTCTGGCGCGTGCCCGCAAGCTGGGTATCGACCCCAACCTCGGTGTGCGCGTGC
>JAFOZZ010000029.1 GCA_017390945.1 Akkermansia sp.
GGGCCTTTCCGGCCATGGATTGGATGTCGTGGAACACGTGGCCATATCCATGCAGCCGCACGAGGATAACCAATATTACCTCGACACCAAGCGAGACCGCATGGGACACATGATTTAAGGCATCAGAAAAGCGCGGAAATCCGCGCTTTTCTGCCATTTGCTGACGCCATTTTTAGCATTTATGGCACAATCCACTGTTCCGCAAATCTGAATTATAGGATACAATGCGAAAAAGCAAATAAAGACCATATGTCTGACCCGAACAAACAACCCAACAAATTACCCACACCCGGGGGCTCGCCCAACTGGGGCGTCATGATTCTCATGGCCGTCATTACCGGCATTCTCATCGTGGCCTTTATGTTTGATGGCTCTTTTGCCTCCCCCGGCCGCACCATCTCGCTCGAGCAGTTCCGTCAGGATTACCGTGCTGGCAAAGTCGTGCTCAACGAGCCGAAGAAGTTCCCGCTGGAAGTCGTGCTCGATTCCAGCTCCACGGAAGGCACCATCACCGCCTATGAATACAAGAACCTGCCCCAGTTCCCCAAGGCTGAGTTCTACATGCCCTTTACGGATTCCGATGACGTGCGCGCTCTCTGCAACCGCTTCGGTATCACCACCACCCGCGTTGAAAACGCCCCCGCAGAGCTGAAGGGCGAGCGCATCTGGTCCACCGAGGACTTTGCCCGCATGGGTGCCGAGGGCCGCATCATCACCACTTCCAGCAGCCCCGTTATCTACGAATATGCCGGCCAGGGTATCATTGTGGGTGAATACCGCAAGGCTCCCACCGGCACCGTCACCATCAAGGATCTGGAACCCGTGCGAGTGGAGTTCAACTCCGCCTTCCAGGGCGAGCAGGTGCGTGATCTGCTCGGCAACCAGGTGAAATACACCGTGGAGAGCAACACCTGGAGCATGTTCCTGGTAAACGTGCTGCCCTTTGCCCTGCTCCTGCTGCTCATTTTCTTCTTCTTCCGCGCCCAGAGCGGCGGTCCCGGCGGCGCCATGAAGTTTGCCCGCAGCCGTGCCCGTCTGCTCGATCCGAACCAGAACAAGGTCACCTTCAAGGATGTGGCCGGTATTTCTGAAGCCAAGGAGGAGGTGTGGGAGATTGTGGAGTTCCTGCGTAATCCCAAGAAGTTCCGCAACCTGGGCGGCACCATTCCCAAGGGTGTGCTGATGGTAGGTCCTCCCGGTACGGGTAAGACCCTGCTGGCCAAGGCTATTGCCGGTGAAGCTGATGTACCGTTCTACACGATTTCCGGTTCCGACTTTGTGGAGATGTTCGTAGGTGTGGGTGCCAGCCGCGTGCGCGACATGTTTGCCGAGGCCAAGAAACACTCCCCCTGCCTCATCTTCATCGATGAGATTGACGCCGTAGGCCGCCACCGTGGCCATGGCGTGGGCGGTGGCCACGATGAACGCGAGCAGACGCTCAACGCCCTGCTGGTAGAGATGGATGGCTTTGCCGCCAATGAAAACGTCATCGTCATTGCTGCTACGAACCGCGTGGACGTGCTGGACCCCGCCCTGCTGCGTCCGGGGCGCTTCGACCGCCAGGTGGTGGTGAACCTGCCGGATGCCGCTGGCCGTGAGCAGATTCTGCGTGTACATGCCCGCAAGATTAAGCTCGACCCGTCCGTTGACCTGAACCCGATTGCCCGCGCCACGACCGGTTTCTCCGGTGCCGAGCTGGCCAACCTGGTGAACGAGGCAGCCCTCATTGCCGCCCGCCGCAACAAGGAGACTGTAACCCAGAGCGATCTGGAGGAGGCCCGCGAGAAGGTACGCTGGGGCCGCGAGCGCCGCTCCCTCGAGATTACCGACAAGGAGAAGTACAACACTGCCGTGCACGAGGCCGGCCACGCTATCTGCCTGCTCAAGACGGAGCTGCGCAAGAGCCTGCCGCTGCACAAGGTGACCATCATCCCCCGCGGTCCTGCACTGGGTGTGACCATGATGCTGCCCGACGAGGACAAGCACAGCGAGTACAAGAGCGAGCTGCTCGACTACATCGTAATGGCGATGGGTGGTCGCTGCGCGGAGCAAGTCGTGTTCGGCGACATCTCCGGCGGTGCCCGCGGTGATATTCAGTCCGCCACCTCCATTGCCCGCAAGATGGTATGCGTGTACGGTATGAGCGAGAAGCTGGGACCGATTGAGTACGGCACCAACCACAACGAGGTGTTCCTGGCTCGTGATATATCCCAGACCACGCGCAACTACTCCGAGCGCACGGCTCAGCTGATTGATGAGGAGATTCAGCGCATTGTAACGGAGAATTACAACCGCGCCCTCGACATCCTGACCGAGAACAAGGAGCGCCTGCTGCTGGTGGCCGACAAGCTCATCGAGTACGAAACCCTTAACGGCGAGCAGATTGCTGAGCTGCTTGAGACTGGTACCATGAGCAACCCGCCCACCCGCGAGTTGCCGCCCGCCATGCCCGAGAGCTTGGATGCCCCCACCGACCTGCAGACGCCTGATGACCAGCCGCCCGCGGTAGAAACTACAGAAGAAGCTCAGCCCGACGAGCAAAACAAACTCTAACCCATTTTCACTCTGATTATCATGAACAGCAAAGAATTGGCACTTGCCTGCGCCGCCGCGGCCGATGAGGCCAAAGCCACCAACATTGCCGTGTACGACCTGCGCGGTACTTCCTCCATCACAGACTTCGCTATCGTCTGCACCGCTACCTCCACCCCTCACCTGCGCGCCGTGCTCGCCGGTATTGATAAGGAAGTGGGCGAGAAGTACAGCGTGGAGCCTGTGTATGCAGAGCGCACCCCGAACGCCCTGTGGTCCGTGCTCGACTACATCGACGTGATGGTACACATCATGGCCGATGAGGTGCGTGACTTCTACGGCCTGGAGAAGTTCTGGAAAGAAGAGAACCGCGTGGAGTGGGCTCCTACCGTGGAGTAAGCACCAGCACACACCAGATTTTACAAGCCGCAGCCTCACCGCTGCGGCTTTTTTTGTACCTACTCCACAGAGGTTGTCTAACACTCAATAAGCTTTACACACCCCATGCCATATGGTAGATTAGAAGCATGAGCAAGAATGGTATGAACGCCTGGCTGATGAGTGGTGTACTGTTGTGCAGCATGCTTTGCGTGCCGCAAGTGGCAGCAGAGGGCGCAAAGGAGGAGGGTGAAGTCGTACCTGTAGTCAGTGGGAAACCACTGCTCAGAATGAAGAAGGTTGTATATTCTGATGTCGATTCCCGATGGGTCATGGATAAACACACCAATCGCGTCGATGTATATGAAGCGTTGCTGGACATGGGGCTTCGCATGCCCGAAGGAGCAAACGCTCAATACAGTATGAAGAAGAAGACGCTTACGATGGTCAACACAGAAGAAGAGCATCAACACCTGAAAGAAGCGCTGGAGAAATTCAAGACGGAAAATCCGCCCGAGGCAGAAAAAGCGATTGAGTTCATCGACAGCTGCAAGACTCTTGCCGGTAAGCCCAACAAGAAAGCCAAGGTATACGTATTCTTCGTGGTGAGCCCGGATGATGTCGAGATAGCCGAGGAGGTAGGCTTCGATGGTCCCTCGCTCTACGACAGCAAGGAGCAATACAAGAAATGGATAAAAGCCGTTAGCAAGCTCCAGAAAAAGAGGGAGGTCGAGGTGATTATGCTGCTCCTGGAAGACATGGAGCTCAAATCGGTCAAAAAATTGGCGAAAGCCCTGAAGGTGAAAGCGCCCATTCTGAAGCACAACGCCAGTCTGATTCGCAACAAGTTCGATATGGAGTTCCTGTTCGGCTGCACAACAATCCTCGAACGCTCGGGCGAACAGATTGAGTTCGACAGCAGCAGCTGGTGGACCGAAGGCGGTAATTGCCTGGAGGTCGTAGAGGCCTGTCTGCATGGCAACGCCCCCAAGCGCCGCCAGAGTAGCGATTTTGGCGGCGATGACGAGGAGGAGGAAGAAGACGAAGAGGACGACGCTTTCGGCTCCTGATGCCACGAAGCGCCTCCCTGCATAGATTTGCTTGACAGAGAAGCGGCGCTTCTCTATACTCGCCGCCGCATGAGCAGCGAGGTTCCCCCAAAAGCACGCATCGAATCACTCTACGTACTGAAAGCCCTGTGCAGCTTTCTGGTGGTAGTGGTGCATACGCAATTTTGTGCCAAGGGAGCGCTTACGCCGCTGCTGGGCATCGCGACACCCTGCTTCCTGACGATAACGGGGTTCCTGCTCTACTCCGCAGATGCACAGAGGGAGCAATACAAGGCGCTGAAATGGGCGCGTAAGACATTCCTGCTGAGCCTGGCGTGCAATGTGCTCTATCTGGCATTTTACCTGTGGGATGGCGCTCCGCTCAGCCGCTATGGGGTGGAAGTGCTGGGGCTTAATCTGCTGACCGGCCACAAAATCAGCATGCACCTATGGTACCTGACAGCAGTGTGGCAAGGCCTGCTCCTGCTGTGGCTGCTGCGCCGCTATGCGCCGTGGCTCATCCGCCTGGCACCGTTGCTCTACATCATTGCTTATATCCTCCGCGCATATGGCAAGCAGCTTTTCCCCGGGGTGGATGCCGATACGCTGTTCATCATGCGCGCCAATGCCATTGTGACAGCGCTGCCCTTCCTGGCCACAGGCTACCTGGTGCACCAATATCAGGAGCGCATTCTGATGCATATCAATGTAATAGCCTGCACCATCGGCATGGTTCTGCTGGCCTATGCTGAATACGCTCTGCGCCAATGGCTGGGTGGCAGCAGCATCTACTTCCTGACCACATGGCCCATGGTCGTCATGCTCATGCTGCTGTGCTGCCGCTACAAGCCCTTTACCCTGCCGGTGGTGGGCTACATCGGGCGTGCTCATTCAGCCAATATCTACTACTTCCATATACTGGTGCTCATCTATGCCAATCGCCTGGTACCGGAATACGCGGCATGGCAAGCCGTGCTGGTATTTGCCGGCACGCTGCCGATATCGTGTCTATTCAATACCATCATCAATGGATACCGAAAGGCTGCAAACAGAATAAAAGCTTGTCAAGAGGCTCGGGCAGGAGTATAATCCGCGCCCGTTATGAAACAGTACGCTCAACAGCTTCTGCGTTACCCCGAAATGGGGATTTCTCTGGATTTTTCCAAACTGCCGCTCACTCCTGAGTTCCTGGCAGAGATGAACCCGCTCATCGAGCGTGCCTATGCCGACATTGCGGCGCTCGAGGCCGGCACTATCGCCAACCCCGATGAAAACCGCATGGTAGGCCACTACTGGCTGCGCAACAGCGCCATCGCCCCCACAGCTGAGCTGAAGGCCAAGATTGACGGTCCTCTGGCTGACCTGAAGGCTTTCGCCGCCGATGTGCTCAGCGGCAAGATTCTTGCCCCCAACGGCAAGAAGTACAGCACCTGCCTTGTCATCGGCATCGGTGGTTCTGCCCTTGGTCCGGAGCTGGTGGCTGACGCCCTGCCCGCCGATGGCCTGAACATGGCTTTCCTTGACAACAC
>JAFOZZ010000030.1 GCA_017390945.1 Akkermansia sp.
CGATATCTGCATTTACTATGAGTTCTAACCAATAGAGTGTTTCTGCGGCTTCTCCTTCGCAGATTTTGAGCTTGGCCGAGAAGTCGTTTGGCGATTTTGCGTGGCATGCTTCACGGTAGTTTGCGCCTACAGAGGTGGCGCTTTTTATAAGTTGATGGGCGATGGCGTTTTCTGCGATTCCCTTGGGGAGTGATTTTACTAATCTCACAATTCGCACTGCAAATGCCATCGTTCGCTCGTTAAGAACTTCTTTCGTGATGGTGTGCGTCCCCATAATATCAAAAATCAAACATTCAAAATCAAAAATCCATCAATGGGCTTCCAGCCAGTTGGGTGCAGCGTTGGCTTCTACCTCGAGCGGTACTCCATTTGGCAGGGGGAGGGCGTTGCGCATGGCTTCAATAATTTGAGGGATGAGGTCATGTTCATCCTGGTGCAGGTCGATAAGCAATTCGTCGTGAATCTGCATGATGAGACGGCTCTTCTTGCCCTCCAGTAGCTTGGCTACACGAATCATGGCAATCTTTATCATATCCGCAGCACTACCCTGAATAGGGGTGTTGATGGCCGTGCGCTCTGCAGCGGCTCGCAGGTTGAAGTTACTGCTGGCGAGGTCTGGCAGGCGTCGGCGACGTCCGCAGAGTGTTTCTGCATAGCCCTTGGCTCGTGCATCTTCGACCAGCTTATCCATGAAATTCTTGACGCCGGGGAATTGCGTGAAGTAATTTTCGATGAGAGCCGCGGCTTCTCCGCGCGGGCAATCCAGACGCTGGGAAAGACCGAAGGCGGATATGCCGTATATGATGCCGAAGTTGACAGTCTTTGCTGCTCGGCGCATGTCGCTGGTGACTTCGCTGCTGGGGATGCCGTATAGGCGAGCGGCGGTTTCGGCATGGATGTCGCGCCCTTCGGTGAAGGCTGAAATCATGGATGGGTCGCCGGAGAGGGCGGCCATGAGGCGCAGCTCCACCTGGGAATAGTCGGCTGAAAGGATGCTGTATTCTTCGTTGCGTGCGATAAAGGCGCGGCGAATGAGTTTACCGGCCTCGGAGCGTACGGGGATGTTTTGCAGGTTCGGATTCTGCGAAGCCAGTCGCCCTGTAGCCGTGACCATTTGCTGAAGCGAGGAGTGGATTCGTCCGTCGACCGGGGAAATGTAGCGGGGAAGGGCATCCAAGTAGGTTCCCTTGAGCTTGTTGAGCTCGCGATATTCCAGAATATCCTGCACCAGCGGGAAAGTGGGAGCAAGCTTGCGGAGCGTTTCTTCATCGGTGACGTATTGTCCGCCCTTCGTTTTCTTGGGCTTAGCCAGTAGTTTGAGCTCGCCAAAAAGGAGGTCGCCCAGCTGCTTGGGTGAGTTCAGATTAATGGGGCGGCCTATTACCTCATCGATGCGCGAATGAATCGTCTCGATTCTTTCGGCGAGAGCCGCAGATGCCGCCATCAGTTGCTCGGGCTCCACGCGCATGCCTTCCATTTCGATATCTGCCAATACCGGCACCAGGGGGAACTCAATCTCGCTCATCAGAGCGCTGAGTCCCTCGCTTTCGAGTTGCGGAGCCAGGATGTCGGCCAGTTGCAGGGTGACATCGGCATCTTCCGCTGCATAGTCTGCCATTTGCTCTACCGGGACGGCGGCTGTGTTGCAATCTGTACCTGCAATGTCGGCTAAACGCACGGTTTTGTAGGTGAGCAGGGCTTCCGCCATGTCATCCATGTTGTGACGCAGCTCGGGGTAGAGGGCGCAGTGTGCCAGCATGACGTCGAAGAACGGCCCTTTCACATCGGCACCGGCTGTTCGCAGTACCTGCAAATCAAACTTGAGGTTGAGGCCTACCTTTTCTGCGCTTCCGGCAAACGCAGGCAGGAATGCATCCGGGCATCGCCCATCAGTTACAGGAACGTAGTAAGCATCTCCCGGAGTGATACAGAAAGACATACCCAGCATTTTGTCCTGCAAAGGCTCCAGGCCTGTCGTTTCTGTATCAAAGGCCCAGCGTGGGGCTTGCAACAAGGCCTGGGCGAGTTCTGCTTGCTCTGCCTCCGTGCTCACCAGCTTGTAGGTATGTGCAGTCGTGGTGATGTCTGCCAGTGTTGGGGCCGCAGCAAAAAGATCCAGCTGTTGCAGGCCGTCATCTGTTGTCGCATTCGCAGTGGCTGCTGCTGCAAAGAGGTCATCCGGAGCAGCTGCGCCTATGCGTTTGTCCAAACCGCGGAATTCAAGCTCGGCAAAAATGGCTCTCAGTGCCGGGATGTCGTAACCGCTGCGTACACAGTCATCGATGCTGATGGGCAGGGGGGCGTCTCGACGAATTGTCGCGAGGTCGTAGGAAAGACGAGCTTTGTCGGCATTTTCCTCCACTTTCTGGCGGAGCTTACCCTTGATTTCGTCCGTGTGCTCCAGCATATTCTGCACGCTGCCGAACTGTGTTATCAGCTTGCGCGCAGTGACTGCCCCCACGCCGGGTACGCCCGGGATATTATCGCTGGCATCACCCATGAGAGCAAGGATATCGATAATCTGGGCGGGCGTGGAGATTCCCCACTCTTCGAGGAAAGCGGACTCTCCTATAACCTCGAAATCGGCGCCTTTTTTGCCCGGTTTGTGGAAGGAACAGCTCGGGGAGAGCAATTGCCCCAGGTCTTTATCGAGCGAGACCATGTAGGCATGCATGCCATCGCGTTCGGAAGCCAGGCGGGTGAAGGTGCCGATGAGGTCATCCGCCTCGTAACCCGGCACGCGCACAACAGGAATGCGCATGGCCTCCAATATACGTATAATCCATGGGATGGAGTCACGCAGCTCCTGTGGCATTGCCTGTCTGTTAGCTTTGTATTCAGGGAATTGCTCGTGGCGGAATGTGGGGCCGGAGGGGTCCAGGCAGGCGACGATGTGCGTGGGGGCTTCCTTTTCAATGAGAGACAGCACCGTATTGGTGAATCCGAACATGGCAGATGTATTCAACCCGCCGGAGGTGCGCATGGGAGCGTTGATAAATGCGTAAAAGGCGCGGTACATCAGCGCCATGCCATCCAATATGTAGAGAGTCTCCATTACAAGGTGCATTTTATCACATTCACCCCTCGGGTGTCAAACGTCGGAAAGCTTTGCTCGCAAATATGACACTGCCTTTTGAGCGCTAAAAAGCCCCCGGCGGTTAGCCGGGGGCTTTGAGGGAGGAGGGACTGTGTGCTTTTTCTTATGTATCAACCGGGGGAATGAGATGCTTGCCCCAGGCGGCGCCATTAGCCTCTACGTGTTAACTTATTCAGTAATAGCTTGCTGTGCAGGTGGATAGCACTCGGCAGATGTGCGAAAAATATCTGCGTGGTGCTAACGTAGGGACGAAATACCTCGCATACGCGGCTTTCATACGCTTTGAGGCGCTTCATGTACTCCGGATTATTGCAGCGCAGCTGCATCCAGGCAGACAATATAAAGAGTTTTTTGATAAGGCATTTGCCCCATTGTTGCAATGCGTTTTCGTCTTTCTGGTGCGAACAGATATGCTCGAAAATGAGACGCGGTACATCCAAGGTTCGCTCGTAGGAGTCATAGGGCAATCTGCCTCTTAACTTGTAACGAAGAGCAGAGGTATCGGATTGTACATAATTGTACAATGCTTTATCTACCATCGTGAATTTGGAGATGTGCGACCAGTAAGAAACCACGAAAACATCATCTTCACAAATGCTTATGCCAATCGGAAAGCGGAGATTGTGTTTCTCTATGATGTCTCGTTTGTAAAGTTTGCCAACAGGGCCGCGCATGCGGAATTTAAAAATATTCTCGGGAGTGGCTGCGTGTTCTCCTGATGGGAAGATTGTTTTTTCATCCTTAACTCGCCCATTCGGATAAACTTTCTTCATTTTGCAACATACTAGGTCGCTATTAGAAGCTGAAGCCGCATCATACAATTCTTGAAGAAGATTAGAATCAAAGTAATCATCAGAATCTATCATCGTAATGTACGGCGCACTAGCTGCTGCCAACCCATCATTACGTGCTGCTGATACTCCGCCGTTCTTCTTGTGAATAACTTTGAATCTGGAATCTGACGCAGCAAAATCGTCCAGAATCTTTCCGGAGCCGTCAGTGGCGCCGTCATCGATACAAATAGCCTCCCAATTCTCAAACGTCTGAGCGATGAGGGATTCTAAACAGGGCTTCAGGTATTGTTCCACATTGTAAACCGGAACAATAACTGAAATAGAAGCTGCGGCATTATCGTTAGACATGACGGCGCCTAATTGAACGAGTTTCGGAGAAGATTATTTTTCGGTTGCTTCCGGAAGGGTTTTGTAGTGCCCACGGGTGAAGCGCCAGAGGAGGCAAATGAAGGCAGTATAGAAAGTAAGCTCGAAGAACTCCTCTACGCAACCGCTGTGGAACATGCGCTCAGTGACCTGGGCGATGACGGCAGCCAGAACGAGAATTGCTGTTTCCCATACAGGAATACGAGCCGTCTTCAGGAGTTCCCAAGTGGTCAGGTAGAGCTTTTTCCAAATGAAGAAAGCAAGCAGAGAGGCGATGTACAGGCCAATCAGCGGGTGGGCGAGCCAGCCGTAGGGAATGTCTTTCCACTTCTTAAACTTTTCGGGATTGTCCGGGTCGGCAAAACAGGGAAGGGTGCGCCCGTAGTTGATTTCGCGCAGGAAAATCAACACCATCACCCAAAATACGAACTTGTAGAACGTCTTGTTGTTATTAGCGCTGAAGGCAAAGATGGCACCAACAACGACAAGCGCGAGCTGGCAATACTCTGGAAGCGCATTTTTGCCACCCATGGATTCGGGCAGGATAATGGCGCCGATGATACATGCAATGGCTGCAATAATCGCGATTATAGCGGTTCCTCGGAATTCTCCGTCCAGATGGGCGCAAAGACTACAGGCGTTTTTATTAGACGTGTTCATACTGTTATGTAAGTCCTGTAATGTAGGTTAGCATAATATCGAGTCGATGTAAATGCTGAAAATGATTTTTTCCTTCTGTCGCAGCTCAAAAACGCTTGCTGTATTATCCTGCTTTCTATCTAAAACTGCCTTGACAGCGAGCTGGGAATGTGCTAATTAGTAAGGGAGATGAAGCCCAAATACGTCTTTCTGATAACGCTGGCTGCTGGCCTGGCAGGTGGATACCTGACAGCTCCGGGGTTGTTGCCTGCTCTGCAAAAAGCCATTTATGGTGAGCGCGTGGCAACTCAAAAGCCCAAGAAGCCTAAGGCTGATGCTACAGAGGCTCCTAAGGAGGAACCGGTGGTGGAGGCAACGACTCCCGAACAGCCAGCCGAGGCTGCGGGCGAGGAATTTGATTGGTCCGAAGACCCCGATGATGGGCTTGATCGCTTTGCTGATGCTCACGACCCCGATGCTTTCGAGGATGGCGAAGAAGAGGATATTGAGGAAGTAGATGACCCGGAGGGCGAAAATATTACTCCGGAGCGCATAGTGAGGTACCGTCGCAAGACTGAGACGCTTGGTGAGGATGATGGCCTGCGTCCGGTGAATGAGCCTAACTACACCGGCAAAATCAGTCCGGCTGTATGGAAACAGCCCAAGGTGCTGAAGCGTCGTTTGGCCGGGCGTCTTCGCTCGCGTCTGAAGGGCGTAAGTCAGGAGAAAATTGAGGCTTATCTGCAGAACCCCGAGGTGCGTTTGATGCTGGCACAGTGGGAGCTGTTGCATCGCAGCAATTTGGAGGCGCTGTCCAAGTTGATGAAAGACCGAAATGCTCGCAATTCGCTTGCTCCGTTGCTCAATGATTTGCAGTGGCTGACGGGCTTTGTGTACGATGGCGAGCTGTCCCAGGCTGAGGTGGCGTTGTCCATGCTGGCTCATTTCCGTCAGGTCGACCCCCACATGGATGAGGAGGTGCTGAAGGACGGCGATACCGGCAAGCAGGGGCTGAAGCGTCGTGTGGCCGGTGCCATTGCCACTCAGTTTACCCGCAATGGCTGGTATGGTGAGGAGCGCGAGCTGTCCAAGGAAGAGCTGGAAAGCTTTAAGGATCTGGGTTACATCATGCCGACTCTGCCGGGTGACAAGAAGCGTGGTAAGAATAAGCAGGATATCTACCGCGCCGCGCGCGAGCGTTACCTTTTCTTTGCAGAGAGTATTGACGGTAATAAGCTCAACGGCTATTTTGCCACTCTGCCCACCTGGTTGCTGCATTACTGCTGTGGTTGGAAGGGCAACAGCCCCTTCGGTACCGCCAGCACGATGTGCTGGCTGCGCGATAATTGCGCGGCACCGGCTCGTGCTTACACGGGAATGGCTTACCAAGTACCCTACCTGCCGACGAACGTGTATGGAGACTCCATTTTCTCGCAGTGGTATTACCAGCCCTTCGATGTACTCTATCCGGGCAACTTTGCTAAGGAGACCCGCGATGTAGGCGCTGTGTGCGGTGGCTTGTCACACTTTGGTACCTCTGCTGCATGTGCCAATGGTGTGCCGGCTTTCACCATGGGCGAGCCCGGCCACTGTGCTTACGCTGTTTACATTGACGGTGAGTGGCGTGGAGCCAACTCCCTCTCCGAAGACCGCCACCCGCACTGGAATACCTGGGGTGAGTATACCTGGAGCGCTCTCCAGATGCAGACCGCCATGTACAAGCAGGGGGCAATTACACGCGATGCGCAGATGGTATGCACCCTGGCTACCATGCTCTCGGAGCACCGCAACCCTGTCAACGCTCTGAAGCTCTACGAGATGGCTGTGCAGATGCAGCCGCTCTACCAGCCGGTGTGGACATACTATATGGATACCGCCGCGCGTTCTCTCGGTAAGCGTCCTCGTAAGTGGCTTGGTGTAAATGATTTCGTTTGCCAGTCCATCACGCCGGAGCACCCGGAGATGTGTGCCAAGTTCCTGCGTGAGCGCATTTATCCGACCATGCTGAAGGCCATGCGCTCACCCAAGCAGAAGCTGGCTGCCTTCGAGGCTTATTTTAAGAACATTAACACCAACGAGAAAGCTCAGTGGGATTTCCACCTGCTGCTGGATATGCAGTACGGTGCGCTCGGTAAGTCCCGCACGCACAAGGATGCGTTTATGACGACTCTGGTGGAGAATGTGGCGAAGCATCCGGAGTTCTGCCAGATGATTGCCTGGGCTATCAAAACGGCACATGGCGAGGGTAAGCCCTTCATGAAGAAGCTGATGGCTCATATCGACGAAGCCGTGAAGGCTCATCCCGAGGCCAAGGACTTGCTCTCCTGCGGTGTGATTCGTGGCGCTGAGGAGATTGGTGACGTTGAGCTGGCCAACAAGTGGAGCGCCGACTACCTGGATGCCGGCAAGAGCATGCCAGATTTTGAGCCGGTTGGGGGCAATCTGGTATCGGCCGGTGGCCTGGTAACTCTGAGCAAGTATAATGACGACCAGAGCAGCATCATTCACCACGCCGCAGCTCTTACAGAGAAGGGCGGTCACATCTACTCTGCTTTTGGTAAGCACCAGAAGGTCACGATTGAGCTGCCCAAGAAAGCTCGCATTGGCGGAATCGTCATTGTTCCCACCAATGGTTGCGGTTCCTATCGCACCTGGGGCATCGAGATTTCGGCTGATGGTAAGAGCTGGAAGAAGCTGACCGATTTGCCGGATGGCTCCAAGGAGCCGTGCATTCGTGTCTGCATTAAGCGCAGCCATCCTACGGCCAAGTTCATTCGTATTGATTCCGGCGAAGACCAGCTTGTCGGTATTAACTTCAAAGCTGTATTAGTGTATGATAACAAGAAAGTCAAGTAAGGTTTTAGTAGCTGTTGCTCTTCTGCTGGCATCATTTGCCGATGCCGCACAGCGAGCCCGCACGTTCAGCGAGGCGCTGGAGAAAGCAGGGGATGATGGAGTGGTGGCCTATTGCTACGGCCCGGACTGGAACCAGCGTAGCGTTGACCTGCTTAACAGCTTCTGGCGCTCTCCCGCCGCAGAGGAAGCCGCAGGAAACGCTGTTATGGTAGCTGTGCCGTTTTATGAGAAGGACACCGCAAAGGGCGCTGGTGAAGCCGGTGAGATTCGTGGCAACATGCCCGAGCCTCCGTTTATGGTGTGTCCTACCGTCATGTTCTTCGATAAGAATGGCCGCCAATATGCCTCTTTCCAGGGGGCCGACTATCTCGGCTCTGATGACGAGTGCACAGAAGGCGTGAAGAATATAGCCAAGTATGTGCAGGCTCTGCGGAAGCAGCAGGAGCTTATGGCTAAGGCTCAGCCGCTGATTGGTCAGGAAAAGGCGAAAATCCTGGCTGAGGTGGCTGATCTGCCTATCGCAAAGCCCAATAATCTGATGCAGGAATTGGAGCTGGCGGACCCGACCGACAAGTTGGGCGCTATCCGTCGCCACAAGTTCGATGCTCTGCAGTTCATGTACAAGCAGCTGGATACGCCGGACGGCTTCCTGAAGCCTGATTTTGAGGCCGACTATCAGCAGATGCGTAAGGATTGCGAGGCCGTATTCAAAGATGAAGCTCTGCGTCCCCGCGACCGCCAGGCTGTGTACAATCTGCTTATTGGTCAGTCCCGCCGTGAGGCGATTCCCGGAAATCAGCTCAAAGGTTTTATTAAGAAGGTGAACAAGCTGGACAATACGACCGATTACGGCAAGCTTTCCCCCACGCTGGTGAACCTGTGGGGCAATCTGAAGCACAAGCTCACTCCCGAGGAGCGCAAGGCCGCTCGTGAGGCCAAACGTGCCAAAGATAAGGAGAAGCGCAACAAGAAGCGCGATGAGCGCCGCGCCAAGGATACTATCGAGATTGAATAATCACGAGCTTATTCCTCCTCATCCTCATTTTGGGCTCTTCTGTCGCGCCAGCGGTAGAAGAGCCTTAATATATAGATGGAGATGAGCTTGCCAAATGCCAGCCAGAGCAGTAAGTAGAGATAAACACGCGGATTTCGCCTGCCGGTGTAGCTTGTCTGGCGTTCCAGCAGGTCAGCAGGTTCAATCCCGAAAATCAGCATGACAACAAAGCAGATAAGCATTGCAAGCGTGCACCCTATGCAGAGAGCTACGCCGTTGTGGCGAGTTTCTTCATCATTGAAATGCAACAGAAATGCCGCTACCACAAGCGGTAGTAGTGCAAAAATGAGCAGAATCGTGTAAGGGGAGCTTGTTACCCAATCAGTCGAGGCGAGTATCGGCATCGTCATAGGGCTTTTGGTGGGATTCCGTGTATTGCCATCCCGGTAGCAAATGTTGCCAGAAGCCATAGTGCTTGCTATTAGCCTCCTCGCTCATACGCTCCGGTGTCATGCGGAAGGGATAGACCTGTACCGGTACGTTTTTTGTGCCTGCCAGGAATGCCTCGTTGACCAGATTGTAAATTTCCTCGATGCCGGGATCCGTCATGGCAAAGCAGCCTATGGATACATCACTGCCGTGTATCATGATGTAGGAGCCCGTGCGACCAAGAGACCGATCGTAGTGATTAGGATAGCCTATGTTGAAAGAAAGGTGGTATGAGCTGCGAGGGTTCATGGCGTGGGGATATACCCTGTAAAAGCCTTCAGGAGCTTGTTCATCGCCCTCTGCTGTTTTGGGGCCTATGTTGCCGCTCATGCCGGCTATCTCATAGGTTTTGAGGATACGCCAAGTGCTATCCGGCTCCTGAACCCAGAGCTCCAGTTCGTAATCTTCCTTGATGATTCGGATGAAAACAGGCTTGCCAAAATGTGCCGCCAGCGCAGGAGCTACATTTTCCTTTGCTGTTGCAACACGATTCTCTGCTGCATCAGGGGTAGGGCTCATCAGCAGAATAAGCAGGGGGATAATCAGCAGAGCCAGGAAGAAGTACAGCTTCTTCATTTCGAGTTTTCTGTAGCGGGGGTTTCCTTTTTAGGAGCCTTATCCTTTTTGCGATGGGGAAGGCATGCCTCAAAAATAGCCGTCAGCTCAGCGTAAACCAGCAGGAAGAAGCCCGGCACCGCAGAGGGCAGCCATGGATTCGCGCGGGCTATGTCGGCCAGCTGTTCGGGGGCAGGTTCGCCCATGCTCAGCCATGTACTGGTACCCATAGCTCCCAGCCATGTGAGCAGAAGCCACAACAGGTAGCATACTACGGCAGTAATGAAGACTCGCACCTGGTCTCGGGCACTCAGGCAGGCAAGCAGCCAGAGCGTGGGGATGAGCCAGTACGCTGCCGGGTAGAGCTTGGTGATGTCGGCAAGACCCATGCCTTTGAGCTCTGCATAAAGAGGTGCCGTGACAGCTGCCTCGACCCCACCGGCAATCGCGACCAGCTCCACCATGAGGGCAATGCTTAACAGGCTGAAAATAACATTCCATACGCCGCCCAGCCAGCGCATTACGGCCAGTTGCAAAATAACAACACTTCCCCAGAGCAGCACGGTATTGTCGGCGTTTGCTACCTGCTGCAGCCCCTCGATGAGGTTAGCTGTAGTCAATCCATTGGTGGCATTACAGCACACCTGAGCCAGCAGCAGAAAAAGAATTGCGAAAATTACCTGAAAAACAGCCTTCACCATTGTCATAACGCTGTACATTCTAATGCATATCCCCCTGTGACGTCAAGGTCAATGTGTGCAAAAAGATGGATTGTCGCTCGGTTACACATAAAAGTATTGCCAAAGCCATGGGGGCAGAGTATACTCATGGGCGACATGCAGGAGGAACCGGAAGATTTTAATACCTTTGATAAGTGGGACGCCATGGGAGCTATCGCTTTGCTGGGGGCTGCGCCTGCTGTTATGCATTTTGCTTTGTCTCAGGAGGATATTGCTGGTGCCATCCCCTGGCTGGTCGGTATGGTAATTGCCGTGGCCGCCGTTTATCTGCTGAGCTTTGTGATGCCGGAAAAGGTTCTGGGTCGCATGGTGAATGCTATTTGTGTGGTGGGCACTCTCGTTCTCCTGTATGTCGGCTATGAGATGCTTTCGGTCGCCATCAAGCGCGATTTTAACATGGACTCCAAGGAGCCGGCCGTAGAGCAAAAGCAGGACTGAGCTTATTTCAGCTCAAGAATGTTGATTTCCGGGGGGCAGAAGAAGCGCATGCCCTTGATGCTACCCGTGCCACGGGATACGAAGATGTGGCGCCCGCCAGCGAAGGAGAAAAGCCCTGCGGGCATCGAGGAGCGGAAGCTGATGTAGATATCGGTGAACGGAATACCAATTTGCCCGCCGTGATTATGGCCGCTGAGCATGAGGTCCCAGTCATATTGCTCCAGTTGCCAGCGGCTTTCCGGGTCGTGCGAGAGCAGGAGCACCGGTGTGGTGTCTTGCGAGGCGGGGCTCAGGCAGTCCTGGGGGCGCTCATCGCCCTCGTTCCAGTCACCCAGCCCGACAATGCGTAACTGAGCTCCGGAGGGCGTCGTCCAGTCTACCGACTTGTTGCGGAGCAGGGGGACACCGGCTGTTGCCAGTACGCGCTCCACTTGTTCCTGTTTTTCGTAGTCGTGATTACCCAGTATGGCGTATGTGGGGGCTATCTGGGTGAGTTCTCGCATGCTGTTCACAGCCCAGCGTGTGCGGCGGAATCGCTCATCGGCTGTTACCAGATCGCCCCCCAGGATAATGAGGTCGGGTTTCTGCTGGCGCAGCTTCTCGACCACCTCCGAGAACATGCCCGGATTGTTGTGCACATCGGTAATAAGGGCGATGCGCAGCGATCCCGCTCCTGGCAGGGCGTCTGCCGGGAGCTGGGTCGTGTTGCATTCCAGTCGCCCGGCACCCCATTCGCCAAAGCTGACTACCAACCATTGGCACACCAGGAACAACAGTGCCGCAGTAACGTAGCGGTAGCGGTTGCGGGCTACGTGGTCGACGGTGCGGCGGATGAGGTGCGGGTTTTTCATGCGACTGGATTAATAGGCTGCGTTGAAGATGCTCAGCTCCGGGTCGGTAAAGATACCGTCCTTGCGGATGAGCTTACCATCGAAATAGATTTCGCCACCGCCGTATTCCGGGCGCTGAATGCAGACGAGGTCCCAGTGAATGGCGGATTTGTTGCCATTGGGGGCTTCGTCATAGCACTGGCCGGGAGTCAGATGGAAGGAACCTGCAATCTTCTCATCAAAGAGGATGTCGCGCATGGGTTTAAGCACGTGCGGGTTCACACCCAGTGCAAACTCGCCGATGTAGCGTGCGCCTTCATCCGTATCGAGAATCTTGTTCAGCGCCTCGTCGTTGCCGTTGCAATGAGCCTCGACAATCTTGCCGTTCTCAAAGCGGAAGGATACCCCATCGAACGGAATGCCGTGGTAGATGGTGGGGGCGTTGTAGGTAATGATGCCGTTAATGCTCTCACGAATCGGGGCGGTGTATACCTCGCCGTCAGGAATGTTGCAATCACCGGCGCAAATGATGGCAGGTACACCCTTAATGCTGAAGGTCAGGTCAGTACCTGGGCCGACGATGCGTACCTCATCGGTGCTTTCCATCATTTTCTTAAGGTGTCCCATGCTCTCCTTCATGGCGGCGTAGTCTGCCAGGCAGCAGCGGAAGTAGAAGTCCTCGAAATCCTCCGTGCTCATGCCGGCGGCCTGTGCCATGGAGGGGGTAGGCCATGCCAGAATCGTCCACTTGCGCTTATTGACAGTAAAGTCGCTGGCAGCCTTGAAGTGCTTGCTGACGATTTTCATGCACTCTGCGGGTACATCGGCAGACTCGAAGCTATTGTAGTCAGCATAGAACACGATGTTGACATCCATATCCTGAGCACGCTGCATGCGGTAGCGGCCTTCCAGCTCGTACTGCTCCTCAGTAGCCCCCATCTGGAGCTCCTTGTTAACAGTAGCATGGGTAATATCCACATGGGGAATGCCGCCAGCCCGGCGCACGGAGCGAATAAGCTCCACCACCATCGCATCAGGAATATCGAGCATGCGCAGGTTGACGTGCTCACCGGGCTGTACGCGAACGGCGTAGCCTACTACCTGGTCGGCCAGTTGTTGATAACGCGGGTCAGTCATGGTATTAGTCCATTATGGGGTTGAGGATAGCCAGCTCCGGGTCGGTGAAAATACCGTCCTTGCGGATAAGTTCGCCGTCGAAGTAAATCTCGCCGCCGCCGTAGTCGGCACGCTGAATGCACACCATATCCCAGTGTACCTGGGAGCGGTTGCCGTTGTCGCAGTTCTCGTAAGCCTGGCCGGGGGTGAAGTGGAAGGAACCTCCAATCTTCTCATCGAAAAGGATGTCGCGCATAGGCTTCAGGATGAAGGGGTTGACGCCCAGTGCAAACTCGCCGATGAAGCGTGCGCCCTCGTCGGAGTCCAGAATCTTGTTGAGGGCGTCCTCGTTGCCGTTGCAGTGAGCCTCGACAATCTTGCCGTCCTTGAAAGTCAGGCGAATGCCATCGAAGGGGATGCCCTGGAAGAGCGTGGGCGCCGTGTAGTGGATGGTGCCGTTTACGCTGTCTTTGATGGGGGCGGTGAATACCTCGCCATCGGGAATGTTCATTTCACCGGCGCAGGGGATGGCGGGCATACCCTTAATGCTGAAAGTCAGGTCGGTGCCCGGGCCGACGATGTGAACGATGTCGGTCTTCATCATGCGTTCGGCCAGCTTGTCCATGGCCTGCTTCAGTGCATCGTAATCAGCCAGACAGCAGCGGAAGTAGAAGTTCTCGAATGCCTCGGTGCTCATGCCGGCACCTTGCGCCATGCTGGGGGTGGGCCAGCGCAGCACACACCACTTAGTTTTGCATACTCGCTGATTATGAACGGGGCGCATGTGTTTCATGGCCAACTGCATGGATTCGGCGGCAACGGAGGAATTCTCGAAGCTGTTGCTGCCACCACGGATGGCGATGTAAGCATCCATCTCCTGCATTTCAGCCAGTTCGAGGCGGGCGATGCTTTCGTACTGCTCATCGGTAGCGCCTGCCAGCATTTCGCGGGTCACGCGGCTGTGGCGCAGGTTGATGTGGGGGTGGGCGCCGGCTTCGCGGATAGCGCGGATGAGCTCGATGGCGATTTCATCTGGGGCGTCGATAATCTCCAGCAGTACGTGCTCACCGGGTTGCACGTGGCAGGAGTGGCTAATGAGGCTCTTTGCGAGCTGGGTGGTGCGGGGATCAGTCATTGGAGTTACGAATTACGAGTTACGAGTTGTGAATAGTAGGAAAAACGTCTCAGGGCTGGGTGGTGAGCAGCTGCATGGCTTCTGCCAGGTCATCGGCTGTTACATCGCCGGAGAGCAGGGGCTCGCCCAGCTCCTTCAGCAGGACAAAACGAATGCTGCCACCGCTGAATTTTTTGTCGCTGGCGGTAAATTGCAGCGCACGCTCGGCGGTGACATTCTCCGGCAGTGTGAGTGGTAGCTCCAGTGCCTTGAGGGTGTCGAGGATTTCCCGTTCGGCGGCGTGGGGCAGCCCGCAGTATTTGTGGCTCAGCCACAAGGCACCGCGCAGGCCGAGGCTGACTACCTCGCCGTGCAGTAGTTCGCCGTAGGGGACGCTGGCCTCGATGCCGTGGCCGAGGGTGTGCCCCAGGTTCAGGAACGCGCGCACACCGCAGGTTTCCTTTTCGTCTTCTTCGACGATGCGGGCTTTGATGGCAATGTTTTCGGCGATGATTCCGGGCAGCTGCTCAATGGTATTGAGGGAGAAGCCTATGCCGATTTCGCTGGCCAGGTGGCGCAGGGTGCGCAGCATGCGCGGGGCGCGTATAGCGGCGTGTTTTACCATTTCGGCCATACCTTCACGCAGTACGCGGTCGGGCAGGGAAAGCAGAGTGGTGGGATCGGCTACAACGAGTCTGGGCTGATGGAACGCGCCAATGAGGTTTTTGCCAGCTGCGATATCAACGGCAGTTTTGCCTCCGACCGAGCTGTCGACCTGAGCCATTACTGTGGTCGGCACCTGAATGAAGGGAATGCCGCGGTAGTAAATGGAGGCGATAAAGCCTGCCATATCGCCTACCACGCCGCCACCCAGCGCTACCACAAAGCTGCTGCGGTCATGTCCGGCGGCGACCATTTCGTTCACAATCTTCTCGACCGTTTGCAGGTTTTTGCTCTGTTCGCCTGCTTCGAATACATGCAGGGAAGTGCTGAAGCCGGCGTCCTCCAGGCTCTGAATCACGGTGTCGCCATAGAGGGGGCAAACATTGCTGTCACTGATAACGGCGGCTTTGCCACTCAGACGCAGGCGCCCGGTAAGGTACCCCACGTTTTTCAGTGAGTTGTTTTCCACATGCACGCAGTAGGAGCGCGAGCCGAGAGATAAATTGACCGTTGGCATGGGCGCATTATACGCGCGCGCGATTGTTCCCGCAAGGCTTTATTGTGTACGTTTGCCGGTCATGACAGAGGCTTGATTACCACAGCCAGCGCGCGCCCGGCACGGGGTCGCGGCGGGATTCCCTTGCATAGCCATAGGAGCCCTGGTCGGGTTGGTTGGTGTCGGCTCTGTAGTGGCGGGGCGTGTGGCCGTAGCGTTTCAGGTAAGTGACAATACCATAGCCAACGGCTTGCGCGTAAAAGCGGGCAGACGCTTCGTTGCTCAGGTAGCGCACGTGGGCGGCATTGTTCAGGAAAGCAGCCTCGACAACCGCGGCGGGGATGCCGGCGTCATCGCAGGCGTTCATCCATCCTGCTGAGCGGCTGGCATCCTTGCTGCGTACTTCCACCCGGCACTTGATTCCCTTATTGGGGAGCTCGCGGTTGAGTACGTATTTGTTCAGGGTTTCACTCATGCAGCCTGCCAGCAGATTGCCATTGTGCTTATTGCAGATAATCAGGCTATTGGAGCCGCCGCGGCGCTTCCACCCGCGTGTGCTGTTATGGTGCAGGAATACAGCACAGCTGGCGCGGCGATAGATGGCGTAATCCGCGCTGATGATACCGCAGGCTACGCGGTCCGGAAAATACTTGGAGGGGTAGCGCCGCCCGCCATCGGGTTTGCCCAGGTGGCGTACTCCGGCGCGGTTTGCCCAGGCGGCCAGCTGCGGATCCCTGGGGGCATTGCCTCGGTTCACTACATAGACCTTGTAGCCGTAATGCTCAATGACTTTGCGGGTGTAGTACACGTATTGGTACCACCAGCTTACTTCCTGAATGCGCTGGCCGTTGACGGGGCGCTGGGACGTGGCGCCGCCCATGCCGACATAGTGGCCTATGTCCAGCACGACTGGTCCCTCAGATGTGCCTTGCGGAGTGCTACAGTTGCTCAGTAGCATCAGCATGCACAGGGCGCTTATCAGCATCACCAGCTTTTTCATAACGGCGGCCACTATACGCCTGCTTCCCATGTTGGTCAAGTTTAATTTTTTGCTTGCAGGGGCAGGGTGGGTTTGCTATAAGAAGTCAGAATGAGAGATTACGCCAATCCGTTATTATTGTTAGTTGTAGTGATATTGCTGGCTTGTCGCATGAGCGGGCTGGGAAATGCGGTATCGTGGGATGCTTGGTTGCTGGCATTGTGCGTGACTGCTTTTGTTGTGGATGCTGCTTTAGCTGTGGCGCGTGCCATGTCACGCCGCCGTGCACTCATGAGCACGGTGTGGGCCATGGTGTACCTGGTGCTCGGTAGCTGTGTGTGGGTGGTGAGTGGCGGCTCCGCATCGGAGGAGGGTGAATTGTCCGACTTGCAGCGACTGGAAGCTGCCTGTGCAGCGGGTGGCGACCCTCTGGCTGTGGATGAAAATGGCGATTCCTTGTTGACGGTCGCGGCCTCGGTGGGGCGTCTGCGAGTGGTGGAAAAGGTGCTGACCTGTGGTACTCCGGTGCCGGCGCAGCAGCTGCATGAGGCGGCACGCCGCGCAGCGGAGAATGGGCGTGACCGCGTACTGGAGCGTCTGCTGGTGGCGGGTGTCGCGCCTGATACAGCGGTGGATAGCACCACTTTGCTGTGTGCTGCTGCTCAGAATGCGCAGAAGAAGACTGTTGCGTTGCTGCTGCAACGCGGCGCATCTGCCAGGCTGGCGGATGCCGAGGGGACAACGCCCCTTATTCATGCCGTGATTGCGGATTCGGCACCTGTTGTGCAACAGCTCCTGCAAGCCGGAGCCGATGTGACTGCTACGGATGCAGCCGGGCGCGATGCCGCCAGCTACGTCCGCAGCAATAAAGTCGAGGCTGCCCTTGCTCCAGCAACGGAGTGATGGTGGTTAAGCAAGGCGTGCGTTGAACGCTGCTGTCTGCTCGGCATCCGGCATGATATCCAGCAGCACAAAGGCTGTCGGCTCCAGGGAGTCGAGCACTTCAAAGTCTGCCTCGCAGTGCACCGCATAGTACTCAGCACCCCACAGGTGTGCAATCTCCTTCAGGTCATACACCGGGGGCTGTACCAGCAGGCGCTGCAACTCATCGTCCATACCGGGCTTGTAGGCCTGGCCGGCGCCCTCGTTATTGAGCACGGCAACGACACGGCGAGCCGGGGGAAGCTGTGGTACCATGCTGGCGGCGGCACAGTCGCGCAGCAGGGCTAAATCCCCGGTCAGGCAGCAGGCATAATCGGCGTCAATGCTGTTGGCCAGGAAAGCCGAAACCGTGCCATCGGCACCACCGGTGCCGCTATTGGCTCGTACATAATGAGTAGGAACTTGCGTCTGGGCAAAGTTGTTCCACAGGCGCATGGTGGTGGTGGAGCCCAGGCACAGCACGTCGGCAATGCCCGCCTGGTTGGAGAAATAGCGTACCATGGCAGCCTCGCTTTCGGGGAAAGCCATCAGCAGCTCTTCGATGCGGCCGGAGCAGCGGCGGCTACGTTGCATGTAGCCTTCCGTATCGCCAATGTGGGGGACATCGCCCAGAGCCTTCATCACTTGCTCCAGCTCACCCTCAATGACAGTGCTCTTGCGGCACAGACCGGAGAACCCGGTGCGGGTGATGGAGAATACCTCGGTGTTGGGCAGTTCTTCCAGCGCACGCCAGAAGGCACAGGTGGGTACATCGCCTATACGCAGCACGTAGCGCGGAGCGTGGCGCGGCAGAACGAGGTCGGCTCCGTGAATGAGATAGGGGGCAAGCTCTTCGCGCAGTCCGCTGGCAGCCTCGGCCACCACAGGGACTCTCAGGGTGCGAGCCAGCCAGATAGCCGGCTCCTGTTCATCTGCGTTCAGGCCACCAATCATCAGCACCAGGCCTTCTATTGCGCGGAAACGCAGCATTTGCGACAGCGCTACCAGCGAGGCTCGGAAGGGCGGTGCCGCCGGGGGCTCCGCTACCTCCAGCCCGGTGAAATCGCCACCGGTGCGCACGCCTTCGGTCAGGCGCAGGCTCAGGTGCACGGGAAATCCCTCGCTGCACGTGGCAACCAGGTCGGGCAGGTCGGATACGCTGCACGGCAGTTGTACCTCAATCGTGGGAGCATAGATGCCAAAGAGTCCCTCTGTTTCGATATGTCCGGGGGCACCGGAGCCGCCGGCGTTTTCTTTGTCCTCTACCGTGATGATGATGAGGGGGCGGCGCTGATAATAGGCCTCCACCACAGCCGGAGCTAGTGCGGCGGCTGATGCTCCACAGCCTGCTACGACTGCTACCGGACGAGCCGTGGCCTGTATCCGCCCCAGCGCAAAGTAGGCGGCGGTGCGTTCATCGGACTGGCTCCAGCGGTGTACCACCGGGCATAGAGCCAGGGTGGTGAGCAGGGGCGTGTTGAGCTCTCCGGGGCAGCAGACCCATTCTGCTACACCGGCGGTTGCACAGCATGAGATGAGGCTTTTCATACAGTATCAGTACGGCAGTGTTTCTTTTTGCCCCATGTGGTGGGGCGTGCGGTTGGTAAGTAAATCATACACCATCGATACGCGGGCAGCTCGCTCGCGCAGATAGGCACGCAGGCGGGCGCTGCGGGTGATGGCAAAGAGGGGGGCATTGAGGCCTTCTGCCTCAATATCCAGGTGGCGGGCAATGGTGACAGCGCGCTCGGCGTGGCTTTCCTGGCTCACGATGATGAGCTTTTCCGCCCCGAAAATGCGGTTGGCACGCACTACGGAATCGTATGTGCAGATGCCGGCGTAATCGCATACAATGCGGTCTGCCGGCACGCCTTCCGCGATGAGGGAATTGCGCATGTCGCGGGGTTCATTGTAATTGAGCGCTCGATTGTCGCCCGATACGATGAGGCAGCGCACCTTGCCGCTGCGCCACAGGGCAGCGGCTGCTTCAATGCGCTTGAGGTAAAAGTAGTTGCGGTGCCCTCGGCGAATGTATTTGGAGCATCCCAGCACCAGCCCCACGGATTCCGCCTGGCACTGCTCCGGGCTGTTGTGGCAGCGCCCGGAGGACAGTGCGTATGTCCACAGTTCTGCTACTGCAATGGGGAGCAGCAGAAGCAAGGGCAGCCCAATGCCTGCAATCAGCAGGTGGCGACGCCATCTGCGAAAGAAGCCTGGTTTGCCGGAGGTGGTCATGGTATGCGCCGGCGATTACGAAATGGAAATGACCTGAATGCGGGTGGTCATGCTGTGGGTTTCGCCGCAGCGCAGTACCAGGTTTTCAGCCGGTACGGCGGCAGTTTCCACAGCCAGGAAACCGCGGGCGGCCGCAGCGCCCAGGTCGCCCATGGTGGCTGCCAGCTGCTCACCGGGATTCCATACGACTGCGGAGCCGGAGCCTGCGCGGCAGATGCGGATGCTGCGTTCCCAGGCCGGGTCGTGAATGGTGATTTCCTGTTCTTCGGCCACCGGGTGGTAAATGCGGTCGATGTGGCCAGCGGGGATGAGCGGGTCTTCGCAGTGCGGTACGGCATCCTCGGCAAACTCGATGTAGTCGCACTCCTCCAGGCCGGTGATAGCCACCTGTTCGTAGTCGCTTACGGCAAAGTAAGTGTGCATGGCTGCGGAGAAGGGCATGGTGCGCTGCACATCCAGTGTCAGCAGCGTGACCATCAGCTCCTTGCCGCATTCGATAATCACGGCGCCGCTGGGCATGAGCTCCTTCTCGGGCGGCAGAGCCAGAATGATTTTGACGGTACCATCCTCCAGCTCCTCCGTGCCGGCGTGCTGCCAGGTGGAGATGCGGGCTACGCCGTGTGAGGGCAGGCTGGCGTCCTCCGTGTTCTTGCCGAACCACGGCCAGCAGAGGGGCATACCACCACGCAGAGCCTTGCCCTGCTGGAATACGGCAGAGGGGCTCATGAAGATTACCGGCATGTGGCCAGTCGGGGTCCACTGCAACACCTGAGCACCATAGAGAGAAATCTCGGCTTTGCAAAGCTCAGTGCTGATGCGCAGGATGGGGAAATCGCGTCCGTAGGGGTATTCCGTTGTAACCATAGTACTAGATATCAGTGCTCCGATATCCTACCAGATTCTCTGCCCCCTGTCGAGCAAACAATGTATAGAATGCCATACAATGAAATGAAGGCAAAATAAGAAAGTGTCTGAGGAACTACAATCTACAAGTTTTAGTTAGGCGGGCGTATGCCTATAAGGTGCAACGGGGCATTATCAGTTCTCCGTATACGTGCGCAGGAGGGCGACGGTATCGGCGGCGAGGCGGCGGATGGCGGGTTCTTTGCCCTGAATGGCGGGGAGCCCCCAGAGGGTGAAGTCGTTGTGAGCGACGATGTTGAAGTACATGCCGCGCAGGCAGGTGAGGCACCACAGCCAATCGGCTCGTGCCATGTCCGGGAAATGGGCCTGCACGGCCTCCTGCCATTCCTGGAGGGCGTAGGAGTAGTGCGATTCGTACACCTCGCGAGTGAGCTCGGGCTCCTCGTAGCCCATTTTGTTGAGGAAGCAGAGCACCTCTTCGCCGGAGGCAACGGTGGAGTCCTGCCAGTGGATGATGGGGGCGGCGAGCCAGGAGTAGATAAGCTCCTCAACACTGCCGGTGTCGCGGGCTTGTTGCAGGGCTGCGAGGCATACCTCGTTGTATTGCTCGGACACGAAAGCGAGGGTGTCGCGGTACAAATCCGCCTTATTGCCAAAGTGGTAGCGAATCAGGCCGATATTTACCTGTGCTTCATTGGCGATTTCGCGCATGGCTGCCCCTTCAAATCCCAGCCGTGTGAACTGAGAAATGGCTGCGCGCATAATCTGCGCTTTGGTGCTGTCGGATTTGCTCATGCGTGTATGAGGATGAAAAATGGTGGCGCTTATGGCTGCTCGCCTCGGGCGTGGGCATCCAGTAGCTCAATATCGGCCTTGCAGAAGCGTGCCAGCGATGTGCGCGACACGCGGCCACCGGGTTCGCGCAGGTATACGGCGCCTTTCTTTTCATCGTAGCGCTGGAGCTTGGCAAAAAGTTTTTCGCCCTTGCGGGATGTCCATTCGCGGTAGCCCTTGCCTGCGAGTTCTTTCTTGTAGTCTTCGTAGCTTGCCTCTGCGTGTAAGACGCCGTTTTCCAGCTGGATTTCCAGCTCGGACAGGAAGCCGTTGTAGCCATCGATACGCGTGCAGATTTTGCCGCGGGGATTGATGACGACGAGGGCGGGGATGTGTTGCAGGCCGTAGCGGCGGGCGAGGTTGGTGATGGAGCTGGTGCTGTAGCGGGCGGTGTTGCCGGAGGTCTCATCCATACCGGCTCCGCCATCGAGCTTGACGCGGATGATGCGGTCCTGGCTCCAGATGTCGAACTTCTCGGTTTCCAGCAGGTGGCGAGCCAGCTGCTTGCTCTTGGGGCTGGTGACGGAATTGTGGAACCAGATGAGCAGCGGACGCCCTTCGCGCTTGGCCAGTTTGATGCCGCGTCCCAGGTCATTGAGCCAGCCGTTACCCTTGCGGCGATTTTCGAAGGCGGCTGTCAGCCCCGGAATATCGGCGTCCGGGTTGTCGGGGTCGGTCCAGATGAGCTCACCTTCCGCGCCGTTGTCGATTTTCTTGAGCTCTTCTTCGGTGGTGACATTCATCGTCTCAGCCCCCAGCCCGCCTCCGCCGGGTAACAGCGGATTGGCGGTGAAGCCTGCCAGCTCCTGCCCGGGTTCTTTCACCAGGGGATTGGCAGGGCGCTCTTC
This sequence comes from Akkermansia sp., assembly GCA_017390945.1. GTDB lineage: Bacteria > Verrucomicrobiota > Verrucomicrobiia > Verrucomicrobiales > Akkermansiaceae > Akkermansia. The sequence continues at coordinate 21,869 of JAFOZZ010000030.1, forward strand.
TATTTCCGTGCGCTCAGTTGTACAGGCTGCAACAATGAGACAGCAGAGCAGGGCTGCGAGGCGGCGAATCATAGCAGGAGGGTGTTTGCCGGAAATTATTTATTTTTCCTGCGTTTTGGCCTGTTGCCAGGCGGCTTCCATTTGTTCTGCCGTAGCGGCTTCCAGGCTGATGCCCAGAGCTTTGAGCGTCTTCTCCAGGTGATTGAAGCGTTTCTCAAACTTGCGGTTCGCAGCATCGAGCGCTACCTCCGGGTCAATGCCGCGGCGGCGGCAGAGGTTGACGGTGGTGAACAGCAGGTCGCCCAGTTCCTCTTCCACCTGCGGGTCGGTGTCCGGCAGGTGCAGGGTGTCGGCTACCTCGGCCGTTTCCTCGCGGATTTTCTCCACCACGCCCTCGTGGTCGGGCCAGTCGAAGCCTACCTTGGCTACCTTTTTGGTGAGCTTGAATGCGCGAAGGAGTGCCGGCAGCCCCTTGCCACAGTTTTTCAGGTAGGGCTTGTCCTCGATGGATTGCTCCTGTCGTTTGATGGCATCCCACTGGGTGAGCACGCCATCGCTGGTGCTGACCTGCGAGGTGCCGAATACGTGCGGATGGCGGCGTACCATCTTGTCGCTCAGCTCGCAGGCTACATCTGCCAGGGTAAAGCCAGCCTCGGGATTTTCCTCTGCCAGTTCGGCATGGAAAAGCACCTGCAACAGCACGTCCCCGAGCTCCTCGCGCAGGTGCAGCCAGTCTTTGGCGCGGATGGCGTCAATGCATTCGTAGGCCTCCTCTATCAGGTTGGGTATGAGGCTCTCGTGGGTTTGCTCGGCATCCCAGGGGCAGCCGCCGGGGGCGCGCAGGCGGTGCATGACGGCGATAGCCCGTTCGATTTGACGCTCGGGCTCGCGGCAGTTAATCATTTCCTCGTCGGTCATTTCTTGCGCTGGTCTCGGCGTTCGTTGGTGGCCTTGCCGGCCAGGATGTCGTCGATGTGCTCGATGAGAGCCCAGGACACGCGGCGGCGCTGGTACTTGCGCCACAGCAGGTCGCGCAGCGTCTGCCAGATTTCCTCGGTGAACTCTGCCGGTTCGGGGGCAACTTCATCTTTCATGGCGCGGCCTACCTTGGGAGTGCAGGTGAGCTGCCACCAGCCACCAAAGTGGCTGGCCTCGTAGATGACCTTGTTGCCATCGGCGTCCTTGTCTTTCCAGGAGAATGTTTCCATGATAATATGCGGGGGGAGGTAGGGGATTAGCGGCGGCGGTTGCCGCGCAGCTGTCGGTGAGCGTTGGTCACGTCATCCGTGATGGTGGGAGCCAGGCCGGACGAACTGTTGTTGAGGGAGATGATAAGGGGCTTGGCGCGGTTGCCATTGGCATCGTAGCGGTAGATAACGCGCTGCACCAGCTTGTTGCCGGGGCAGGAGAACATGCGCTCCTCTATCAGACGAGCCTGGCCGTCATAGCCGTAGGACACCTTGTAGATGGGCTGGCGCTTGTTGTCGTAGATGACGCAGGCTACCAGCTGGCCGTATTTACCCTCGGTGTAGTCATTGATGGCTGCAAGCTTGCCACTGGGCGTGTAGGTGGCGCAGCGCATGCCGCGCCAGCCCATCTGGCGCTTGTACACGGAGCGGGAGCCGTCCGGGTGACGCATCACTCGCACCATGTCGCGATCCTCATTTGCCATATCGGGGCTCTGAGCGGGGCTCAGCTGAGCCATCAGCAGGCACACTACTACAGCCAGCCACCTGAAGGGGGTCGTATTCATGCCCTCATTGTACTATCCCTGCCTGCGTTTTGCAAGTGCGAAGTATGCCGCCGCAGGCCATTTTTCTTGACACCAGCGGGTTGTGCGTGCACAATGGGCGCATGACAGCTGGTAAACCCATCAATGTGCGTCGCCCTGAAATCATGGCTCAGGTGCGCGATAAAGTGCAGCAGTATCAGAGCGCTCTGGTAGATAGCATTCGCGCCCAAGGCGATGTGCTGGTGCTGGATGGGCTGGAGGTGCACCTTGCTGCGGCCTTTGGTTTCTGCGATGGGGTGAAGCGTGCTATCGAGATAGCCTATGCCGCCTGCCGCATGTTCGAAGGGCGCCGTATCTGGCTGATTGGTGAGATTATCCACAACCCTGCCGTGAATGCAGACCTGGACGCTATGGGCCTGCGCCACCTGCCGTGGAACATGACCGACCCGCTGTATGATGAGCTGACAGAGGAAGATGTGGTAATTATGCCCGCCTTCGGTGTGTCGATAAGCATGCGCCGCCTGCTGGAGCAGAAGCGTGTGCTGCTGGTGGATTCCACCTGTGGCAATGTATTCCGCGTGTGGCAGAAGGTGCGTGGCTATGCTAAGATGGGTATCACAAGCGTTATTCATGGTAAGGCCAAGCACGAGGAAAGCCAGGCGACTGCTTCTCAGTCCTGCGGCGAGGATGGTAAGGGGAACTACATCGTGATTTTTAACGAGGCGGATGCTCAGCTGCTTTGCGATTATATACTGGGGCGTGCCGAACGCGAGACGTTTATGGCGCATTTCGCCGGTTGCTATTCGGAGGGCTTCGACCCGGATGTGCACCTGGCCGAGATGGGCATGGCCAATCAGACCACGATGCTGAAGAGCGAGACCGCACGCATTCAGACCATGCTGCGTGCCGCTGTGACAGAACGCGACGGGGACGATACCCGTTTCCACGCCTTTGATACCATCTGCGGCGCCACTCAGGATCGCCAGAACGCGCTGTTTGAGCTGCTGGAGAAGCCGCTCGACGCCATGTTCATCATTGGCGGTTACAACAGCTCCAATACGACCCACCTGGCACACATCGCCGCCAAAAAACTGCCGACCTTTTTTGTGAAGGAAGCCGAATGCTTGCAGAGCCTCGATTCTGTGCGCTGCTATGACCTGGCTGCCAAAAAGGAGCTCGTGATGTCTCTGCCCGCCGAAGCCCAGTTGCTCGACCGCCCCTGGCGTATCGGCGTGACGGCCGGCGCCTCTTGCCCTGCCAATGTGATAGAGCTGGTGATTCGCCGCCTCGCCGAGCTGCGCGGGTGCCCCATTGAGTGAAAAAATCTACAATTTGGATACCTCTAAAAACTCATATTTTAATAGGCGGGCAAAGCCCGCGGAATTATTGAGCCCGCGGAGCGGGCGGTAGAAAGTAGGCAGGCGGTCCCGTCTTCGACCTGACGGTCTACGCCGTGGCAAGGGAGCATTGGTTGCAGCGGCCTGCGAGGGCGTAGCAAGCGCAGACGCGGAGCCCCGAACCCCTGCTATGTAATGAATGAAAACAGAACCCCG
>JAFOZZ010000031.1 GCA_017390945.1 Akkermansia sp.
AATGCAACTTTAGTCTTGCAAAGCACGATTTTTTGTGTAAAATACCCCCGTCGCTTATCGACATCGAGCTGTAGCGCAGGCTGGTAGCGCGCTTCGTTCGGGACGAAGAGGTCGCAGGTTCGAATCCTGTCAGCTCGACTCATCAAACCCGCAAATTGTTGCCAATCCCCATTGCAACACAAATTGACTTGATGCGGTTCTCATTTGCCACTTGGGCGAATGACAGCGTACCTGAGTTTCACAGCGGGTCGCAGTAGTTCCATGCACTCCGGCATCGGCGCATTCTCTCCATTCAGTCAGCAGTTTTCACTCACCCACATACCTCAACACTATGTCCGGTCATAATAAATGGTCCAAAATTAAGTTCACGAAGGCAGCAGCCGACGCGAAGAAGGGCAAGATTTTCGCCCGTTACTCCCACGAAATCACCCTGGCAGCTAAGAGCGGCGGTGGTGATGTAGACACCAACCCGCGTCTGCGCGCCGCTATCGAAGGCGCCAAGGCTGCCTCCATGCCCAAAGACAACATCGACCGCGCTGTAAAGAAGGGCACGGGCGAGCTGCAGGGCGAAACCATCCAGGAGGTAACCTACGAGGGCTACGGCCCCGCCGGCACGGCTTTCATCGTTGAGGTAGCAACCGACAACACCAATCGCTGCTCCTCCGAGATTCGCACCATTTTCTCCAAGAACGGCGGCAACATGGGTACCCCCGGTTCCGTGGCTTACCAGTTTGATCGCAAGGGTCAGGTAACGGTAAATGACCCCGCCTTGGACGAAGACAGCGCCATGGAGCTCGCTATGGAGTGCGGCGCCGATGAGTTCGAGGAAGGCGAGAACGAAGGCGAGTGGGCCTTCATCTGCGGCCCGACGGATGTGCAGACACTGAGCGAGGCTCTGTCCGCCGCCGGCAAGAGCGTAACAGGCATGAAGCTTGTTTCCGTAGCCCAGAATCCCACCGACATCACGGATCTGGAAACAGCCCAGAAAGTCATGCGCCTCTTCGAGCGTCTGGATGATTACGATGACACCATGAACGTGTTCTCGAACTTCGAGATTGCAGAAGAAATTCTCGAGCAGCTGTAATTTTTTGCTGATACAGCAAGCTCGCCCACCATTCTGATACAGCGGGCGGTCAGGAATAACCGCCCGCTGTTTTTTCAAAAACACCACACACAATCCGAGCAATCGGTTCTTTCACGATGAGCCCGATGGATGACAACAAACGCCCCACGAGGCAGCGCTTTTCCCGCAATGGCCAGTCCGATGACCGCCGCCAGGGTGGCATGCGTCCGCGCCGTGAGCACGGCTACAACAACGGCGACCGCCCGGCACGCCCCTACAATAACAATGGCGGCAACCGCCCCCAGCGCCCGCAGCAGCGGCGCCCTAAGCCCGAGCGCGAAAAGATTGAGCCCATCCCCAAATCCGGCCGTGCCTACGTCCCCGTGGGCGAACCGACTGAGCTGACCGGCTTGCTCGAAATTACCCCCAAAGGCTTCGGCTTCATCCGCGTGCCGGAGAATGACTGGGCGCCGTCCAACGAGGCGGTTTACGTACCGGCCGACCTCATTGCCCAGCACCATTTGCGCCCCTACGTGCAGGTAACAGGCATGGCACAACGCTACGAACGCGGCCACCAGCTCACCACCATTACAGCCGTAAATGGACTCACCCCCGAGGAAGCCGCTAACGCCCCTCACTTTGAAGACCTGAAAGCCGTCAACCCGAACCACCGCCTTGCGTTCGAGACGGAAGCCAAGCGCTTCACCACCCGCACGCTCGACCTGGTAGCCCCGGTAGCCCGCGGCCAGCGCGGCCTCATCGTAGCCCCGCCCCGCACCGGCAAGACCACGCTGCTCATGCACATTGCCGAGGGTGCCCTTCAGAACTACGGCGATGACCTGCACCTCATGGTACTGCTGGTCGACGAACGCCCCGAGGAAGTGACGGAGTTCCGCCGCGCCCTGCCCCAGGCAGAGATTTTTGCCTCCAGCAACGATAGCGGTGTGAAAGAGCACTGCCGCATTGCCGAAATGTGCGTCGAGCGCGCCAAACGCCTGGTGGAAAATGGCCGCCATGTCCTCATCCTCATGGACTCCATCACCCGCCTGGCTCGCGCCTACAACAACGCCGACCGCGGTAGCGGCCGCACCATGAGCGGCGGCATCGACGCCAAGGCACTGGAGACACCCCGCCGCCTGTTTGCCGCTGCCCGCAACACGCGCCACGCCGGTTCCCTCACCATCCTGGCCACAGCCCTCATCGAGACAAACAGCCGCATGGATGAGCTCATCTTCCAGGAGTTCAAAGGCACCGGCAACATGGAGCTAGTACTCAGCCGCCGCATCGCGCAGATGTATGTATACCCCGCTGTGGATATTGCCAAGAGTGGCACGCGCCGCGAGGAACTCATCCTGCCGGAGTGGATGCTGGCCAAGATTCAGCTCATACGCCGCGCGCTGGTGAACCACCGCCCGGAAGAAGCCATGGAGCGCCTGCTCTTCTTCATGCGCAAGTTCCCCAACAACTCGCAGATGCTCATGGGCATCAAATCGCGCAGCTAATAACAGCCCCTTACTCATCTAGCGGACACCTCGTCCGCTAGATTTTTACCCACATGCCATGATTGCCGATTTCATTGCAGATATTATCAAATGCGGAATAGATGCTGCCATCTTCTTCGACTCCCCCAAGTATAGCAAGCTCACGGCGACACAACGCGAGCACCTGCAAAAGCGCATCGCCCCCTATGGCTCCAGCTCCAAAGCCGTCGTCGTGCTGTGCCACCTCGGCTTTTTACTGAGCGTTCTCATCGCCATCTACCAGGCAGCGCAGGACACGGCTACCACCGAAAGCGCGCTGCACATCATCGCCCTCGCGATGCTGGGGCTTACCATCAGCATAGGGCTGTTCAATGGGCTTTTGTCCCTGCTCATCAAACGGTGGCGCTTTGCAGACTTCCATGCAGCTGTGGCCTATCGCTTCAACCTCGGCTCCAGCGGCTGCATCGTTGCGTTAGTACTCTGGCACCTGGCTTTCATTACCATGGCCATAGCCACCGTATAAAAAGCGAAAGCAGCTTGCACGAACACGAGCAAGCTGCCAACAAACCGGAGCCCCGGCAAACTTAAATAAACAACTCAGGAAGCTTAGGCTCAGAGGCTACCATGTTGAGTCGCTGCGTCATGGCCTCCACAGCAGGTGGTGGCAGCAGACGCGAACGACGGAAGCAGACGCTCACGCAGCGCATACAGAGAATACATTTGGCGGAATCCGTTTTCTCCGGAGCCTCTGCCGGTATCGCACCGGTCGGGCACAAGCGAGCGCAGCGTCCGCAACCGCGACAGGAATCCAGCGTCAGCACCGCAACAGGCATCTGCGGGCGTTCACGATACGGCATATTACCGGGGACGCATACTGTGCTCATGTTCCCGACCCGCAGTTTCTCCTCTACCGCTTGGCCAAAAGCAGCAGCTTTCTCGCAATCCGCAGCATGCGGACGCCCGGCAGCGATACTGCGCACGATAGAATGCTCCGCTATGAATGCCGCAGCAGCTATCACTTTGAAGCCATTAGCCGTCAGTTCCGTGTGCAGTTCCAGCAGCGCATCCTCATAGGCACGATTACCATAAACCACCACAGCTACAGCAGGAGCGCCCTGCCCCTTCAGCATCCGCAGACGCTCCAGCGCCACCTCCGGTACTCGGCCGCCATATACCGGCACAACAGCAAGTAACACCCCTGCCACTTCTGCGGCCTCCACTGGCGTACAGAGGTCTACACGTTGCGCCGCTCTACCTTGCAAGATAGCGGCGGCCACCTTCTCGCAGCCCCCGGTGGGGCTGAATACGGCTGCTGTCCATTCTACTGTGTTCATACAGTGCATTCTAACGCTTATAGCATCAGAGTCAAGCTAAAAAAAGGCCGCAGACTGTAGCAGCTGCGGCTTTTGCATGTGCGGGTATACCTAGGCGCCCGATTAGTTGAGGCGGAAGGTAATACGAGCCTTGGTCATATCGTAGGGGGAGACCTCAATCTTCACGCGGTCACCTACAACCAGGCGGATAAAGCGCTTGCGCATCTTACCGGAGATGTGAGCCAGGAACTCGTGGCCGCTGGGCACCTTCACACGGAACATCGTGCCGGCGAGCACGGCAGACACCACGCCCTCCATCTCGATTTCACCCTCACCGTCATCTTCAACGGTCTTCTTCTGCTTCACGGGGGTGGAATTGGTAGGACGAGCACCACCGCGGGCATTATTATTGCCGGGGCGGGGAGCGTTATTGCTGCGCTGCTGCGGTTTGCCACCGCGATTACTGGGAGGATTTGCCATTATAATAATATTGGGTTGAAAAGCACTGCTCTGTACAGCAGCGCCGTGCGTGGGTAGTTTATAGCGAGAGCCCTCGCATTGCAAGCGTTTTTTACTGAATTTGAAGAAAAAAATAAAAAAAAACGCCTGAAATCAGAAAAAGCGATTGACAAAAAGCCATAAAAAGTGTAGAGTAGCCGCCCCGAACTAAGAGGTTCGTTGGCGAAAGCCTAAACAGGAAAATAAGAAATCATCATGAAAACCTTCTCTGCCAAAGCCCAGGATATTGAGCGCAAGTGGTACGTGATCGACGCCGCCGACAAGGTGCTCGGTCAGCTCGCTGTAGAGGCAGCTAATCTGCTGCGCGGTAAGAACAAGACCATCTTCACCCCCCACGTTGACTGCGGTGACTACGTTATCGTTGTGAACGCTGACAAGGTCGTACTGACCGGTAACAAGGAGCGTGCCAAGATTTACACCCGCTACACCGGCTACGTTGGCAACCAGGTTGTAACCACCCCCGCCAAGCTGCGCAAGTCTCACCCCGAGCGTATCGTGGAGCACGCCATTCTCGGCATGGTTCCCCACACTCGTCAGGGTCGCGCTCAGGCTGTTCGTCTCAAGGTGTATGCCGGTGCTGAGCACCCCCACACCGCTCAGACCCCCACTGTTGTTACAATCGCCTAACCCAGTTTCTTAAATCATGAGCTCTACAACTCCGTTCAACGCTACCGGCCGTCGCAAGGAGGCTATCGCGCACGCTTGGCTCACCCCCGTTGAGGAGGGCAAGTCCGGCAAGATTACCATCAACCGCCGCGGTTTCGAGGAGTACCTCCCCACCGATACCCTGCAGAACGTTGTACTGCAGCCCTTCTACGCCACCAACACCATGAAGAAGTACGATGTTCGCATCGTTTCCAAGGGTGGTGGCATCCACGGTCAGACCGGCGCTATGAGCCTGGCTATCGCTCGTTCCCTCGTTATGATCAACGAGGAGTACCGCGCTCAGCTTCGCGAGCAGGGTCTGCTTACTCGTGACTCCCGCATGAAGGAGCGCAAGAAGGCCGGTCGCCCCGGTGCCCGCAAGCGCTTCCAGTTCAGCAAGCGCTAATGCGCCTACTGGCTTTCAGCCACAAGTTACCCTCTTTTTTCAGAGAACACCACGCAGCTCCGTCTGCGTGGTGTTTTTGATTTTCCCCCATACAAGAGAAGGCGTTACATAGAAGTACGAGGACGAATTCCGAGGGACGAAGTGTTGGAACGTCCGCGGAATGATGGCGGGCAGCGCCTGCAATACTTAGCCTTCCGCACCTGCACCTTAACTCGTCATTCGTAACTCGAAACTCGTAACAGCCAATTCCGCATACATGATTTGAGCTTGACAACGCGCACGCGCGTGGTAGTATGGCGATACTTATGACGGAAGAAGCCCTTCTCAAGATATTGGAAACGGACGCCCGCCTGAGCGACCAGCAGATTGCCGACCGCCTGGGTGTGAGCGTTGCTGAAGTTGCCGCAGAGCGAGCTACCCTGGAACAAGAGGGGCGCATCGTTGGCTACCAGACGATTGTAAATGACGACGGCGAAGGTGTGAGCGCCTTCATCGAGGTGAAATGCACACCTGAGCGCGGCGGTGGTTTCGACCGCCTGGCCGAGCGCATTTCCCGCTTTGACGAAGTACGCAGCTGCTACCTGATGAGCGGTGGTTTTGACCTACTGGTACAGGTAGATGCAGCCGACCTGCTCTCCGTAGCCCGCTTTGTGAGCGAGAAGCTCGCCAGCCTGCCCGGCGTGCTTTCCACCGCCACCCACTTCCGTCTGAAGACCTACAAGCTCAACGGCCTGCACTTCACCGAAGAACCCAGCCACCAGCGCATCAGTGTGGCTCCCTGATATCTCATTTCCGCACACTTTTTCCTTTTTTTTACCATCATGGACTGGAACCGTACTCTTTCCAAGCAAGTTGTCGACCTGCCCCGCTCCGGCATTCGCGAGTTCTTCGACCTCGTTACCGGCAGCAAGGACATCATCTCCCTCGGCGTCGGCGAGCCCGACTTCGTCACACCTTGGAACATCCGCGAAGCCGCCATCTCCTCCCTGGAGAAAGGCCACACCACCTACACCAGCAACTACGGCCTGGAGAGCCTGCGCCGCGCCATTGCTCGCTATGTGGAGGGCTTCTTCCACGTGTCGTACAACCCGCTCTGCGAGATTCTGCCCACTGTGGGCGTGAGCGAGGCTATCGACCTGGCACTGCGCTGCCTGATAAACCCGGGCGATGAAGTGCTGTACCACGAGCCCTGCTACGTAAGCTACGCCCCCTCCGTACTGCTGGCTTACGGCACCCCTAAGGCAGTAGAAACCAGCATCGACGACCTCTTTGCGCTTAACCCCGCCAAGCTGGAGGCCGCCATTACCCCGCGCACCAAGGTACTGATGCTCAATTTCCCCACGAACCCCACAGGTTCCATCGCCCCCAAGGAGACACTGGAGGAAATCGCTAAAATCTGCATCAAGCACGACCTCTTTGTGCTGACGGATGAAATCTACTCCGAGCTGCGCTACGACGGCATCGAGCACACCAGCATCGCCAGCCTGCCCGGCATGAAGGAGCGCACCCTGCTGCTGCACGGTTTCTCCAAGGCCTTCGCCATGACCGGCTTCCGCCTGGGCTACGCCTGTGGCCCCAAGGAGCTCATCGAGCAGATGATGAAGATTCACTCCTACACGATGATTTGCCCCACCATTACCAGCCAGGAGGCCGGTATCGAGGCACTGCAAAACGGCGTAACCGCCATGCAGGAGATGCGCGACAGCTACCACCGCCGCCGCGACTACATCGTGAAGCGCTTCAACGACATGGGCATGGATTGCCACCTACCCGGCGGCGCCTTCTACACCTTCCCCAGCATCAAGCGTTTCGGCATCTCCTCCAAGGAGTTCGCCATGCGCCTGCTCAAGGAGCAGAAAGTAGCCGGCGTTCCCGGCACCGCCTTCGGCGCCTGCGGCGAAGGCTATCTGCGCTGCTGCTACGCCACGGCGTTTGAGCTATTGGAAGCGGCGTGCGACAAGATGGAACGCTTTTGTGCTTCGCTGAATTAATCTACAATCTACAATTTACAATCTACAAAGTAAGAAGTTCGGCGGCTTCGCCGCATGTAAGAGCGAAGCCATGCCGAACTTTATGCTGTCAACAAAACACCTGCGGGCGAATCAACATGGAACGGGAGGATTTAAAAAAGCGCACCAAACAGTTTGCGCTACGCATCATTCGCCTGGCCAACACTTTACAGGAAAAAGGAGAGAGCGCCCGCACACTAGCCAAACAAATCCTGCGCTCCGGCACCTCCATAGGTGCTAATTACAGAGCCGCCTGCATAGCCAAAAGCGATAACGACTACATCAACAAACTCAAAATTTGCGAGGAAGAAGCAGATGAAACATCATACTGGCTGGAACTACTCGGAGAAAGCAAACTTATAGCCGAGGAACTCCTGACAAATCTGCACGATGAATCACGCCAACTCACGGCCATCATTACAGCCTCCATCAAAACGAAACGCCGTAACATGGCAAACTAACACCGCCATTCTACACCAACCCGCCATTTCACCACCAAGTCCAGCCAAGCTTTGCCCCCCCCCTGCGAGCGCAGCGAGCCGAACTCATACTTTGTAAATTGTAAATTGTAAATTGTAGATTCAATTCGTCCTTCGGAATTCGTCCTTCGTACTTCATGCAAACCGACTCCTCCCTCTATCGCACCTCCGTCTATCCCTTGGCATTGTTCATGGGATTCAGCATTCTGCTGGGTGTGGGGGGGCCGATGGTGGAATGGGATCACCCGGATGCGGCGTGGTGGCAGCGTGCGCCGGAGATGCTGCTCTACCCCATCCAGACGCTGGTTTGCGGCTGGTGGCTGTGGCATGTGCGCCGCGAAATGAAGTGGGACTGGAGCGTGCGAGCATGCACTGCCGGGGCGCTCCTGGGCGTGGTCGGCATTAGCCTGTGGCTGGTGCCCTACTTTGCGGGGTGGATTCCGAATGAAGGCGGCGGCTTTGAGCCTGAGCGCATTTTCGGGGCAGGTACAGCAGCCACTTACGCCGAGTACGCGCTGCGCTTTGCCCGCGCAGCAGTCATTGTCCCCCTGGCGGAGGAACTTTTCTGGCGCGGCTTTCTGATGCGCTGGTGCATCAACCGCGATTTTCCGCAGACTGTCCCCATCGGCACCCACAGCTGGCTGGCCTACGGCGTCACCACTCTGGCCTTCATGCTCATCCACAACCCGGTAGATTACGCCGGAGCCTTCCTGTATGGCTCGCTCACCTACCTGTTGGTCGTCAAAACAAAGCGACTCACTCCCGCCATTACCATGCATGCCGTGGCCAATGCTATCATGGGCGTGTGCGCCATCACCTTCAACATGCCCCACCTCTGGTAAAAACTCTCACTCCGAAACACCATGGAAATTGATTATCTCCAAACCGGCCTCGCCCTGTGCGTAGGCGTCTCATTGGCCGCCGCCTGCGGCTTCCGTGTCTTTGTTCCCCTGCTGGTCATGGCGCTGGGCGTACGCTTCGCCGGGCTGAGCATCGATGAAAACCTGGCCTGGGTGGGCAGCGATGCCGCCATCGCCTGCCTGGGTGCCGCCACCCTCGTTGAGCTGCTGGCCTACTACATCCCCGTGGTTGACAACCTGCTGGATAGCATTGCCGGCCCCGCCGCTCTCGTCGCCGGAGCTGTCGTGACCGGCGGTATGCTGGGTGGACTGCCGGATTGGTTGCAGTGGGGTACCGGCATCGTGGCCGGCGCCGGTGTAGCGGGCACAGTGCAGCTGGGTACTACCGCTGTGCGTGCAGCCAGCACCTCTACCTCCGGCGGCCTGGCCAATCCTGTGGTCAGCACTGCGGAGAACGCCTTCTCCACCATCGGCGCTATTCTGGCCGTTGTTGCGCCGATTCTCGCCGTAGTAGGTGCTATCATCCTCATCTTCCTGGTCATCATCAGCCTTCGCAAGATTTTTGCCCTCATCCGCAAGCGCAAAGAAGCCAAAGCCGCTGCCGCCGCAGCGGCGGCAGCCTGAGCACTCCACCACTCCCTCCCCCACTAATTCACCATGCAAGTTTTCATCCTCGGTGCTGGTCTGGGCACACGCCTGGCTCCGCTCTCCCACATCCTCCCCAAGCCACTGATGCCGGTTTTCGATAAGCCGCTCATTCAGCACACCATGGACCGATTCATGGCCGCAGGCGCAACGGAGTTCATCATCAACACCTCCTACCTCGATTTTACCTGGGACAAAGCATTCCCCTGCCCCGACCCACAGTACCGCGGCTGCCCCGTCACCCTCAGCCACGAGGACGAGCCGCTGGACTCCGGCGGCGGCATCAAGAAAATCCTCCCCTTCTGGAAAGATGGCCCCTTCATCGTGCACAATGGCGACATCCTCACGGATATCCCTTTGGGCGACCTGCTGGCGGAGCACCGCCGCAGCGGTAACCTCATCACCATGGCGCTGCGCAGCGTGGACGGCAAGCGCAATGTGGGCTTCGATGAGTCCACAGGCCGCATTACGGATATCCGCCACGCCCTCGGCATCTGCCCCGGCACCCACCAGTTCGCCGGTACCTACATCATGGAGCGCTGCGTGGCCGATATGTTCCCGGAGGAGGAAAAATTCTCCATCTTCCCCATCTGGCTGGAGCTCGTCAAGCAAGGCAAAGCCGGCGGCGTAGTGTTCGACTGGGCCAACTGGTACGAAATCGGCTCCCCCGAGGGCTACCTGCAAGCCATTCTCGACATGCCCTACGGCAAGCGCATCCACCCCACCGCCACCATCTCTGCCTTGGCCGATATCGGCGAGGACTGCATGGTCGGCCAGGATGCCGTCATCCCCGCCGGCTGCGAGCTCACGGACTGCATCGTCTGGCCCCGCACACACGTAGCCCCCGGCACCTACAAACGCGCCATCATTACCCCTCGAATAACGGTGCAACTCTAGCATATTTCCCTGCAAATCCGCGCTTTCCTAGAGTCAACTCGAACTTTTTATAAAAAAAAGGGGCATGAAGCGCGGAATTTGCTTTTCATGGGGTATGTTACGTGGTAGAATGTGGCAGCGTGGAATGGCTGCGTGTGCCGAGCTGTAGACTGGCACGAGCCGCTATCCCTTACCGCAATCAGCGACGACCGGAGAGGTTGCCGTAGTGGTGGGGTAGCGACAGCACGTCGGCCATACAAGCGCAAACATCAAACCGAAAACAATTTATGGCTATCGACCCCAAATTGCTTGAAGATCTTGAAGCCCGCAGACGGAAGATTAAGTACGCCGCCTCGCAGGAGAAGTACGACGCACGCCACGCCAAGGGTGACTGGACGGCTCGCGAGCGTATTGCTTGTCTGTTCGATGCCGGCTCCTTCACCGAAATCGGCATGCACACCAAGCACCACTGCAGCAATTTCGGCATGCTCAACAAGGAGATTCCCGGTGATGGCATCGTGACCGGCTTCGGTCTGGTGAATGGCCGCCCGGTAGCAGCAGCCTCCGCCGACTTCCTGGCACAGGGTGGTTCCCTGGGTTACATGCATGCCCAGAAGATTTGCGACGCCCAGCAGTACGCCATGAAGGGCGGCATGCCCATCATCCAGATTAACGACTCCGGTGGCGCTCGCCTGCAGGAGGGCGTGGAGTCCCTGACCGGCTTCGCCAACGTGTTCTACAACAATGTGGCAGCCAGCGGCGTCGTACCGCAGATTTCCCTTATCCTCGGCCCCTGCGCCGGTGGAGCCGCCTACTCCCCTGCACTGACGGACTTCATCATCATCCGTCGCGGTGGTGCAGCCGGCATGTACATCACCGGTCCCAAGGTGATTGAGCAGGTCACTTACGAGAAGTGCACGATGGACGAAATCGGCGGTGCGGACGTGCACGCCAGCGTCAGCGGCAACGCTCACTTTGTAGCCAACAGCGATGAGGAGGCCATCTCCATCGCCAAGCAGCTGCTCACCTACCTGCCCTCCAACAACACGCAGGATCCGCCCCACGACCTCGGCTGCCCGCTGGACATTGCTGACGACGAGGGCATGAACGACATTATCCCCGAGAGCAACAACACCCCGCTGGATGTAAAGAAGGTCATCTCCCGCCTGGTGGATGAAGGCAGCTTCCTCGAGGTACATGCCAACTTTGCCGGCAACGTCGTGGTAGGCTTTGCTCGCATCTGCGGTATCGTGGTAGGCATCATTGCCAACCAGCCTGCCGTGAAGGCCGGTTGCCTGGACATCGACGCCTCCGACAAGGCAGCCCGCTTCATCCGCTGCTGCGACTCCTTCAACATCCCGTTGGTCAACCTGGTGGACGTGCCCGGCTTCCTGCCCGGCAAGCAGCAGGAGCGCGGCGGCATCATCCGCCACGGCGCCAAGATGATTTTTGCCTACTCCTCCGCCACTGTGCCCAAGGTAACGATGATTCTGCGCAAGGCCTATGGCGGCGCTTACATTGCCATGTGCTGCAAGGGTCTGGGTGCCGACGCCGTGTTCGCCTGGCCGACCGCAGAGATTGCGGTGATGGGTGCACAGGGTGCCGTACCGATTCTCTATGGCCGTGAGCTCAAGGGCATCGAGGACGATGCAGCCCGCGAAGCCCGCCGCCAGGAGCTGCTGGCCGAGTACACCGAGGCCTTCTACAACCCCTACGCCGCCGCAGCCAGCGACCAGGTGACGGAGGTCATCAATCCCAAGGAAACCCGTGCCAAGATTGCTCTTGCCCTGCGCACCATGCTCAGCAAGCGCGAGGTACGTCCGGCCAAGAAGCACGGCAACATGCCGCTGTAAATCTCTTCTCACTAACAACATACAATATGAACATAACCCAGACACTAGCCATTACATGGCCGGAATTCATGGACGCGCTGACGTACCAGATTACGGGCATGGTTGTGGTGTTCTGCTGTCTCATACTGCTCTGCATCATCCTCTCCATCTCGGGTGCCGTTGCTGTGCGCCTGGAGGAGAAGAAGAAAGCAGCAGCAGCGGCTGCCAAAGCCGCACTGGCCGCAGCTGCCCCCGCTCCGGTGGCAGCTCAGCCCGTCGTGGCTCCTGAGCTTTCCCCTGCTCAGGTAGCAGCCATTGCAGCCGGCATCTATGATGCCGCTGCCAGCAGTATCACCCCCGAGGTAGTTGCCGCCATTGCAGCCGCAGTGAAGGTAACTGTTGGTAACGAGGCACGTATCCTCGACATCAAACCCGTCGATACGTCCTACGCCCAGAGCGGTCGCACCTCTATTATGAATTCTCACACCATCGCTCGCGGCTGATAGCTGCGGCATCCCCACACAACAACAACTTAACAATCAAACCCAAAAACATATTCCTACAATGAAACAGCTCCGTATTACCGTTGCCGGTCAGACCTTTGATGTAACCGTAGAGACCCTTGGTGGCAGCACCGCAGCCCCGGCTCCCGCTCCCGTAGCCGCTCCCGCTCCTGTGGTTGTTCCCGTAGCCGCTCCCGCTCCTGTAGCCGCCCCCGCTCCGGCTCCCGCCGCTGCTGCCGGTGCCGGCACTCCCATCCAGAGCCCCCTGGCTGGTAAGGTTGTATCCCTCGACGTGAAGCCCGGCACCGCCGTGAAGGAAGGTGACCAGGTACTCACCCTGGAGGCTATGAAGATGAACACCGTCATCTACGCCCCCGCCGACGGCACCGTGACCAGCTTCTGCGTAGCTCCCGGCGACACCGTTGCTGAGAACCAGCCCCTGGCCTACCTCGGTTAAGCCTTCGTCGGCTTACAGGCCCTGCACGCTCTATACTGTGCAGGGGATGTAACAACTAGTCAAATTCCCATTGCAACATGCAAGAACTCATCAATTCCTTCGCGGATTTCATCTCCGGCATCGGGTTATTCCAGATGACGTGGCAGATGTACACCATGTGGGCAATCGTTGCGGTCATGCTGTACCTGGGTGTTGCCAAGCAGTTTGAACCGCTGCTGATGGTGCCGATTGCTTTCGGCGCCCTCATTGCCAACATTCCCGACAACGGCATGGTCATCACTCAGGCTCAGCGCGAAGTGGTGGCTCTGAAGGACGGCAAGGTGGAGCGCTCCACCATGAACGATGTAGGCTTCATTCAGCTGGAGCTTGCACCCTTCAACGACCCCGGCGTCAGCAAGCAGAGCACTGAGGGGCTCGACCCCGCTGTGACCGCTGAGTACGACGCCGCTATGGAGCAGCCCATGGTCGCCTCCGAGGCCATTGACCCCGCTACCGGCAAGGTACAGAAGGGCAAGCTCACCGTCACCGGCCAGACTCCACAGAAGTACCTGCTTGTCAAGCCCCACGGCGGTCTGTTCGACTGGCTCGGCCTGGGTATTAAGTGCGAGATTTTCCCCGCCCTCATCTTCATGGGCGTGGGCGCTCTGACGGACTTCGGCCCGCTGCTCGCTTCTCCCAAGGCTCTGCTGCTGGGCGCCGCTGCTCAGGGTGGTGTAGCATTCACCTTCCTGTGCGCTGTATGCGTAGGCTTCACCAAGGGCCAGGCCAGTGCCATCGGTATTATCGGTGGTGCCGACGGTCCCACCTCCATCTTCCTGGCCAGCAAGCTGGCACCGGAGCTGCTGGGTGCTATCGCCGTGGCTGCCTACACCTACATGGCACTCGTACCGCTCATTCAGCCGCCGTTCATGCGCCTGTGCACCACGGAGGCTCAGCGTAAGATCAAGATGAAGAGCCTGCGTATGGTTTCCAAGGGCGAGAAGATGTTCTTCTGCTTCACGGTAACCATCCTCACCATCCTGCTCTGCCCGGATGCCGCCCCGCTGCTTGGCATGCTCATGTTCGGTAACTTCCTGCGTGAGTGTAAGGTAACGGAGCGTCTGGTGACCTGCGCTCAGAACGAGCTCATGAACATCACCACCATCCTGCTGGGTGTGTCCGTAGGCCTTACCATGCAGGGCGTGCGCTTCCTGAAGGGTGAGACTCTGCTCATCATCATCCTGGGCGTGATTGCCTTCGCTGTAGCTACCTGCTGCGGCCTCATCTGCGCTCAGATCATGAACCTCATCCCCGGCTGGCGTAAGAACCCCATCAACCCGCTCATCGGTTCCGCTGGTGTGTCCGCCGTTCCCATGGCTGCCCGTGTGTCTCACAACGAGGGCCAGAAGGCTGACCGCACCAACTTCCTGCTCATGCACGCCATGGGTCCGAACGTAGCAGGTGTGATTGGCACCGCCGTTATCGCTGGTTACTACATCACCACGCTGCAGTAAACCAACAACGTTTCATGAAAAAGCCGCTGTTCTCCGGAACAGCGGCTTTTTTAGATAGACAAATTACAAGTTACGATAGACAAGCAAAAAAAATGGACGAGCGAATACCCGCCCATCTCTATACGTAGTCCTTCGTAACTCTAAACCAGAAACAAAAGTGCCGCCGAGACTGGCCCGGCAAGTGGGGTCTGAATACCGCTGCTACCTCTCGGTCCTGACGGGGTTTTCCAGCCACACCTCCGGGGGCCCCGGCGGCAGGGAGATTCTGCCACAGATACCGCGGAGAGTCAAGCATATATTGAAAGTGCGCCCTTTTATGCCAGAGAAAACTGAAGTACGAGGAACGAATTCCGAGGACGATTTTGAAAGTACGAGGGACGAAGTACGAGGGACGAATTTGAAAGTTTGGCGGGCGTAGCCCGCAGCATTAAAGAACCCGCACTTATGCGGGCGGCATAGGCGTTAGCAACATATATAGGCGTTATTGGCTCGTTATATCATAAAGCAGGCGATTATGTCACCCGCGCAAGCGCGGGTTCTGGTATACCTTCATGTATTTTCCTTGGGCTTCCGTCTTCGCTAAAGCTACGCTGAAGGGATAAGCGAAGTAAGTCCCAGGCTTAACGCACGCCAGCCGACAAGCCTGCGCGCTAAAGCGCAGGGCATAAAGCCGTTGCAAAGCTTTGCTTCCACCTGCGCCGATAGGCGCCTAACAGCAAAATTCGTCCTTCGGAATTCGTCCCTCGTACTTCTTCAGCCTTTCGTTTCTTTCCTATTCAGCGCAATGCAAAAAGGGCATCCTATCGCAGGATGCCCTTTTTATCTGAAAACGATAATTGGTAGATGAGGTATAAATCAGGTGGCTATACCGAAGTGGCGCTGGATATCCGCAAAGATGCGGTCGCGCAGCGTGCGGGCCTTCTTGATGTCCCTTGTACGCAGGGAGAAGCGAAGGCGCTCGGCGGTAGCATCGGGCTTGTGAACGGTAACATGGCACCACCATACACCGCGGTTGTTCCACAGGTGGTGGTTGAGGTTGTCATCGTTAATACGAAGCGCGATTTTGGTCTGTTGAGGTGTCATTTTGATTTTCGAAATGCTTAGTCTGTGTATTCCAGGAAGAAGCCTTGCGAAGCATCCGCGTTCGTTTTATTAGAACGGCTCTGCGGCTCCCCGGGGTTATATCTCCCCTACTTGGTCAGATAGACTCCGGAAGACGCCGCATCGTTCAAAAAAAAGTGCGAAAAGTTTCGGCAGGATTAATAGAGAATCCCAGCCTTCTTCAGCACATTGTAAGCACCGTTCTTGGAGATGGTGCGGAGAGCCTTGCAGGAAAGCTTCATGCGGATGTAACCGCCGCGGCCGCCGTTCAGCTCGGGCACCCAGATACGCTTCTCCTGAAGGTTGGGGTAGACCGTACGGTTGACAGTCTTGGTGACGTGACGACCGATACCGCCCTTCTTCTTGGCAAGACCGGAGCGATGGATGCGACGGCCCTTATGCGGCATGGCAAACGTGATATTGCAGATTCTGGACATAAGATTGTGTACGGTTAAAAAGTTTTGCGGAGCGACATTTTACACATTTTCAGACATACGTCAAGGCGAATTTGCATTTTTGGCAAAAAATCTTGAAAATTGGAATGCAAGAACAAAGAAGAATAAGCGGATATTGAACACGAGGAATATGAGCTGTGTCATAGAGCTGCAAGACATGGAACTTGCTTGAATGCGGGCAGGAGACATGGTAGAGTAACGGGCAACAAACGATGAACACACAGGAATTTAACGAAGCGATTGCGCAGAGCTCCGGGTGGGTAAGCGCAGTGAAGATGGAGATGGCCAAGGTGGTGGTAGGCCAGCAGGAGCTGGTGAACCGCCTGATTCTGAGCCTGCTCTGTAAAGGGCACGTACTGCTGGAAGGTGTACCGGGGCTGGCCAAGACACTTTCGGTGAAGGCGCTGGCAGGCACCATGCATGCGGGATTCTCGCGCATCCAGTTCACGCCGGACCTGCTGCCGGCGGACTTGCTGGGCACCATGATTTACAACCCGGATGAGCGCCGCTTCACGGCCAAGAAGGGTCCGGTGTTCTCGAACCTGATTCTGGCGGACGAAATCAACCGTGCTCCCGCCAAGGTACAGAGCGCCCTGCTGGAAGCCATGCAGGAGCGCCAGGTCACGCTGGGCGAGACCAGCTATGCCCTGCCCAATCCCTTCCTCGTACTGGCCACGCAGAACCCCATCGAGCAGGAGGGCACCTATCAGCTGCCCGAGGCTCAGCTCGACCGCTTCCTCTTTAAGGTGCTGGTGGACTACCCCAGCCGCGACGAAGAGCTCAAGGTGCTCGAGATGATGAGCAGCACCTCCGCCACTCCCGCCACGCGCCCTGTGGTGACAGTGGAGCAGATTGAGGCCTCCCGCGCCCTGATGGATCAGATTTTCATCGACCCTGCCGTGGAGCGCTACATCGTCGACCTGGTACGCGCCACCCGCTGCCCGGAGAAGATTGACCGCAGCCTGGAGGGACTGGTACGCGCCGGTGCCTCTCCGCGTGCTACCATCAACATTGCGCTTGCCGCCAAGGCTCTGGCCTTCACCCGCCAGCGCGGCCACGTCACCCCGCAGGACGTAAAGGACCTGGCACACGACATCCTGCGCCACCGCATCCTGCTGTCCTACGAGGCCGAGGCTGCCAACGTGACGAGCGACAACGTGATTGACCACATCCTCTCCAAGGTACCCGTGCCGTAACCCTTGCCCCCCTCCTCCGTATGGACAAAACGCAGGAAATCATGCAACAAGTGCGCCGCATCGAAATGCAGGCGCGCAAGATTGCCACAGCCACGTTCGCCGGACAGTATCGCTCGAGCTTCCGCGGACAGGGGTTGGATTTCGATGACTTCCGCGAATACCTGCCGGGGGATGAGCCGCGATTCATCGACTGGAAAGTAACCGCCCGCACCGGCACGCCCTACGTGCGTAAGTTCCATGAAGAGCGCGAGCAGGTACTGCTGCTGGCAGTGGATGCCAGTGCCAGCATGCACTACGCCAGCGGTGCCGCC
The DNA here is from genome assembly GCA_017390945.1 of Akkermansia sp. GTDB lineage: Bacteria > Verrucomicrobiota > Verrucomicrobiia > Verrucomicrobiales > Akkermansiaceae > Akkermansia. The sequence continues at coordinate 17,645 of JAFOZZ010000031.1, forward strand.
GCCGATAGCAAGCTGGAGTACGCCGCACGCATGGCCGCTGTACTAGCCTACAGCGCCGTACAGAATGGCGACAAAATCGGCCTGCTGCTCTTTGGCTGCCAGCCGCACTTCTACCTGCCGCCCGCCAAGGGCATGCGCCAGTGCCTGCGCATCGTGCGCGAAATCCTCTCCGCACCGCAGGGGGGAGCAGATGACACCATGGAGGACGTAGCCGCAGAAATCCTGCGCACCCAGCGCAAGAGTGCCATGTGCTTCATGATGAGCGATTTCCTGACCAAGCCGGATAAAAAAGCCATCGGCAAGCTCAACTTCCGCCACGAGCTCATTCCGGTACGCATCAACGACCCGTATGAGCTGGAGCTGCCGGAGGCGGGGCGCCTGTACGTGCAGGACCCCGAAACCGGGGAGCAATACGCCGTCAACACCAACGACAAGGCACTGCGTGCAGCCCACAGCAACGCCATGCGCATCCACACCGTGGAGTGGGACCGCACCTTCACCCAACTGGGCATTGACCAGCTGAGCCTGCTCACCAATCACGATTTCGTCACCGACCTGCGTAAGCTCTTTGCCCGCCGCAGCCGCATGTTCACCCGCTGACGCCATGAACGAGAACATCATCACCGCCATTCCCACGCTCGAGCAGGATGTACCGCCCACGGAAATCATGGTGCAGAACTTCTGGCTCCCAGTGGCCTGTGGCCTGGGCGTGGCGCTCCTGCTGGTCATCATAGCCCTGCTGCTGGTGCTGCGCCGCCGCAAGCGCCCGCTGCCGCCCCCGCCCTCGCCGCTCCAGGTGGCCTTCGGCAGGCTGGATCAGCTGGCCGCCGAGCTGCCCCCGCTGCGTGAGTGCAGCCTGCGCCTCTCCATGGTACTGCGCACCTACCTCACCGGCCAGGTGCAAGACCCCGCCCTCTACGAGACGCATGAGGAATTCAGCCGCCGTATGGATGCGCTCTCCTCCGTCCCCACCGCCTGCCGCTACGAGACCCGCTTCCTGCTGGAGCGACTGGCCGATATGAAGTACGCCGGCCTCACAGAGAACGACCCGCAGAAGAGCCGCGTCCTCATCGAGGAAGCCCGCGGCATCATCAGCCATATTGACCGTGCCCGCGCTCAGGAGGCCGCCTCCGCAGCAGCCATCGCAAAAGTACAGAAAATTTCGTAATGGATACCCCCTCTACAGATGTACCGGCAGAAGCCACGGTGCAAGCCACCCAGGAGTTCATCTTCGGTTCCCCGCTCTGGTTGTGGCTGCTGTTGCTGCTGCCACTCCTGCTCCTGCTGCGCCGCCGTAGCGGTACAGCTACGGGCATTATGCACCCCACCCTGCGCTTTGCCGCAGAGCACCTGCACCGCCCCGCCACCCTGGCCGGACGCCTCGGGCCGCTGTGCCTGAGCCTGGGTGCTGCCGCCCTGCTGATAGCCCTGGCTCGCCCGCAGTGGCGCAATACGTATGAGGAGCAGAAGGTGAGCGGCATTGATATCATGCTCGCCTGCGACCTCTCGGGCTCCATGGCCGCACAGGATATGGTGTTCAAGGTGCGCGATACCAGCAACCGCGTACGCCAGCAGGCGGTGGACCGCCTGACCGCCGCCCAGCATGTGCTCAAAGAGTTCATCGATGGCCGCCCGAACGACCGTATCGGCCTCGTGGCATTCGCAGGCCGCGCCAAGCTGTGCAGCCCCCTGACGCTCGACCACGGCATCGTGCGCTACGTGATAGACCAATTCTACCTCGCGCAGCCCGGCGGCTTCGGCAGGCAGGCTCGTCCCGGCTACATCGAGCAGGACGGCACCGCCATCGGCTCCGCTATCGCCTCCGCCGCCACCCGCCTCAACGAGCGCCGCGAAACAAAATCCAAGGTCATCATCCTTGTGACCGACGGTGTGAACAACAGCGGCTCCATCTCCCCCATCGAAGCCGCCAAACAGGCCGCCGAGCTCGGCATCAAGATTTTCACCATCGCCATCGGCCGCGATGAACGCATCTCTCGCTACACGGCCAATGTGGACACCTTCGACGAGGCCACCCTCAAGGAGATAGCGGAGACCACCGGCGGGCGATTCTACCGCGCCAGCTCGGGCGCAGGCCTCATGCGAGCCTTCGCCAGCATCGACCAGCTGGAGAAAACGGACGTCAAACGCCGCACCCTGCAAAGCTACGATGAGCTATTCCCCTGGCCGCTGGCTGTGGCTTGCCTGCTACTGACACTAGGCTGCCTGCTGCACTTCACGCGCCCCCGCCCTGCCCCCTAACCCGAGCCTGAGTTTCCACCGACATGAGCTTTCTGTATCCTTACGTCCTGACAGCCCTGTGCCTGCCGTTGCTCCTGGCAATCGTCGGCATCCTGTCCCACCGCCAGGCTCAGCACAGCTGGCAGCGCCTGGTTTCCCCCACTCACGTGGCCACACTGGTACGCCGCCGCCCGCTGTGGCGCACCGTGCTTCCTGCCACGCTCGGCCTGCTGGGGCTCACCTTTGCCATTCTCGCAGCCGCCCGCCCCATCAATGGCTTTACCGAGGTCGGCGCTGTAACCAGCGGCCGCAACCTCATCATTGCTCTGGACGTGTCGCGCTCCATGGAGACCACGGACGTCACCCCCTCCCGACTGGAGGAAGCTCGCTCCGCCGCCTACGAGCTCATCAATGCCCTGCCCACGGACAAAATCGGCCTCATTGTCTTTTCCGGCGAGGCGGATTTGGTCGTCCCCCTCACCTACGACCACAACGCCTTGCGCGAAACCCTCTACAACGTCAACCGCAACTGGGTAGCTACCGGTGGCACGAACTTTGGCCGCGTACTTCAGCGAGCCATGCAGGATTTTAAGCGCTCCGCGCCGGATGGCACGAATGCCCTGGTCATCCTGAGCGATGGTGAGGACACCATGGACGCCTCCAAAAACCTCGCTCGCGAGGCCAAGGAAAACAATCTGCTGGTCATCACAGTAGGCATCGGCACCACGGCGGGCGGCGCTATCCCCGACCCGAATGGCGAAAACGGCCTGTGGCAAGACCGCAACGGCAAACACGTCATCAGTAAGCTCGATGTCGCACGCCTGCGCGAGTTCGCCCTCGCCACGGGTGGCGACTTCTTTACCATGAACTCCGGTACCGACCTAGCAGCCTTTGCCCGCCAGGCGGCGGAAAAGCTCGACCGCCACGAGGAAAAGTTCTCCGCTGCCAAAGCCCCGAACGATTTGTACCAATGGTTTGCCCTGCCGGCCTTGCTGCTGGTCGTGACCGCTATACTCCTGGCCACCGAGTGGCGCCGCCCGGCACGCATCGCCGCCGCGCTGGCACTGCTGTGCCTGCTGGCTCCTCAGGGTAAGGCCGCCGATGCTGAGAACGTGATAGCCTACACCCAGGCCGTGCTGCTGAAATCCCAGGGTGAAACCGACAAAGCCCGCGAAATGTTCTCGCAAGCCCTGCTGGATGAAGACCCCACCTTGCAGGCAGCCGCACTGCAAGCCCTGGGCAACATGTCCAGCGCTGCCACCTTCGACAAGCTGCGCGCCCTGTACAACGTGCCGGCCGAATCCCCCTCCGCAGCCGACAGCGAGGAAGATGCCGCCCCCGCCACACGCAAACAACCCACCCCCGAGGAGTTGCAGCAAATCGTGGATGAGCTGAAAAACTGCCTCATCCCCTACCAGGATGCCCTCAAGGTGAATCCCGAGCTGGAGTCAGCCCGCAAAAACATCGACAAAATCAACGAGTTTATTAAAAAGCTGGAGGAAGAAATCGAGCGGCTGAAACAACAACAGCAGC
>JAFOZZ010000032.1 GCA_017390945.1 Akkermansia sp.
GACGTCGCCGTTGGACTCAAACTCGCTCAAGCCGCAACGGGGACAGACGTACATGGCACGCTCCAGATATTCGCACGGTGAGTAGAATACTCGTCAAAAAAAATCGTATGGCGAAGTCGATTTCAAAAGTAATATGTCTTGTGCTTGCTCTAGCAGTGGCCGGTGTGCTGGTGGTAGGAGGGTTGGCGTATTTTGTCTTTTGCACTGAGCACAAGGTGGTCGACAATACGCCCAAGGATTACTACGACTTGAGTGCAGATGTACAGGGTCTGTTGTTGCCGGAGGCTAAGAACATTTACCGAGCTTCGCTTAAAAATTCTGACACCAGTGAGCAATATTTCCGCTTTGATGTGGAGGATAAGGACATGCGTAAGGTGGAAGATTGGCTGTTCTCCTACTCGCAGGCCGAGGACTTGAAGAAAACTCAGGTCGGTGGACAGGCTGCGACAATTCCTGCAACTCATAAACTGGATTCTCTGGCCTGGTGGAAAATCCCCTCCGAATCCGAGGGTGTAAGCTATCAGTTCACCGCGCCTGGTAATGCACGTAAAGTGGTGCGTGCATACGTGGATCCTGAGGTCGGTCGCGTGTGGGTAAAGTGGAAGAAAAAGTGAATCCTACGGGCGAGTCGTGAGCCGCGGTTGTTTGGTAGCTCTGTTTGTAGCTGGCGGCTTGCTGCTACTTTTTGTTTTGGGGGCTGGCGCGTTTATGGCTGAAGAGTGCCACGTGGATGAAGTGCCTGTTGCGAGGGCAGAATTACCAGCGGCAAGGCAGGAAGCGCTACCACGAGGAGCCGATAATGTGTGGAGTGCATGGTATTACTGCGGGCAGGTAAGTGATAAATATTTGCGCTATGATATTCGTGAGGATGGCGGGGATGATATTGAGAAATGGATTCTCGGGTACGATGGTGACGTACGAGAGCTTAAGCGCGTAGAAGTCGTAGGCGAATTGCCCGAATGGCAAATTCGCAATGTGCCGCCTCCGGAATGGTGGCAGGTGCCGGCGGATGCTCATGGGGTGATGTATCGTTTTTTTAGCGGTCGTAACTACGTGACCGCGCTTGTGTTGCCGACTGAGCGGCGTGTATGGGTGGCGTATTTCAAAGTGTAGTGGTAACTCGCGCGCGCACGCCTGCGCAAAAGCCTTTTCTAAGGCATGGATTATGAAATGTTTAGAGAACGGGCGGAAGAAAATTCAAAAAAAGGCTTGCATTTTAGGTTGAGATATGGCATATATCTGCAAGTTTACACTGTACCATGCCTAAAGACACATCTATCAATAAGATATTGGTCATCGGTTCTGGCCCCATCATCATCGGGCAGGGGTGTGAGTTTGACTACTCCGGCACCCAGGCTTGCAAAACTTTGAGAGAGGAGGGGTACGAGGTAGTGCTTGTCAATTCCAACCCCGCCACCATCATGACGGACCCGGAGACGGCACCGCGCACTTACATTGAGCCGCTCGCCCCTGAGTACATTGAAAAAATCATTGCTCGCGAGCGTCCGGACGCTCTGCTCCCCACCCTGGGTGGTCAGACCGCTCTGAACGCTGCTATGGAGCTGCACCGTACAGGTGTGCTCGAGAAGTACGGCGTACGCGTCATCGGTGCTGATGCCGATGCTATTGATAAGGGCGAGGACCGCCAGCGCTTCAAGGACGCCATGCTCAAGATTGGTCTTGACGTGCCGGCTTCCGGTGTGGCTCACAGCATGGCCGAGGCCTGGGACATTGCCAAGAATGTGATTGGTAATTACCCCATGATTATCCGCCCCGCTTTCACCCTGGGTGGTACTGGTGGTGGTATTGCTTACAACAAGGCCGAGTACGAGGAAATCGTACAGCGTGGTCTTGACCTTTCCCCGGTGCACGAGGTGCTCATCGAAGAGTCCCTGCTGGGTTGGAAGGAAATCGAGATGGAGGTGATGCGCGACTGCGCCGACAACTGCATCACTATCTGCTCCATTGAAAACCTTGACCCCATGGGTGTGCACACTGGTGACTCCATCACCGTGGCTCCCGCTATGACCCTGACTGCTCGCGAGTACGCTGTGCTGCGCGAGGCTTCCTTCGCCATCATCCGCGAAATCGGTGTGAAGAGCGGTGGTAGTAACATCCAGTTCGCCGTATGCCCGCGCACTGGTCGTCAGGTAGTTATCGAGATGAATCCCCGCGTGAGCCGCTCCTCCGCTCTGGCTTCCAAGGCAACGGGCTTCCCCATCGCCAAGGTATCCGCCAAGCTGGCTGTAGGCTACACCCTCGATGAGCTGAAGAATGACATCACCCAGACCACTCCGGCTTCCTTCGAGCCGACCATCGACTACGTGGTGTGCAAGGTACCCCGCTTCACCTTCGAGAAGTTCAAGAAGGCTGATGAGCGCCTGACCACCGCCATGAAGAGCGTGGGTGAGGTGATGAGCATCGGTGCTACCTTTAAGGAGTCCCTTCAGAAGGCTCTGCGCTCCCTGGAGACTGGCCGCTGGGGCTTTGGTTTCGACGCCAAGGATCCGGTGAACCCCACTCGTCAGGAGATTTCTGCCAAGCTTTCCGTGCCGAATGCTGACCGCATCTTCTGGATTCAGACCGCTTTCGTCAATGGCTTCACGGCTGAGGAAATCGTCGACCTGACTCAGATTGACCCCTGGTTCATCGACCAGTTGCAGCAGCTGGCTGAGGCCGGTATGCAGCTGAAGACTCTCGACCTGCGCGAGGCTAAGAAGCTGGGCTTCTCTGACCGCCAGATTGCCTACGCCCGCGGTTGCTCCGAGGACGAGGTGCGTGCTGAGCGTAAGGCTGCCGGCATCCTGCCCACCTATCGTCTGGTTGATACCTGCGCTTCCGAGTTCGAGGCCGTAACGCCTTACTACTACTCCTCTTATGGCGAGGAGCAGGAGGCTCGCGTGTCCGACCGCAAGAAGATTATGATTCTGGGCGGTGGCCCGAACCGCATCGGCCAGGGTATCGAGTTCGACTACTGCTGCGTGCACGCCTCCTTCGCTCTGAAGGAGCTCGGCTACGAGACCATCATGGTCAACTCCAACCCGGAGACCGTTTCCACTGACTACGATACATCCGACAAGCTTTACTTCGAGCCGCTTACGCTTGAGGACGTGCTCAACATCTGCGATGTGGAGAAGCCCGTGGGCGTCATCGTGCAGTTCGGCGGCCAGACCCCGCTGAACCTTGCCGCCGCTCTGGCTGAGCGTGGTGTGCCGATTATCGGTACCAGCCCCCGCAGCATTGAGCTGGCTGAGGACCGCAAGTACTTCTCCGCTCTGCTGGATGAAATCGGCCTGCGCCAGGCTGAGGCCGGCACTGCCACCAATGAGGAGGAGGCTGTGGCTGTGGCTCAGCGCATTGGCTTCCCCGTGCTGGTTCGCCCGTCCTTCGTGCTGGGTGGCCGCGCCATGATGATTGTGTACGATGAGCAGGAGCTGCGCACTTACATGCGTGAGGCTGTGGATGCCTCCCCGGAGCGTCCGGTGCTCGTTGACCGCTTCCTGCAGAACGCTCTGGAAATCGACGTGGACGTCATTGCCGACGGCGAGATGAGCGTGGTAGGTGCCATCATGCAGCACGTTGAGCCCGCCGGTATTCACTCCGGTGACTCTGCCTGCATGATTCCTCCGAACAAGGTGAGCGACAAGATGCACGCTGAGATGATGCGCGCTGCTAAGGAGCTGGCCGCCAAGCTCAACGTGAAGGGGCTCATGAATTGCCAGTTCGCCATTAAGGATGAGCAGCTTTATGTGATTGAGGTGAACCCTCGTGCTTCCCGTACGGTGCCCTTCGTCTCCAAGTCCATCGGCGTGCCGCTGGCTAAGCTGGCCGCTAAGGTCATGAGCGGCATGACGCTGAAGGAGCTGGGCTTCACCAAGGAAATCGTGCCCCCGTACTACACTGTGAAGGAGGCCGTGTTCCCCTGGAACCGCTTCCCGGGCATCGACGTGGTGCTTGGGCCTGAGATGCACTCCACCGGTGAGGTGATGGGCATCGATACTGACCCCGAGCTCGCCTACATGAAGAGCCAGATTTCTGCCTTCAACCCGCTGCCGGAGAAGGGTCTCGTGTTCATTTCCGTACACGACCGCGACAAGGACAGCGTAATCGACATCGCTCGCAACATCGCCGACGCTGGCTTCGATATCTGCGCTACCAAGGGTACGATGATTCACCTGCTGCAGCACGGTATCGAGTGTGAGCGCGCCTACAAGGTGCTGGAAGGTCGTCGCCCCAACATCGTCGACCGCATTAAGAATGGCGATATTGCCTTCGTTATCAATACTCCCGGTTCTCACGATGCCCGTGAGGACGAGGTGGCTATCCGTGCCGCTACGGTTAATACCAAGGTGTCCTACGCTACGGATCTTTCCTCCGCTCGCGCTTGCGCCGCAGCTATCCTGCACAACAAGAACAAGGTGGCCGCTGTACGTACTCTGCAGGAGTACCACGCTGATAACTAAGTTCAACGTAACCTTACAACGAAAGCCGCCGCTCAGTGATGAGCCGGCGGCTTTCTTGCTTTGGTGAGCATAGAAAAACCGCTGCTTGGGTGTGAAGCAGCGGTGTAACGTGGAAAACTCGGCTCTGGAGCGCTTAGTGGCTGGCCAGAGTGGCGTAGTAGTGCTCCAGCAGGGAGATGATGCGCCCGCGCTCATACGGCGCGAAAGAGGCCCAGCCAGCGGCGTCCAAATCCATCCAGGCCGTTTTAATGTTGCTGAGCATCTCCGCTCCGGCGGGGGACAGAGCAATGATGCGGCGGCGCTTGTCGACTGTGGCACCGGTGCGGGTGATGAGGCCAGCGGCCTCCAGCTGGCGCAGCAGCAGATTGACGTGCTGGCGGCTCAGCTCTCGCGCATCGGCCAGGGCAGAGGGCTCCATACCTTGCGGGGCGGCTTGCAGGCTCTCCAGCAGCAGGTATTCATTGTACGAGAGATGCACGCGGCGCAGCACCGCATTGAAGGCGTTGTCGATGTTCTTCCACAGAGTCATCCAACGCTGAAAAAAATCACTGTCCGTATCGCTCATAAAGTTGATTTTATTATGTGCTTTTTCCCTCAGATGTCAAGCATTATGCCAGTCTTTCCTCCTTTCCTTTTCCCCTTTTTTATCCCTTGGCTAGCAAATTTTGCAGGGAAAAGCAAGAAAACGCTAGAAAGCTACAAATTATACCTGTACATAATATGTATATTATTATATAATATGCCCATGCACGCCAGTAGTATAAACAATAGAGAAACGTATTGGGACACAGTCAAAGCATTGCTTATTTTTCTCGTTGTATTTGGGCATGTAATACAGTTTTTTATATATCAGGCTGAAGGTTCTAACGATTTTTGGACTGATTCTGTTTTCAAATGTATATACTTATTTCATATGCCGCTATTCATGTTTATTAGTGGTTATTTTGCTGCCAAAAGCACGTCAATGCATTCGTGGCGTTCTCTTACTAGATATGCATGGAGATTAATTCCTCCGTGCTTGAGTATGGGAATATTATTGTTTCTTATGTCTATATTAAAAGAGCAAGCAACAATATTTGCCTTTTATAATGGTTGCACCGCATTATGGTTTTTGGTGGTAATTTTTGAATGTTTGTTTTTTTATCTTATTATGCAGCTAAATGACTCGTGGTGGTATCGGAGTGTCGCTTTTATATCCCCTATTCTATTGGCGTTATTGATTGGGAATATTCCCATAATGCGTCATCTTTGGGCTCACCACCATCACTTTACATATATGTGGCCAATATTTGTTTTGGGGTCTTATTCGCATTCACTCAATTTCACTAGCGCCCAAATCAATTGGAAATGGTGTGCTTTTCTTCTTCCTTTTGTTTTTCTATACTGTTTTTTTCATTCGACGTGGTATGTATATCTAACCCCTTTAAAATTTAATATTAAAAGTTTTCTGATTGACCTATACAGAACCCTGACAGCTATTGCTGGAAGTGGCGTTTTTCTGTGGTTGTGCAAGTATGTGCATCGATTTATTGGTAAATATTCTGTTGTGAAAAATATCGGAAAAGCGACGCTTGCATTGTATGTATTACAAACAGTATTTTTTTGCAAATACGAAATAATTGCCCCTTGGTTATATAAAGGGGTTTCGTATATGGGGGCATTTATTTTAAGTATTTTGCTGCTTGGCGGTTTTTATGCTAGCTATGCTGTTATTAGTAAAGTTCCGTTCGCTTCTTTGCTTTTATTTGGAGATAGATGTTTTATCGATAATAAGATGAGAACTCAAAAATATATGAATGAGTAACGCCTTTATGTTTTTATGAATTAAGCTGTCGCCCTCCTTTTGACACGAACAAGCCATTTCTTCTTGTTTTTTTGCCCGGATGAGCGCAAATCTTTTATAGCATAAGACAGTGTGGACGGTCAATCCATTTTTTGCGCGATTTTGTAGCGTAGATGCAGCGTCCCGAGCGTAGCGAGGGCGCGGAGCGGAGCGACGCGAGCTGCATCGGAGCGGAAA
>JAFOZZ010000033.1 GCA_017390945.1 Akkermansia sp.
GAGCACGAGCTGCTGGGGCACGCCCGGCTGGTTGTTGCGGTCCATGCAGGTGGCAGCGTGGAGGGTATCCCAGTCCGTGGACGGCAGAGCGGGGGCGACATAGGGCACGCGCTCGAAGCCATCGATGATGTTTACCTTGACCTCGTGGGTGAATACGGTATTGGTGGAAGTGCCCTCGGAGGCGGGGGCAATGGTATGATTATTGTTTTGCATATGGAATATATCGTTTATTTATAAGTGAGGGTCCCGACATAGAGCCCTCAGCCAATTTCATATTTGCACCAATTTTTCCAGAATGCAACAAAAAGTCGCCCGTCGTTAGTGAGTGATAGTGGTACTGCACGTGAGTGCGTACGGAGGAGGTGCGAGGTGATGTTGCGCCTGGCGGCGCAATTTGAGAGCCGCGTCAGCGGCTCATCCACGGCTTGCAAAGCCGTTTTTCACCATTGCTCGCGAGAGCAATTTTTCACCACGAGCGCAGCGAGTTCTTCACCACGCCCGAACGGGCGTTCTTCACCGTGAGGCGAGAGCCAAACTTATTGGTGAAATTTGCCCTTGCGGGCAAGTGAAATTGCTCGCAAGAGCGAGCAGTGAAATTAAGCCGTGCGTCTTAGTGAAATTGTCCGCTGCGCGGACAGTTAGGGAAGACGAGATAGCGGCTGCTCGCCGCAACGAGATTGTGCCCGACAGGCACAACGAGATTCACGCTTGCGCGTGAACGAGATTGCCCAGCTGGTGCTGGGCAGTGAAGGGAGGATGTGGGGGAGTAAGCGAGCGCCCTTATATCAATGAACATGCCAGAATCCGCGCTTGTAACAGAGCGGGAGCTGTAGTAAGATTCCGCGCATGAAAAAACTCCTGCAGGTCATTATCTTTCTAGCGACAGCTGCCCTGGCACAAGCCTGGCAGCAGGTGAATGAAAGCGCCCCCGAACCGCCGCATGAGTTCCGCGCAGCCTGGGTGGCCACAGTGTACAACCTGGATTGGCCGTCCCGCGCCGGGCTCTCTGCCGAAGCTCAGAAGCAGGAGTTGCTGGCTATCCTGAACAAAGCTGTACAGCTCAAGCTCAACGCCATCATCCTGCAAGTGCGCCCGAACAGCGACGCCGTTTACAAATCCTCCATCGAGCCGTGGAGCGCCTGGCTGAGCGGCCCCGGTGTCAACCCCGGCTATGATCCGCTGGCCTTTGCTATTCAGGAAGCGCACAAGCGCGGCCTGGAGCTGCATGCGTGGTTCAACCCCTTCCGTGCCACCATCAGCGGGCGCCCCGTAGGCCGCAATCACATAGCCAACCGCCAGCCCAGCCTGCTTAAGAAGGCCGGCAACACCACCATTCTGAACCCGTCGAACAAGTCTGCCCAGCAGCATGTGATGCGCGTGATTCTCGATGTGGTGCGCCGCTATGACATCGATGGCGTGCACCTGGACGACTACTTCTACCCCTACCCGCCGCACAACGAAATCGCCGATGGCAAGAGCCCAGCTGAACGCCGCGCTGCCATCGACACCTTCGTACGCAACCTGTACACCAGCGTCAAAAGCACCAAGCCCTGGGTACGTGTTGGCATCAGCCCCTTCGGCATCTGGCAGCCCAACTATCCGGCTGGCATCAAAGCCGGTGTGAACGCCTACGAGCACCTGGCATGCGATGCCCGCAAATGGCTCGCCAAGGGCTGGGTGGACTATCTGGCACCCCAGCTGTACTGGCGTATTGACAGCGACCAGAGCTTCACTGCCCTCATGGAGTGGTGGAGCAGCATCAACCCTAATCGCCCGGTATGGCCCGGCATCGCCTCCGCCCGCATCAAGAGCAGCGAGGACCCCGGCCGCCCGGCTTCCGAAATTGCCGCCCAGATTGATTACTCCCGCCGCATGGCTCGCCAGAGCTGTGGCCAGTTATTCTGGAGCTGGCGCTCCATCAACAACAACGCCGGTGGCATCCAGAAGTACCTCAAGGAGCGCTACTCCGGCTACGCCGTTCCTCCGCCCATGCCCTGGAGCGGCAGCGTGCGCCCGGCGCGCCCAAGAGCCAGAGCCACTGACGATGGCAGAACCACCACCTTGTCCTGGGAGCCGACAGATGGAGCCGCCCGCAAGTGGGTCATTCAGGCAGGTAAAGGCAAAAAATGGAAAACCATCGCGATTCTGCCTAATACTCGCCGCAGTGTCCCGCTTCCCTCTGCGCTTTTTGATGGCTGCAACCGCATCGCCATCCGCCCCATTTCCGCCTGTGGTAACAGCGGCACCCCCGCGGTGCTGGCACGCTAATCTTCTAACCCAACTCACATCAATATGACAGACCAATCCAATATATCCCCGCTGAGCCGCACGACGGCACTCCTTCTTTCCTTCCTCTGCCTGTTCGGCTTCTGCGGCGTACACCGCATCTATGCCGGCAAGGTCATCAGTGGCATCCTCCAGTTTGTCACGGTAGGCTTTTTCGGCATCTGGCAGGTCATCGACATCCTGCGCCTGATTTTCGGTAGCTTCACGGATAGCAAGGGACGTACCATTGCTATGTAAAGCAAGGTACAATCTACAAGGTACAAAGTATGAGGCGGCTGCCGGCTTTTATGTCGGCAGCCGCTTCGTTTTTTTTAATGCTTCAGCTGCTGCATGCGCAGGGAGAAGCTGAGAGCCTCGCGGTACGCGCTTTTATCCTTCAAGGAAAGGGCTCGGCTGAGGTACGCAACGGCGGCCTCATACTGCCCGGCCTGCTGCTCGATAATACCCAGCAGGTAATAACACTCGGGGTCTGAGGGGAAAGCCTGAGCTGCGGCTTGCGCCAGTGTGCGCCCCTGCCCCCAGTTACCCGCAGCACAGGCAGCAGCCGCCTGCTCCAGCTGCTCATTGCCGGCAACCGGGGCGATGCGGTGTGTATGTACTACCTGCTGCGGCACCAGGTCGCCCACCACGGCCTCTGCCAGCTTGCGGATGGCACGGTAGGCGGAATCCGCCTCGATGGAATAATCCTTCATATACGTCAGCTGATTATTACGGCGCAGCTGCGCCGTAGCGCCGAGAGTGACGACATAGTTGCGAGCGGCCGCATAGCGATGCGACTCCCCCACCATCGAGCCGCCGGAGATTTCCACCTCCTTTTGGGCAACATTCGTGATATACAGCTCCGCCCCACCGGCGGGCATGAGCCGGTAGAACCCATGCTCGCTCAGGCCGGCGGCGATAGCCTCATTCAGCTCGGCATGGCTGCCATGAATGCTCAGCGGCGCCCCCTTGGGCAACCCCACAGGAGCCGGCACCACATGCTGCACCGGTACCACAGTACCACAAGCGCTCAGCACAGCAGCCAGGCACAGTATCCACCATCTTCTCGGAGAATTGCTCTTCATGGCATTTGATATGCACATTGAAAAAAGGGAGGAGCCACCGGACTCCTCCCCGTAAAAAAATCGCCAATAACGGCACTTAGTCGATGTTATCGAACAGCTCCTCCGGCTTGAAGAAGCGCTTAATTTCCACCTCTGCGCTCTCGGGGGAATCGGAAGCGTGGCAGATGTTGAGCATGCTGTTGGTGCCGTAGTCACCACGGATGGTGCCCTTATCAGCCTTCATGGAGTTGGTGGGGCCAAGGATGGTGCGCACGCGGGTAATCACGCCGGGACCGCTGAGTACCAGAGCCACCACGGGGCTGGTCTGCATGAATGCGGAAAGGGTGGGGAAAAGGGGCTTGTCGTCAATCACTAGGTCAATGATGTGAGCGTAGTGCTCGCGCAGGATGGCGTCGTCGAGCTGCATCATCTTCAGACCACGCAGGCGGAAGCCCTCGCCCAGAAGACGCTGAAGAATAACGCCGGAAAGATTCTTACGTACGCAATCCGGCTTGAAGAGAATGAGTGTTTTTTCGTCTCGGTTCATAATAAAAATGGTGTGTGGTGGTAGGTTACTCCTGCAAGCCTTATCTGTCAAGCAAAAACGATTAGGCCTGCATCAGCTCGCGAGCGCGTGCAGCGAGAGGCTCTGCGGCATTCACCAGCGCATCCTCCTGCACCTCGGCCAGCAGCGCTTTCAGAATCCGCCCCACCTCCGGCCCGGCGGGCACCCCCATAGCCATCAACTCACGGCCATTGATGTGCAAGTCTTTTATCGTAAAGGCGTGCTGTTCCTCCATAAGCTCCTCTATCAGCAATGCCGCCTGGCGCAGCTCCGCCTTCTTTTCCGCCTGCTCATGGTCGGACTGGGCGGCCTGGTCGGCACGCTTCACCGCGAAGAGCTGCTCCACCACATCCGGCCCCAGTCGGCCAATGAAGCGGCGCATCCCCGCACGGGTGGTGGGGAACGTGTTGTCGTGCTCACGCACCAGGGTAACAACGCGATTGAGGGTGGCATTATCGCTCTTCAGGCGGGTGAGAATCGTATGCGCCATCTCCGCACTCAAGGCGGGGTGGCCATAGAAATGCCCCTTGCCATCCGCGCCACGGCTGAAGGAGGCAGGCTTACCGATATCGTGCAACAGCATCACCAGACGCAGCGTTTCATCAGCCGGAGCCGCCTGCACGGCATGTGCCGTGTGGGTCCACACATCGTAGCAGTGGTGAGGGTTGTGCTGCTCGAAGCCGAATGATGCCGCCACCTCGGGCATGATAATGGCCATCACATCCGGGAAAGCCAGCAGCATGCTCAGAGCGCCCTTGCCCACCAGCATACCCTTCAGCTCCTTGTAAATGCGCTCCACGCTCACATTCTCCAGCAAGTGGCGATTGCGGCGAATGGAGAACGCCGTCTCGTTCTCGATAGCAAAATCAAATCGCGCGGCAAACCGCAACGCACGCATGATACGCAGCCCATCCTCATTGAATCGCGCATCCGGCTCGCCCACACAGCGAATACGCCCGGCGGCCAAATCCTCCTGCCCGCCGAAGGCATCCACCAGCCCGCGCTCGGGGTTATAGGCCATCGCATTGATGGTAAAGTCGCGGCGAGCCAGGTCTTCCTCCACGCGGCTGACAAATGTCACTTCATCCGGGTGGCGATTATCGGTGTACTCACCATCTACGCGGAAGGTCGTCACCTCCACGGGCTCATGATTCACCATCACCGTCACAGTACCATGCTTCAGCCCCGTCTTAATGACCGGCCAGCGGCGGAACACACGCAGCACCTCCTGCGGGGTGGCATTGGTGCAGACATCCCAGTCCTTAGGCGTGATACCCAGCAGGCTATCGCGTACGCACCCGCCCACCACATATGCCTCGTAACCGAATTGGCACAGGCGTTCCACGACAGTCAGGGCGTAGGGCGGAATCTGGATAACGGTGTTGTTCATGCGCGGGTATTGTATCACAAAAGCGCGTCCTTGTAAATGCAGCTTTTGCAATGTAGGCGAAGATGTTTTGCCAGAGTGGCAAGGGCTGTACCACAGTGTGACATATTGCAGCTTGACACACTTACTGCTTGCTTTGCGGCCGGAATCCGCTACCATAGAGCAACGTCTTTTCATGTCTGCACTTACTACATACTCAACCCTGGCACTCGGTGGTCTTATACTACTGAGCAGCAGTGTATCATGGGCTCAGTATTCTACGGCGGGGCGTCCCGGCATCGTTGAAGCTGGGCCGAACAGGCAGACGCCGCGCGACCCGGCTGAAGACCTGCTGGTGGCCTACCGCCTGCGCAATGAGGCCGAAAAAGCAGCCGCCCGCGGCAACTACAACCAAGCGGTGAAGAAAGCGCGCCAGTCCGAAAAGATGATGGCCGTCATCGTGCGCGATTACCCCGACTGGAAGGCCAAGATGATGGCCTACCTGCGTGAGCAGCTCGCCAAAAACATCGAGCGCTACCAGGCAGAAGCCGCCAAGGCACCTATTCCTACCGGCCGCCAACCCGGCCGCCCGGTACCGCAGGAGGTAACAATTCCCGTACCGGGCATCCAAGATTTTGCGAATGCCGAAGACGGCATATCCGCAGACGGCCTGCCGGACTACGCAGCCACGGAGAAAGAAATGCGAGAGGAGCTCACCCGCCTGCGCACCGAGTGCAAGAACATGGCTCGCAGCTTCCTCGAACTGTCCGAAAAATACAAGAAGAGCCAGCAGGAACTCATCACCGCCCGCCAAGAACAGCAGGAGTACCGCCAACGCTATGAAAGCCTGCTGAAGCAGGTGACAGATGAGCGCAAGCAGAGCAATGAAGTGGTGGAATCTTTTGCCCGCCGTCTGGCCGAGGCTGAGGACAAGCTGCGCGAATCCGAACGTGCCCGCAAGGAAGCCGAAGACCGAGCCAACACCCTGGCAGGCCAGCTGGCACAAACTCAGGCCGACCTGGAGCGAGTCACCCGCGAACGCGACGCGCTGAAAGCCGAAAACGAACAGCTGCGTGCCATTGTGGAGTTGAACAGCCCCGAGAAAACCAAGGCCCTGCTCGACCAGAACCTGACCCTGGCAGAACAGCTGAAGGCCGCACGCGCCCGCGTGGAAGCGCTGGAGGCTCAGATTGCCGGCTCGAATGATGAGAAGGATGTACTGGCTCAGCAGCTGACCGATGCCCGCAGCGAGGTAGACCAACTGCGCGAGCAAATGGGCGTAGTGTACGATGAAAACCGCGGCTACCGCCGCCGCATCTCTGAGCTCACCGAGCGCCTCAACAACCTGGAGGCCGAACTCGATGCCAATGCCGCCAAGCCCGATATCGACCCTGCCTTGGTGGAGGAAAACAAAATCCTGAAGGACGTCATTGCCAAGCAGCGCCGCACTATCGAGATGCAGGAGCAAGGCCGCAAGCTGCTCGTGGAGACGTACCAGCAGCTCAAGAGCAACAATGCCGAAATGGCAGCCGAGCTCCAGAAGCTCGACAACGAAAGCCGATTGGAGCTCACCGATGCCGAAAAACGCCTCATCGAATCCCTGCGCAAGGGTGAGACCACCGAAACCCAGGACAGCGACGGCACACAGGCCGTGCGCCGCAGCCTGGAGATTCAGACCCTGGCCAGCCTGGCAGACAAGGCATTCTCCAAGGCTCGCTACACCTCGGCCGAGCAGCTTTACCGAACCCTTTACGACTTCCAGCCCGACCACGTGCCGGGGCTGGTGAACCTGGGCACCATCCTGCTCTACCGCAACAAGTGCGAGGAATCCATAGAGTTCCTCACCCGAGCCACGCGCCTGGCACCGGAGCTTCCCATCACTTACTATCTGGCCGGCATTTCCTACTACCGCATGGACCGCATGGAGGAAGCCGAGCGCATGTTCACACGCACCATTGAGCTGGACCCCGGCAATGCTGAGGCTTTCTTCTACCTGGCCAACATCGAGGGTATCAGCGGGCGACCGGAGGAAGCGCTCAAGCACTTTGCCGCAGCCGTCAAGCTGAAGCCCAGCCTGAATGACGCCCACTATAACATGTCGCGCCTGTATGCCGAGATGGGGCGTATACCCGATGCCGCACGTGCCTACGACCGCGCCATTGAGAGTGGTGCTGAGCCAGACCCCGAGTTCGAGAACTACCTGCGTAACCACCCGGACAACGTGAAGACTCCGGGCGCTGACCTCGTGGCCGAAGTCGAACCCACGGAAGAAGCCGCCCGCCTGTGTGCCAACGATGAGGAGGTACAGCAAATCATCAAGGACAACGCTGAACCTGAGCCCGAGCCTGCGCCCACCACCAAGGAGGAACCCCAGCCCGCCGATGGCGAGCAGCAGCCTGGCGATGGCGAGCAGCCCACAGAAGAGC
>JAFOZZ010000034.1 GCA_017390945.1 Akkermansia sp.
GGAGTGGCTCAACCGTACCCCCATCATAGTAGACGCCATCCGCCGCAAGGCCTACAATCCCACCGCCCCTGTCATCGACCCGGACAAAAACGTCAAATACGACCCCGAGATTCACAAGGCCGTCATGGGCGTATACCAGGCACACGACCCCGAGAGCGATACCCCGCTCAAACTCACCGGCACACCCAATCCCTTCTTCATCTGGTTCTACGAAGGGCTCGTTGTCTGCCAGCGCAGCTTCCCCACCACCCACGGCAACGGAACGGATGGGTTCGTGATTGACACCGCCAAAATCGCAGAACACCTGCTGCCCTTGGTCGAGCCCGGCTTGCTCGCTCCTGAAATCCGCATGATTTACCGCGGCGAGGTGAGCAACCTCTCCCCGCTGCCCATGATTCTGAAACCCGGCACCCAGGTCAACCTGCCCGACAGCGGCCTGCGCGAGGAAGCCCTGCGTGGCACCGTAGCCAGCGCCTGGTTGCTCTCCATCCTCTCCATCATCATTCTTTTCGGCATTCTGGCCTTCTACGCCCGCCTGGAGCGCCGCCGCAGCGACTTCGTCTCCGCCGTCACTCATGAGCTGCGCACCCCGCTCACCAGCTTCAATCTCTACACCGAGATGCTCCGCAGCGGTACCCTGCCCCCCGAAAAAGTGGCAGAATACCACGAAACCCTCTACAACGAAAGCCGCCGCCTCGGTCACCTGGTAGAAAATGTCCTCTCCTTCGCCAAGCTGACCCGCGGCAAGGTGCGTGGGCGCCAGGACACCGGCGCTTGCAGCAAGCTGCTGCCGGAACTCTTCGGCAAAATCAAAGAACGCCTCAGCAAAGGCGGCATCAGCCTGCACTATACGCTCGATCCCCGCACCACCCTCATCACCCTGCGTACGGATTTGCTCTCCGTCGAGCAAATCCTCACCAACCTCGCGGACAATGCCGTCAAATACGCCGAAGCGGAGCACCCGGAGGTCTCCATCAATGTCCTGCAAACCCACCGCACCCTTGCCATCCGCTTTGCAGACAACGGCCCCGGCATTCCCCGCGAGCTGCAAAAAGACCTTTTCCGCCCCTTCTCCCGCTCTGCCAAGTCCGAAAGCGGCCGTAAACCCGGCGTAGGCCTGGGGCTGGCACTCTCGCGCGACCTCGCCCGCTCCATCGGCGGCGAGCTCACCCTCGAAAAGAGCGATGCCAAGGGCAGCACCTTCCTGCTCACACTCCCCCTGGGCGAATAACTTTCGTATAGACAAATTACAGGTTTCGATAGACAAGTTAAAGTTTTGCGGCAACAGCCGCCTAGCTATTACTTTGTAAATTGTAGATTGTATTTCCCATGCCTTACCTTTTTCTCCTCTTCTTTCTGCTGCCCCTGACATGGGCACAAGCCCCGGAGCAGCCCAACTACCTAGAGCTCAAACGTGACATGGTTGTCATTCACAGCATGGCCGAGCTCAACACCCACCTCGAAGAGCTTGCTCTGCGCGGTCAAACGCGCACGAACTGCATCTTTGTGGGCAACATGAAGAGCAAGCCCGCCAAGCAACACATCCTTGCCTCCCATTGGCAGAACTACAGTCAGGCGTTCTCCCTCACCCTCCACCCGGACCGCTCCGTTCTGCTCGAGTTCACCTACCACGACAACGCCCGCCTGCTTGCCGCCCACCTGCACCCGGAGCTTCTCCCCACCCTCACCCCGCAGGAGCAACAAGCCCTCAGCCTCGCCCGCCAACGCGTCGAGGAGCTCACCACGCCCCACATGAGCGCCTACGACAAGGTGCGCGTGCTGCACGACGACCTCGTCAACCGCGCCGCCTACGATCTGCAAGCAGATGCCGCCTGCACCACCTTGCTCCTCACCAACCACGGCGTGTGCGAAACCTACAGCCGCACTCTCTGGCTACTGCTGCGCCTTGCCGGCATCCCCTGCCACATCGTCGTCGGCCGAACGGATGAAGACCACGCCTGGAACCTCGTGCAGTTGGACGGAGAGTGGTACCATGTCGATGCGACCTGGGACGACCCCGCCATCATCGGCAGCGATGCGCAGGTGCTCACCCACAATTATTTCCTTCTGAATGACGAGCAGATAGCCCGCGACCACAGCTGGGTACGTGGCTCGCTGCCTGTCTCGGCCAAAAAGGATGCCCTCTACTTCCGCACCAATGCCCGCTACTTTACCAACTATGGCCAAATGTGGCAAAGCGTAGCCGCAGCCATAGCCAATGGCGATACGGAGTACGAATGTTACCTCACCACCTACGGCGACCGCGCGGCGTTCGAGCGCAGTCTCGACTCCAACCTCTTCTCACGCCCCACCCTCGCCGCCATCCGCACGTGGAGCGGCCCCGAGAAAGGTCCCGGTGTCATTCGCCTCACCTTCGACCACTCAGGCAGCCCCGCCAAAGCCAGTGAGGAAGCACTCGAGCTCGCCAGCGCCACGGTCCACTCCGCCCGCAGCTGGTGGCAGAGCTTCAGCTTCCGCACCTGGTACGATTCGCTGGATTTCTCGCCCATTGAGCAGGAGCTCCGCCACCTGCAACAGGAAGCCACCACCCGGCTCGACTCCCTCTACCTGCAAGCCGAACAACAAGCCACCGAATGCTGGCATACCATCGAACAAACGACCTCCGATTGGTGGCATGCGGCCAGGCAGGAAGTGAGCAGCTGGTTTTAAGCCAGGCCAGGCTTTCGGTTTATCTCCGTGCCTCAATCCCCTTCGGGAGTTTTTAGAGCGTCTCCGTTCGGTCCTCAAAACACATAACGGAGCCTTGCCTTTTTCTATTTGTTGTTGAAACACACCCAACTTTCCCATTATCCCTATTGACTTTATCTACTATATAAAATATATAAATAGCAGAGTTTGCCCTTCCTGGGGACAAGTTCACCAAAAACACCACATAACAACAAACAACAGAACAGATAGCATGAAAACGTCGCTTTCATTGCTCACCATCGCAGCACTCATGATTGGTACAGCATCGGGTGCAACTGAGGATAACACGACCTCCATCCGTGTTTCTGCGGAATTCCCGTTAGATTCGGAAGGAAGATATGAAATTCCATCCCTATCGTATGGTGCCGGCATTGCCCCGAGTGCTACGCTGGTCAACACTCAGACTGGTGGATTTTTTACTTACGATGAAGGTGATGAAATCGACGTCATTAAAGCCCCCTTTGAAATAAATGAGGGTCTGGCATTCACCACTCTCACACTCAATTTAAGTGACGTTGAACTGAGCGATGCCAACAAACTGGTTATCGATTTCACCACAGTTGCCGGTAAATATCAGCCTCAGCTGTGGGGATTATTCTTGAACGCAGGCTACACAGCAGACTACACAGGGGATTGGGTGAACGACGATGTTGATTACCTGATTATCACCATTTCAGGAATCGACTTTGCCTCCTGGTACCAGGAAAACGGCCCGGTGGAAATTGTCGGTCGTTTTTCAACAGGCGGCAGCCCCTTTGAAGCAACGGCCTACGTTATTACCGATGCCTGCGATACCAGTTCGTACGGAGGGCTTGTTTTCTTCAGCGAAGATGTGACTCCATCCATCACAACAACAACTCTTGCATACCGCAGCATTCCAGAGCCGGCAACCGCTACACTCAGCCTGCTGACACTCGCAGGCCTGGCTACACGTCGCCGCCGCAAGTAAATATACATCTCATACCTCTCTCACTGCCACAACAAGGCAGTGGGAGGGTGCACAAAGGATACACAAAGCCGATTTTACACTATTTTTTTGCCATTCGACATCAAAAAAACGCCTTTTCCTACTTTTCCGGTTGACATTGTATGCGTTTTCGGATAAAAGATGGGCATCAGATACGTTCCGGTTTAAGCGAATCTGATTCGACACCACACAACAACACAATTTCAGGACAACAAAATATGAAAAAAACACTTTCATTACTCTCCGTAGTAGCCCTCATGTTAAGCGCTACCTCCAGCTATGCGAAGGAAATCATCCTGAGGCCGAGCGTGGAGTACATAGAATCCCCCGTTGTCTCCGAGGTGATTGCCCCGGGAGCAACTCTCGTCAACACGCTTACTAACAATGTTGTGGTATACAACCTCAATACCAATCCACAGGTCGACCCACCTTTCGATATTACGCAGGGCATGATTATATGGGGCATAGATTTGAACAACAAATTCAATGAACCCATTACACTGGGGGACGTTTCTCAAACAGCGACGGACTCTGCTGTAAAGGTGACGGCGGGCGATACCCTTGTGCTTGATTTTTCATCAATATCAGCCAATATGACGCTGGGAGGACCTACGGAGGCTGAATACATGGTTCTCATGTTCCATGATCAGACTAGCTTCGGTAACGATTTTGCAGAGTGGTATTCTACGAATGAGGTTAGCATCATCGCCAGATTTACCAATGGGGACTACACGGCCTATACCATTGACGACACTTGCGACCTACTGGGTTCTGGTACATCTTCCACTTATGGTGGATTGGTGTTCTTCAATGAAAGTGTAGCAGATGCAGTACGTTTGGCAGAAGTTGACCCGGCGACCATCCCCCCGACACCTTCATCACATTCCATACCCGAGCCTACTACAGCCACGCTCAGCCTGCTGGCGCTGGCAGGCTTGGCAGCACGTCGCCACCGCAAGTAATTCCAATTTCGAGTTACAAGTTTAATTCAGAAGCCGCAGTTCCCGATGAGGGCACTGCGGCTTTTCCATTGGGGAAGTTTAACGAGATTTTCGCAGGAGCAGGAACGAGCTTAGCGCCACCCTGCGCCAAAGGCGCCTAACCTAAAATTCGTCCCTCGTAATTCTACACGTCTTCCTCCTCCATCGCGCGGGGGTGAGCGTGGAGGTAAGCAGCTTTCATGCGCGATTTAGTGACGTGGGTATAGATTTGGGTAGTGGAGAGCGAAGCATGCCCCAGCAGCTCCTGCACGGCGCGCAAATCAGCCCCGGCATCGAGCATGTGGGTAGCAAACGTATGGCGCAGCTTGTGCGGGGAGATATGGAACGGCAGGTCGGAGCAGCGCAGGTACTTATCCAGCATCAGCTGCACACTGCGCCCTGTCATGCGGCGGCGCAGACGGCTGAGAAATAGCGGTCCCTGCGGGTCGAGCCCAGCACGCAGGCGGTAATTGTACAATGCCTCTCGGGCATAATCCCCCACCGGTACCAGGCGCTCCTTGCGCCCCTTGCCCATCACGCGCACGCAATCATCGCCAGGCTGCAGCGCATCGGCATTCAGGCTCACAAGCTCGCTCAAGCGGATGCCGCAAGAGTAAAAGAGCTCCAGAATAGCCGCATCTCGGTAGGGTAGCCAGTCGGGGCTTTTCTTGTCCACCGGTGTGCGCAGTGGGAGGGAGAGCAGCTCCTCCATCTGCCTCAAGCTCAGGTGCACCGGCAAGCTGTGGCGCGCCTTGGGCAGCGTTACCTCCGCCAGCGGGTTCACCTGCAAGCCCTCGCGGCGCATCAGGTAGGTATAGAGCGAGCGCAGGGCCGCAAAGCGCAGACGAATAGAAGCCGGCTTCAGCTCCTGCTGCATGGCCTCGTAAAGCCACCCGCGGAAGGAATCCGCCTCGCAGTCATGCCAGCTTACAAAGCGAGGCCCCATCCACTCCCGAAACTGCTGTAGCGTGCGCCGATACGCCGCCAGCGTGTGAGCGGAGGCAGTCTTTTCCACCTCCATATACGCGAGAAAGTTCTCCATCAGTTTCGTAGAGAAAGACATGGAATGTACAATTTACAAATGACAATTTAAAAGTCAGGCGACGTTGCCGCGAATTAATTGGCAATATTGTTTCTTATCGTTTTGATTGAAGCAATGATAATTGCCAGGAGCTGTTGTGCTTCATCTTTCAAATCCGCTAGAAGCTCATGGCGTATCACACCGCTATCAGCAAGCAACTCCTGCCAATATATCGTCTCGTCTGCTTCCTCCTCGCAAATTTTAAGCTTATTCAGAAAATCATGATTGCTCTTTGCTATGCAAGCGGCCCGATAATTTGCTCCGACTGATGTTCCTGAACGCAAAAGCTGATTTGCTAAAATGCGAGCGCAGCCGCCTTTTTCAATCAACTTTTCACAAAGCGTGATAATACGGAGAGCAAAAGATTTAGTTCTCTGTTTAAGAGCTTCAGGGTTCATAAAAATGGGCAAAACATCTAACCTTAAGCTTTCACAGCATAAAATAGTTCGGCGGCGGCGCGCGTTTTTATCCGCGGCGCAGCCGCCGAACTCAGACAATCGTCAATTGTAAATTGTCAAGGTCAATTGAGCCGGTTATTTCTTACCGGCGATGCCCATAGTGTAGCCGTTGTACTCACGCATGTTGTACAGGGGCTGCCCCTCGGGTACGGCGTAGCCGATGTTCTTGCGAATCTCGAGGAAATCGGCAATACCAGCTTCATCCACCTGGTTCAGGCCACCGCCGTGCATGTCGGCGAAGAGCACCATCTTGCAGTAGGCATCAGCGTTCTCCATGAACCACTCAGCCTCCTCAATGTGACGAGCACCTGTGATAACACCGTGATTCTCCATGAATACCACCGTGCTCTGGTGGCAAGCCTTGGCCACAGCCTCAGCAGTCTCGGGAGAGCCGGGGGTACCATAGGGAGCCAGAGGAATGTGACCAAGGAAAATGTCAGCCTCGGGGTTGATGCCGTTGGGCGGCACCTTGCCGGCGAACAGGAAAGCATTGCAGCACGGGGGATGTGCGTGGATGCAGGCGTTCACACCTACCTCCTTCATCATGGCAATGTGGGTCTTCACCTCGCTGGTAGCGGGGCGGTAGCCGCACAGCTGGCCGGCATTCATGTCCACCATGCAGATATCCTCCACGGTCATAAAGCCCTTAGAGCACAGCGTGGGGGAGCACAGCACCAGATCCTTAGCCACACGAACGGACAGGTTACCACCATTGCCGTCCACATACTCACGAGCCCACAGGCGGCGACCCATGTCTACCATGCGCTCCTTAATCACCAGGATTTCGGGGCTGTTGAAGAAAGCATCGATTTCTTCGCGCGTCTGCGGATCGTAGTTCTCCCAGGGGAAAATACGGTCAGGCAGAGCCGGCTTGATATAAAGTTCAGGATTAGCCATAACGTTACCATCTTTTTAACAGAACGCCTCACGCAAGTCAAGCCGTTTCTGTTGTATTTGAGCAAGCATTTGCAGTTTCGAGTTACGAGTTTCGAATGACGAGTTTCATTCAAAAGCCGCCTTAGAATAATTCCACCACCATTCCCGCGAATCGGGAGTAGCGTTCCCGATTCGCGGGAATGGTACTATCTACCACTCAGCCAAAGGCCTTTACAGCGCCTGGATTGGGAATCCGAATGCGCCAAACGGCATGGGCACCGCCTCTGTCGCCGTACAGAAAACAATACCAGGTCGCAGCTGCAAATGATTTCCTAAAGGTATACGCGAAGCCCATTTCAAATCCGCAGACTTCGGACTTGCGCTACGCTTTACTTCCATAGGATAGAGGCAACCATTTTTTTCGAGCACAAAATCCACCTCTGCACCATCTCTATCGCGGTAATAACACATATTGAGCGCCTTACCAGCATTGGCATAGCTCCGAACCAGCTGCCCATAAACCCAGGTTTCCAAAATGGCACCGGCAAACATACTATTCTGCAACTGAACCGGAGATGACCAGCCTGCCAACCAACAGCAAAGCCCCGTATCCAGGAAATACAGCTTAGGAGTTTTACTCAGACGCTTTGTCGTGTTCACATGATATGGTTCCAGCAACGCCACGATACCCGAGGCCTGCAAAATACTCACCCATGCCGCAGCGGTCTTGGGCGACACCTCAGCATCGCGCGCCAAATCACTATACACGAGTTGCTGCCCTGTTCGCATAGCAGCCGAGCGCATCAAGCGGACAAAGGCGGCCAGATTCCCCGCCTGCGTAAGCGCCCGAACGTCGCGCTCCACATAAGTCTGAACGTACGAACGGAAATAGTCATCCACATCCATCCCCTTACGCAACACAGGCAACGGATATCCACCCAGCCAGATTCGCTCATAGAGCTCCTCCAAACTACAAAGATTGGCTTTCTGCACCAGCTCCCGAGCTCTGGCCGGGTCAAAAGGCTCTCGGCACAATTCACCGCCACAGACCTCTCGCTGAGACAAACTATGCAAATCCACAATCGCAATGCGCCCGGCAAGGCTCTCGCTCACACCTTTCATCATGTGAAATCGCTGCGACCCCGTAAGCCAATACATGCCAGGCTGCTGCCCGGCTTCATCCACCCTTATTTTAATGGCACGCAACAGCTCCGGAGCATACTGAATTTCATCTATGCACAGCGGTTCCCCCATCTCTGCCAAAAAGCCCATAGGATCCTTCCGGGCATAATCAGCCATGTTGTAATCATCAAGAGTGACATAGCGCATATCCTCAGGCATTATGCGCTTCAACATAGTCGACTTTCCTACCTGGCGAGCACCGGTAATCAAGACACACGCAAACACGCTGCTGAGTTCTTTCACCTTAGCAGCCATACTACGTTCCCTGTACTCTGTAACCATAGCTCTTGCCATGACGACATAGTGGCATAATTTGACCAGCAAGTCAAGCCAAATTCCCGCGAATCAGGAGTATAATTCCCGCAAAACGGGAGAGGCATTCCCGATTCGCGGGAATTTGGGGGCATAAAATCAAGATATAACCCAGCACCGCTTCCCGCATCAATACCTTGTTGTTCAATAAAGTAAACGCGTTGGCATAATGAGAAATCAGGCAGATAACGCGTAGCGCAGCGAAGCCTGCTCCTATACTTCAAACATTAAGCATCCACCCCCTGGGCTCTGGGCTAACGCCCGGCGCCGTATTCTGCCGCCCTCCACGACATCGCATTCGCGATGCCGCCCGGGCTCGAATGTTTTTTCTAGTCTCCCCGGGGTTTCGCCGCACAGCGGCTTCACCCCGCGCTATTGGCTGTCGTCCCTGCGGGACTCTCGAATTCCGCGGCGCTATGCGCCGCCAAGCTTCTCACTGTCCGCGCCAGCGGGTAATTTCACTGAAATAAGTTCGGCTATCGCCTCACGGTGAAAAACGGCGTTGCCGTGGTGAAGAACTTGCTGCGCTCATGGTGAAAAATTGCTCTTGCGAGCAA
The DNA here is from genome assembly GCA_017390945.1 of Akkermansia sp. Lineage (GTDB taxonomy): Bacteria > Verrucomicrobiota > Verrucomicrobiia > Verrucomicrobiales > Akkermansiaceae > Akkermansia. Next base: position 9,123 of record JAFOZZ010000034.1, read on the forward strand.
TGGTGAAAAACGACTCTTTAGCAAGAGCCGTGGATGAGCCGCTGGCGCGGCTCTACTTCAAACATTAAAATTTCACCTTATACTCAGGCCTGCTTTTTGAAGGCCACAATACCCGCTGCCACGAAAGCCGCGCCGACCAGGAATGCAAGGGGGCTGAGCAGGCAAAGCGCCAGGCCGCGGCGCGAGGGTTCTCCCAGGCAAACGCGCTGCACATTGTCGCGGCTGTAGGTAATACGGTGCTTGCTATCCGGCTGCACGCGCCAGCTCTTCTGCGGCTCGCTCAGCTCGGCCAGGTGCTCCACCCCCGCGGCATCCCGAAAGCGAACGGTGGGATAATACAACACAAACTTAGCACGGCGCACCCCGCTCTTGGTGCGGTAGTACTCGCGCTCCGCATTGACATGGGTATTCCAGTCGCTCACCTCGCGGCGCAGGCTGTGCACCGTTGCGGTAGTCGTCGCCGTATTCCCCCAGAGGAGCTGCTCCTGCGGTACCTGGAACGCGCCCACCAGCAGCAGAAGAAAAGAAACCACACAAGCCCCCACGCCCAACCACATGGCACTCATGCGCTCCGGGGTACAGGCACGCGGCCGCCCTCGCCTGTCCAGCGGCAGCGGTGTCACCCCAGCTACAGGCAGCACCTCGGCATCCGCCGGCAAGGCAGCCACCTGCTCCTCCAGCAGACGCACCACACGCAACACCTGCGGCACAGCCATAAAACCCACAGGCTCTACCGGGCTGAACATATAGGGGCCAGGACGCCAGCGATACTCCCACGCAAAAACGACGTCGCCATAGTTACCCCCATGGTGCACCACTTTCTGTACAGGGTTCGGGCGCAGCGGAAAACACCGGGCTCTCTCGCCGCCCGACAGCCGCGGCTCGACAATGAGCACGCGCCTATCCGTCAGCAGATACAGTGTGCGCGCCATATACCAGCGGTACCACAGCGGCGCTACCAACAACACCCCGGCCAAGAGCCAAAATGGTACACCACACAGCACCACCATGCCCCCTGCCCCTTGCATGCCCAGCAGCGCATACAGCAGCAGCGCCAGTATCACCACCGCAGGCACCATCACCGCCAGCAGCGCGCCCCGGCGCATGCCCAAGCGGGGCTGCACCACCAACAAAAGGCTCTCACCCGCGAGCAGAAATCTCTGCACGCGGGCGAGGTTTTCATGATTTTCCTCTGTAGTGTCAGAACTCATGCTCGACGACGGCGGCGCATAGCCAGACCAGCCAGAGCCAACAAACTCAGCGTTGCAGTAGTGGGCTCGGGAACAAGTGCAATCTCTGCGGCAAGAACCATGGGTGCCACGGAGTGATTAAAAAAGACCAGACCGCCATTTGTAGATGCAGCATTCACACCCCATGCATCATACTGATCACACGCATTCGTAATGACATAACCGAGATAATCTCCATTTGTAAATTTACCGGTAATAGTTACTGGATTTGCAGCATACCATTCAGCAAAATTATTATCATCAAACAAAATAACAGTATACTCAGAATCTACCGGTCCACCCAATCCTAAGCCCCCGCCAGTATAATAGGTAGAGAAATCAATAACAAGACCTTGGCCTTCAACAACCGTAACTTCACCCAATGTTACAGTTTCATATTTTGAATTCATCAATCCAAAGCCTTTAAAAATATACCCTTTTTCGATATCAAAAGGAGGATTAACCACGGGATTATCATTAACATTATAAATGACGCCATTACCAGTCGAGGTATTAATGAGAGTGGCACCAGGAGCTATAACCTCCCCTAAGGTTGGGGAGTCTAATTTAGTCTTTGTTGCTTTGAGCGTCTTATCCGCTGCAGAGCTCATAGAGCACCCGAAGGCAAAAACTAAGGCAAGAATCGAAAGTGTTCTTTTCATCGTGTGTGTGGTTGTTTTGTGGTTAGACCGGATTCGGGATAGGAGCGAAGAATACTAACTTGCCCTATTCGTCTTATAGGATATAAATTTTTAACAGGATGTCAAGCGCAAACGCCGCAAAAAAAATCACATTTTTTATTTTCAGGCGCATTTACCCCCAATAGTTAGAATAACAGACACCAAAAAGCAGAAAAAACGCGCTTCTAGGCGCCGTTTTTTCACCCCGCACCATACTCTGTTGGCCTCCGCCACATCTTCTTTTTATTGCTTAGCAGGGGCAATCTCGGCTACAATTACTCGCCCCCTCTTCGCCTGCGGGCTACGCCGAGGCAAGCCACAAGCAATTTCACCGAAATAAGTTCGGCTGGCGCCTCACGGTGAAGAACGGCGTTGCCGTGGTGAAGAACTCGCTGCGCTCATGGTGAAAAATTGCTCTTGCGAGCAATGGTGAAAAACGGCTCTTTGGCAAGAGCCGTGGATGAGCCGCTGGCGCGGCTCTGGCCTAGCCCTCCACATCAAAAATCAAAAATCCAACATCAAACATCACTTTCCCGGAACTTCTTATACCCCAGCAGCATGCCCACTCCCACCAGCATAAACAGCCCGGAACCTAGCAGCGCGGACCAGGCGGGGGACAGGCCGCCCTCCTCGATGCGCAGTGTGTCGGAATCGGCTGGTAAATACGTGATGGCAAGCTGCTGACCTACGGGGTAATTGTCCGTACTATGGGCATATTCCACCGTGTGCGACACACCGGCGACATCCGTAAACTGTAGTGTGGGGTAGTAGTAAAGGGTATTACCATCCCCATCCACTTCCCGGACACGCAGCACTGTTGCAGTCGTTTGCACCCCATCCGAAGCCAGGCGAAGCTCCTCCCACAGCCGCACGCCCCCCACAAGCATGGCAATGGAAGAAATAAAGGTAAAAATGCAGCCCATTATCAGCAACGTGCGCGCCGGATTCTCCTCCTGCGGTTGCCGCGCCAGGGGAGTCCCCCAGGCATCCAGCCGAGGCGCCGGGGCACGCAACTCCGCCGGGCGATAAGCAAAGGGAGCCGCCTCCGCCGGCACCGCGGCAATCTGCGCTTCCACGAGTTGCCGCGCCTGCTCCAGCTGCGGCAGAGCCAGAAAGCCCACCGGCTGCGGCGTCACCCGGCGTTTTTTGAGAGTCCAGCGGTTTTCGTAATCGAATATCAGGCTGCCGCGCTCATGGCCATCTTTAGCCACCTTCTTCACCAACCCGGGGAACAGCGGCCAGCTCACGCAGCGATTGCGCCACAGGGTCAGTTGCTCAAACACCACCGCCCGCTTATCCGTCAGAACGTAAAGCGTGCGCTCCATGCGCCAGCGGTACCGCAGCGGCGTGCTGAGCAGTACCAGAGCCAATACCCAGCCGGGCGAGAAAAACAGCGTCACCACCCACCAGGCCTCGCCAAATACGCGCGCTACGATACAAAGGAACGCGGCCAACACGCCCCCGAGCAGCAGCATGAAAAACGCCTCATCCCCGTGCATCCGCACACAGGGCTTGGCTACCAGCACCACACACTCGTCATCGCGCAGCGTACAGCGCAGGCGCTCACTATCACGCGCACTCAGCCCCCAATCCGTCATAGCATCAGTCATTGTTTCTTCATTACCAATCCACCGGCAAGAATTGCCCCGCCTATGAGCAGCGCAAAACTCCCCGCCAGCGTGAAGATAAGCCCCAGCCCCACACCACCATCTTCTATACGCACGCGCGATGGGTCGGAGGGCAGATACGTGACAGGCAGCCGGTGCCCCACCGGATAATTGGACGTAGAGCTGCCGGTGGTGGACTCATATTCATGCACCATCCCTGCGGCATCCGTGAATTGCAGCACGGGGAAATAGGTGCAGGACTCCCGGCGACTGCGGTCACTGCCCACACGCACCGTCACCCCATTGCCCGTATGATGGCGCGAGCTGCTCGTGGTATGGTGCGACACATTCACACGCACCACTGTGGCCTCCGTCCGCACGCCCTCGGCATCCAGCTGAGCATCCTGCCGCATGAGATACACACCCAGCGCAATAAACACCAGCGAGAACGCCGCAAACAAGCCACCCACGGCGACCAGCACGCCCCTGTTCATCTGCTGCGGAACCGGGTTCCCCCACGAATCCGTCTCCGTTGGCAAGCCCCCCAGCGATGGCGGCACAGCCGGTGGCAATGGGGTAGCGGCGGCTACAGCGGCCACCTGCTCGGCAATCATTTGGTCCACACGCTCCACCTGCGGCACATCGATGAACCCCACCGGTGCCGGCCCGCGGTGAACGCGCGGATTGAGCTGCCAGCGCTGCTCGTAGGCAAAAACGATATCGCCGCAGCCCGAAGAGTCATTCTTGTCCCAGTACACGGCCTTCACCGGGTTGGGACGCAGTGGGTAAGCCACCACGCGCTCGCCCACCGGCCACTTAGGCTCCAGCACCACCACGCGCTTATCCGTCAGCACGTAGAGCGTGCGCTCCCGCTTGCGCTTATGGTGCCGGGGCGAGTAGAGTAAGCATACACCCAACACCCAGAACGGCAACGACATGAGCCCCGCAAGCCACCAGATTTCGCCCATCGAATAGAGGACATAGCTCAGTGTACCCAGCAAAAACACACCGGGCAAGAGATGAAACAGCGTATCAAGCCGGCTCATTTGAGCGCGCGGCTTTGCCACCAGCACCACCTGCTCATCCACCTTCAACTCCCGGCGCAGGCGAGCGGCATCCTGCTCATTCAGCCCCCAATCTTCTGTATTCATCTGTTTACTCCTTGTTTACGTTTCTCTTCATTCTCAGCGATGGCTCGCTCCAGCGCAGCCTGCACACGCTTTACCTGAGGTATATCAATAAAACCGACCTGCCTGGCCACGCGTTCCTCTCGTGCGCCGTTCATTTCGTCCCATGCGTAATCGAACACGATATGCCCATAGCCGCCGGGCAACACGCCTACCTCCTGCACCATACCGGCCTGCAGAGGATAAGAATGGCAGCGCACGCGGAACGTACGCGACACCTCCCGCAGCAATACGCGGCGAGAGGTCAGCACATACAGCGTGCGCCTGCGGCGCCAGCTCCACAACCACGGCCAGCATACACCCGCTGTGCCGACCAGCCACGCAGGCAACATCAGCACGCACGAAAGCGAATTTTCCATTGCCATGGAAACTGTTATCCCCAGACACACCAGCAGGAAGATACCACTCAACACATGCTCAATATTGAAGGCAACAAGCTCCGGCTCCGAGCGAGGGCGCACCAGCAGGCGCAGCTCCTCCCCCGCAGCCAGCGCCTGGTCCAGCCACGTGCGCTCGTCGGGGCGCAGCTCAGTTGCGAAGGTATCCGGCATCAGCGGCGATTCTTACGGTATTCAATAAACTGACGCACCCACTGCCTGGCTGCAACAAAGCCCACGCAGAAGAAGAGCAGCGGCCAGCCCACTGCAAACAGCGTAAACAACCAGTCCGGGGGCTGATTATACTGCATCAGCTCCTCTACGGCTGCGTATACCTTGGCGCCACTCACAAGCATGAAGAAACAGCCCACGAGCAGTGTTCCCACGTTCGGGAACTCCGCTTCCTGCGCATCCGCAGCCTCAGCGCCATCCTCCGCCGGGGGCGTGCACGGCTCGCCCACAAGCTCACGCAGGGCGGCCTCCACCCGGCGCACCTGCGGCACATACAGAAAGCCCATCGGTACATAGTGCAGCCCATTCTTGGTGTGTCGCACCTCATAATCCAGGATTATGTTACCACTGCCGTCGCGCTTCTCTTTCACCTCCTTCACCAAGCCTTGTTGGAGCGGGTAGTCCTTTTGCGTGGGGCGGAATCGAAACTCCGAGGGGCGCAGCACCACCGCCCGCTTACTTGTCAGCAGATACACCGTGCGGGCATCCACAGCACGCAAGCGCCACGGACTGCTCAGCAAGCCCAGGCCTATCACCCAGAACGGCAGGAAAAACAGCAAAACAAACAGCCTCTCCGGCTTCTCACTCACTTGCTCCAATATCTGCGGCACAGCAAATCCGCTTATGCAGCCAATTCCCGCCACCCACAACACAGAGAAAATGACGAGGGGTACATACTCCGCACGCCACAGGCGCACCTGCGGCTTGCACACCAGCAGTAGCTCCTCATCCGCCTGCACCACGCGCTCTATCAAATCGCGGTCGCGGACGTCTAAATCCAGGTCACTCAGTTTCATAGTTTGGTGTTACGCCCGGTATTCTAGCAAACTCAGCCCTCTATATCAAGTTTTTTACTTGCGAACGGCAGCTTTTTATCGTATAAAGAGGAAAAGCCCTGTCACCATGAAATACGCACTCATTCTCCTCGCCCTCGTCCTGCCCGCCATGGCCGCATCATTTTACGGCCCGACGGGTAGTAATGTAGCCCGCTCCGAAACCAGCGGTAACACCACCCGCTACTACGACCGCAGCGGCTCCTACATTGGCAAGGCGGAGCGCAGCGGCAACACCACCCGCTATTATGACCGCAGTGGCTCCTACACCGGGCAATCCACCACCAGTGGCAACACCACCCGCTACTACAACCGCAGCGGCTCCTACGAGGGGCAATCCACCACCAGTGGTAGCACCACGCGCTATTACAGCCGCAGCGGCTCGTTCGAGGGTAGCTCCACCACCAGCGGAAGTGGCACCCGCTACTACGACAAATCCGGCTCCTACAGGGGCTCCAAACGCTAAAATAAACTCTATCTCCCTACACATTATCATGAAAAGCATCATCCTCACCCTGATTCTCTGCCCCCTCGCACTGGCTCAGAGCTACTACAACGCCAACGGCACATACGGTGGCCGCGCCGTCCCCGGCCCCAATGGCAGCACCAGCTACTATGGTGCCAATGGCGCCTACCTTGGCCGCTCTCAGACCGGCCCCAACGGCAGCACCTCCTACTATGGTGCCAACGGCGCCTACCAGGGGCGTGCCCAGTCCGGCCTCAACGGCAGCACCTCCTACTACGGTGCCAGCGGCGCCTACCAGGGACACTCCCAGTCCGGCCTCAATGGCAACACCTCCTACTACGGCGCCAACGGTGCCTACCAGGGACGCTCCCAGACCGGCCCCAACGGCAACACCTCCTACTACGGTGCCAACGGCGCCTACCAGGGTTCCATCCGCCGATAATTTCCACTTTTTTACAAAAAAATCACTTTTTTTACAAAAAAAGGCTTGCAATCCCTCCTACGTTCGTGTATAGTTGCGGCGCACCAAGTGCAAAACCCATGCTCGGGTGGCGGAATTGGTAGACGCGCTAGACTAAGGATCTAGTGGGGCGACCTGTACGGGTTCGAGTCCCGTCTCGAGTATAGAAAGGCCAGCTGGTAATAACCGGCTGGCCTTTTCGTTGTTGATGGTTTGTGCACAAACCATCAACAACCATCCACACGCCCATCGGGCGTGTTCTTCACCACGGCTTGCAAAGCCGTTTTTCACCATTCCCCGCAAGGGGGATTTTTCACCACTCGCGCAGCGAGTTCTTCACCGTGAGTCGTCAGACGAACTTAAAAAAACGAATCAACACCGATTTTTGTATCAAATATGCGACATTATTCCCTGAATTATCATTTTTTCACGACATATCAACACAAATTGCTTGTAAGCGGCGAGCGGCTGTGTTAGTCTGTATTCACCCCAAAACAACCCACTCCCCAATCATCACTTTACTATGAAAACGACAACAACACCCACCCCGTATTTTCTTGATGGCATTAACGCTGGTGCTTATGGCCGTTTTAATGAAGCCGCGCGCCTCCTGACGCAAGGACACGAAAAGGGCGATGCCGAATGCACCGCCTTGCTGGCGTACTTGTACCATGACGGTAATGGAGTAGCGCGAGACTACAATGAGTTCTACCGTCTGGCCAAGCTGCTGGAGGAGCGCCACTGCCCGCTGAGCAACTGCCTGCTGGCCTGCGCCTACTCGGATGGTCTGGGCTGCGAGGTCAATAAAGAACTCTCCGAGCAGTATTACGCAAGCTGGGCAAAAGAATCCGCTGCCCCCATCCCCGGCATCTCCGAGGAGTGCCGACTGCGCTTGCGCAGCAGCGGCCTGACATCTGCTCTCGAGCAGAGCCACGAGTACATGAGCCAAAACTCAGGCTATACGCCCCTCATCCAGCCCAAACTGGCAGCAGAGGAGTATGCGCAGTATAGCTCCGCTGCCGATGCCTGGTTTATCGCCATGAGCTGTGCCCATGAATGCACCCCCGAACATCTCCAAAAGCTGGAAGAGGCCTACCGAAACGGCATGAGCGGCGCCGGGGTTATCTTGGGTGTAGCGCAGTTAAGAGACTGCAAGGAAAACGAGGAAGACAAACTTCAGAACGCGCTCTCCCTCATCGATAATGCAGACAACGACAACAATGAACTCTGCATCTTGCTCTCCAAGATGCAGTTCCTGCCCGATGCCGAAGGGGAGAAGCTGCAGGAGCTCTACGCTCGTGCCGTACGTACGATGCAATACGGACCTTCCGGCATCCCCCGAGCCGACGAACTTCCCTGTACCGTAAGCATTATCCCCAATTCTTTCGCAAACGTCTACTACATTCGCGATCTGGATACGACCAAGAAACTCATCAATGAGGATCGAAGCGAGGAAATTTTCCTCCCGGTTTCGCTCCCCATCATAGACGTTACCTACACGGGCGAAAAACCGTTGACGGATTGCACCCTCCGCATTGTATACGAAGGTCAATTGAAGGAATACACCACGCCCCTCAAAGGCGTACTCGAACCCAACGTTCCCTTCGAACTCGATATCAACCATTATGCCGTCGAAACTGGTAACGACATCCGTGTCGAAATCCACGCAGCCGATGGGCGTTACCTTTCCGTACGCTTAGAAAAGGGATTCCTGGATGAATTTTGCCCCAAATCCCCCCGGTTCCAGCTTTTCAGCACAGATAGCGCCATCGTGGTCGTTCCCCGCGAGCCGCGCATTAACTCGTTGCAGTTCATGACCACGGAGAATCAAAAGATTGCCGAAATCTGCCAGCTGAAGGATGGCGAGAGCGTCGCCGTTGACCTCTGGCACATCAAGCAGGCTATGGTGGACTCGCGTACCGATTGTTTCCTCGTCCAGGCAGATGATGGCACCCCCTGTATCTGCCACCTGAAGTAAACGACAGGTAGCCAACAGCAGGCCACACTTTCCCCGCCGGGCCGACCAACCAAAGGTCAGCCCGGCGCAATTGTACCTGCAAGCTTCGCGCGTGGGTAGCAACGGCGGTTGCGACACATTCGAACCACGGCATTTCCGTCACCCCCGCTAAAGCGGGGCTTTATTCATTATTCTTCCATACCCTCGAGTATAGACCGCATGAGTAAAATGCCGCTGATTTTGTTGCCATCGATTATGCCGCCCGCACAAGTGCGGGCTCAAATGTTTGGCGGGCAAAGCCCGCGGAAATCAAGAGCCCAGAGGGCGACAGCAAGTAGCGCGGGGTGGAGCCGCAAGGCGGAACCCCGGGGTATGGGGATAGTGATAAATGGAACCCCGGAGGGGTGACAGCCTTTTTAAGATAAAAGGTGGCTATGATTTTTGTGCATCCGGTATGAATCCAATTTTCCCAAAATTCTTGAAAATCATCCAGTGTCGGTTGGCAGCGATGGTATACCAAGTTGAAAAGAAGCACTTTTTCTATCGGCTGCCACCCCTACGGGGTTCTATGTTTTTTTACTCTCGTTCCCGGGGTTCCGCTGCTCACGCTGCTCCACCCCGCGCTACTGGCTGTCGTCCCTGAGCGGGACTCTCAAATTCCGCGAGCGATTGCCCGCCGACTTGTAGAATACCACAGGGAAGGCAAAACTATAGCCCGGCTGCGGCAATACGGGGTAGGAAATAAAAAATGGCACCAAAACCTCACATTCTTGCACCAAAATCGCCCGAAATGACGTCATTTTTTACATTTTTATTAGAATTGTTCTAATTTTCTCTTGACATATTCCTATTTTTCCGCTATATTTTGCTCGTCCCCGGCAACGGAGCGACACGACACACATACAGCAAAACACATTTACACAAACACTACATACACGATTATGAAAAAGTACCAGTGCACCATCTGCGGCGAAGTCATCGAGAGCGACACCATGCCTGAGACCTGCCCCGTCTGCGGCGTTGACACCTTTATAGAGATTGAGGAAGGGGCTGAGAAAGTATATGCCGACGAGCACCGCGTGGGCGTAGCCAAGGGGCTGGATGAAGAGGTAGTACAGGGACTGCGCGACAATTTCACCGGCGAGTGCTGCGAGGTAGGTATGTACCTGGCCATGAGCCGCCAGGCCGAGCGCGAGGGCTACCCGGAGGTAGCAGAGGCTTTCCGCCGCTACGCTTTCGAGGAGGCCGAGCACGCCGCCAAGTTTGCCGAGCTGCTGGGCGAAGTACTCACCGACAGCACGGAGAAGAACGTACAGATGCGCGCCGATGCTGAGTTTGGTGCCTGCAACGGCAAGCTCATGATTGCCAAGCGAGCCAAGGAGCTGGGCTACGACGCCATCCACGACACCGTGCACGAGATGTGCAAAGACGAGGCTCGCCACGGCAAGGGCTTCGATGGCCTGCTGAAGCGCTACTTCGGCAAGTAATTTTCACCGTGATACATACATAGCTCAAAGCCCCCTGCAAAGGGGGCTTTTTTATTTACAATTGACTATTGACCAAGGACAATTGGGGCACCTCTAAAAACTCATATTTTAATTGGCGGGCAAAGCCCGCGGAATTTGAGAGCCCGCATAGCGGGCGGTAGAAAGTAGGCAGGTGGTGGAGCTGCGTAGCAGCGGAACCCCTGCTATGTAATGAATGAA
>JAFOZZ010000035.1 GCA_017390945.1 Akkermansia sp.
GAGAAATAGTCAACTCACTAACATCCGTAAGTGTTATTTGTTTTTGTCCACCGCCTGAAACGACTCTGGCAAACTGTTGCCGTACGTAATTGGAGTTGATGAAATAAGATAAAAATTTTGAATCTAAATCGCCGTTTACAGTCAAAATATACAAGCAATTCCCTGCATAGAACCTATTATCTTCAGACACATACGCTGTTCTTCCTATAATTAACCCCTTTCCCACATCTCGGGTTGGCATTATCAGCTGCCCTTTCGACAGTAACCTCGATGTTTCATTGGTCTTGAGAGAATACATTATTTGCCCATCTTCTGACACAGACCCCATTGTTAGGTTGAAATACTTACCATCCTCTTCGTGAGCTGTATTCGCACCCGATGAAACAGAACAAATCGTTTCCAGCTTACGTTGTTCCCAAGTGCCAGTAAATCCAGCGAACCGAATGGAAGGAGTATCGTTATTTGGATTCATATTGCTCTCCTCCCAACAATTTTTTCAGTTCATTGATACCTTGAATATCAAACTCGTTGCCAGTCAATTCACCAAGAAGATTGGCAAGAGATGATTCCGTCTCTGAAATCTGGTGGTCAACCTCGGCAAACGTAGTTTCATACTTTTTACTCAGAGCAATGAGCTTGGCGATGAAGTCATTGATAATAGCGGCTGGCAAGCCTGCCATCTTCTCCACCAGCGGAGTTACCCACTTGAGCTTGATAAGCCGCATGGCCTGAGCCTCGTCCAGAGCCTCGATAGTCTTCTTGGTCTGGATATGCAAATCCTTTTCAGCCTCTTTCACTTGCTTCTTGAGGGCTTTTTCCTCATTCATCAGCGCCGACACCTTGCGAAGAACGGCCAGCGTCTCCGGCTCAGCATCCTTTACTTTCAGCGTCTTAGTGATTTCCTTGGGAACAAATGCGTCCTTGGCTTCGGTGACAAAATCGCGTTCTTTGTCCTCCTCGCTCAACTCTTCGAGCAGAGATTCATACTCAGCGGCAATCTCGGACAGGCGAGCTTCATCTGCCTTGAGTGCTGCAAGGTTAGAAGCGAGCAAGGTCTCCTGAACCAAGGCAAAAGGAATCACATGGCCGACCCAGCCGTCCTGAACCTCCTGGTCTTTACCATCCTTTTTCTTGAGCACCATATTGGGGTCAACCTGTTTGACAGCGGCAAAGCCCTCAGTCTGGATAATTTCAAGGTCAACGGCAATCTTGCCCCACACATCATCCAAGAGCTGATAGGCAGCGTATTTATCCACCAAGGGGATGCCGCACAGGCGGGAAAAAATATCATCGCTGAGGCTGGATTCCTCCTTGGAGGGATTCAGCTCCGTCATTCTATCGAGCAACTCAGCAGAAAGGAACGCTTCAAAATCAGCAAACGCGCTGCGATAGGTTTCCGTAAATGCCGCTACGTCCGGGTGAGTAAAGACAGCATCCTTGAAATCAGCCACCTTGGCATGGCAATACGCTGCATTATCAGAAGCAAACAAGGAAGCTTTCAGCGTTGGGAACGCCTGCCAGTACTCATACAAATCTGCCAGCTCAGACTCAGGAATCCCGCCGAACATGGAAGCGTAGATATCCCAGCTCTCTGCCTTTTCTGAAGAATCCACATAGCGCGGAATGTTGAGGTTGTATTCGTTGCGGCGAATCTCATCGCGGCTCACCACACGGGAGAACTTTTCCATATCCGAGCGAGAGGTTACGACATCCACAATTTTTTTGATATCGCATGCCCGCAGCACGTTGTTCTTGCCCACCTTGGCAAAGCCCTTGGAGGCATCCACGATAAGAACATCCGTATTGTCGCGCTTCTGCTTCAACACCATGATGATGGTCGGGATACCTGTGCCAAAGAAAATGTTGGCGGGGAGGCCGATAATGGCATCAATGTGGTTGTTCTCAATGAGATTCTTACGGATAGTACCCTCTTCACCGCCACGGAACAGCACGCCATGAGGCAGCACGATGGTCATGATACCCTCACTCTTCAGGTGGTACAGATCGTGCAGCAGGAAAGCGTAGTCTGCCTTTCCCTTGGGTGCGAGACCGAAGCGGGCATATCGGGGGTCAGAATCCTTATCAGTCGGATTCCAAGCCTGAGAATACGGCGGGTTGGACACAACAGCATCCACATACAGCGGAGCGTAGGTGTTGACCGGGTCATTCTCATCAAAGAACGGCCAGTCCTCTTCCAGCGTGTCGCCATTGCGGGTAACGATGTTATCCGGGATGATACCACGCATGACCAGATTCATACGAGTCAGGTTGTAGGTATTCTCCTTGAGTTCCTGGGCGAAGTATTTGATGTTGTTATCGCTGCCCATGTAGCGGGCAACACACTTGCCGATATTGATGAGCAATGAACCGGAACCGCTGGTGGGGTCGTAAATCTTAATCTCTGCCCTGTCTTTCAAATGGTCAGCCACAATCTCAGACATCAGCAAGGAAACCTCATGCGGGGTGTAGAACTCGCCCGCTTTCTTACCGGCATTGGCAGCAAAGTTGCTGATAAGGTATTCATAGATGAAGCCAAGCACATCGTAATCCTGCTTGCCATCCATGGGAATATCCTTGATGAGGTACAGCAGGTCGCGAATGGCTTTCGTACGAGCGCCGGAGGACTCGCCCAGTTTGGACAGCCCGGTTTCCAGCGTGGCGAAAATCTTGTCAAATACCTTCTTGTGGGAGGTGTTGATTAAGCGGCTGAAAGCAGAAAGCGCATCGGTCACATTAGCCGCAGTGAAATCATTTCCCTGAGCAATCCATGTGGAGAACAGATTTTCATAGGAGATAAAGTAGCCGATATTGGAGCGTACAAACTCCATCGTTTCGGCATCATCTTCTGTCACATCCGGCAGGTACTCGTCCGTCCAATCGTGTTCTTTCAGGAACTTAACTTGCTTATCAGAAAGAAACTTGTAGAAAATGAAGCCCAGAATATAGTCCTTATATTCGTTAGCTTCGATTTTGGAGCGCATCTTATTCGCTGACTCCCAGATTTTTGACGCGAGCTGCTGCTTGTTCATGTGTGACGATGTACCGATTCTTCCGAATTCTAGCCAGCGGGGTGCTCAAAGTCAAGTGCCGATTATGTCAAGAAAAGTGTACGCGGGCACAAAGAGATAGGCATGCTGGATGTTTAATGTTTGATGTTTAATGTTGAAATTAAGGCGTGCGCCTTCGCAGCGCTTCTCCGGTTCAATTTGCCCATTCGGACAAGTGAAATTCACGCATGCGCGTGAGTGGGAAAGCAGCGACTGTGGCTCAGCCACGGCTTGCAAAGCCGTTTTTCACCATTCCCCGCAAGGGGAGTTTTTCACCACGAGCCCAGAGAGTTCTTCACCGTGAGGCGACAGCCAAACTTATTTTGGTGACATTAAGCCGTGACGGCTTAGTGAAATTGCCCGCTGCGCGGGCAGTAGGGTAAGCTCGGCGGGCGCAGCCCGCGGAATTCGAGAACCCGCGCTTGCGCAGGTGACAGATAGTAACCCCGGGTAAGCATAGAAAAATAATTCGAGCCCGGGCGGCATCGCGAATGCGATGTCGTGGAGGGCGGCAGATAACGGCTCCGGTCGTTAGCCCGGAGCCAAGCGCGGGGACGGATGTTAAATGTTGAAAGTAAGGCGTGCGCCTTAGTGAAATTGCGCTGCGTGGCAGCGCAGCTAATGAAACTCGGCGAGGTGGGAACAATAAACGAGATTGCGAGCGCTCGCAGCGAGATAGAGGCTGCGGCTCTACGAGATTCATGCGCCAGCGCATGAACGAGATTGCCCGCTGGCGAGGGCAGTAGAATAGCTCGGCGAGTGAGGGTTCCGGCCCCCCCCTGCTCACCAAATGAGGGAGGCTTCTTCCACGGCGCTGGGGGGCCAGATACCGCGCTCGGACATGAAGTGCTCCCACGAAATCAAGATGCGTTCAAACTCGACGGGATTTACCCCGAAATGCGTGAGGGTGTGGTCGGCATTCGGGCAAAGCACCAGCTCGGCATCATTGCCCAGGGCGCGCCATTCCTCGCAGAACCACTCTTTCAGCCCATAATCCTGCAAGGGGTCGGTCATGCCCTGAGCACAGAACAAGGGCGGCAGATAGTGACGCAGCAGAGCGCAAGGGTTTACGGAGTCCGCATCCGGTACCTGCTCCTTCACGCGCAACAGGCGGCTCTCCGGGGCATGGATGTCGACAAGGCCACGCATGAGGATAACGGCGGCAGGCTGAAGCGGCGGCTCGTCGCGGCTGCCCAACTTCCACCAACGGCGCGTCTGCTTCATCGGCTGCATAGCTACATTGAGCGCCATCAGCCCGCCGGCATCGGCACCGGCCACGGCGATAGCCTCCTGGTCTACACCCAAAGCAGCGGCGTTATCGTACACCCACTGCCAGGCATCCAGCCCGTCACGAATAATATCGCCGGCGCTGACATCAAAACGAGCATGTGTACGGTACTCCGGCAGCACGCATACTATACCGCGCTTAGCCAGGTGCGACGCCCACGAGACGAAATCATCGTGCGCTTCAAACATCCACATACCGCCATGGAAAAAGAGCACGGCGGGCAGAAAAGCAGAGGCAGTGTGGCCGCTGGGAGCATAGATGTGAGCACGCAGCTCCACCCCATCCGCAAAGCGCTTCCACACCACAGAGGGCACGGTCTCCCCCTTCACTTCTTCCTCGCACTGTGAAAATGACGTCATAACGCAACAACAGTATGCTATTTTCTTGCCAAAAAGGCAAGCCTGTAGTAGTTTATATCTTGTTATGAGAGCAAATTTTCCTGTATTAGTGGCCATAGGCTGCTTTTTATCACTTGCTGCGCACGCTGCCACACCAGCAGCGATTGAGGCGGAGCTCAAACGCCGTGCCGCCCAGAAGCAGGCAGCACAAATCACCCCAAAAGAAACAGCATTCATCGTACCCGATCAGGAAAAGGCTCGTCTCACCGCTGAAAATGTGTACAACACCTGGCGCCTGAGCATGATTCGCGGCAGCGAACCCACGTGGCGCGCTACGACATCGAACTCCCGCCAGATGAAGGTGCGTAACCTCATCATCTCCCAGCGCGGTAAGTTCCCCCGCGATTTCTTCAACGCCACGCAGGATACGCCTAAGCTCGAAAACTTTGCCTATGTGGGTACGCTGCAAGGCTGCAATGGCTACACGATGGCCTGCACCTATGTAGGCCGCATGCAGCTGGGCGATGGCAAGGTGGAGGAGAACGCCTTTGTGCTGGAGTTCGTGTTCGAGGGTGGTCGCTGGAAGCTCGACCAGACGCGCTTCTTTGGTCTGAACCAGCTGCCCAAGGTGCTCGAACGCCTGAAGAACCGCGACATCGAGGTACTGAAGGAGCATGATGGCTTCCAGCCCTACGCCGCTATTCCCCCCACGCCTCCGGCCTGCAATGCCCCGGTGCTTATCGGTAAGGTATTCGTCGACTGCCCCGGTCGCAATGTCGAGATGACCATCAACGGCATCTCCATGCATTCTTTCGACGATGAGCGCCGCGCCGACATCATTTCCGGCGGCCTCAAGCGTGGCAGCAATACGATTTCGTACAAGATTCTCGACCGCGAGGGGATGGCTCGTCCGTCCATGGCTATCGGCATCTTCGTAGCCCCCGAAACCCCGGGCAATATGCCTGTGTGCGTGTTCGACCACATTCTGGACGAGACAGATAAAGCCGAAGGCGGCTCTTTCACCTTCTCGATTAAGAATGAGCATATCGCCTCCATGAATCCCAAGTTCAGCGGCGAAAAGCCGGCTCCCTACCACGCGGTGCCGCTCAAAGAAAAGAAGTAATCGCTCTCGCCTCCTTTCTGTTATATAGCCGTCGGTTCAGCCGACGGCTGTATTTTTTTTACATTTTTCCTATTTTACGCTTGACTTTGTTTGTTTTATTTGTTAAACATTTATTGGTTTCAAACATTTCTATTATTAACCACAACACATAGACAACAATGAACAAGCTCATCATCATCTGCGCTTCGGCTCTGGGGCTGGTATCCCTGAGCTCCTGCCACGTATTCCACCCCGGCGTGGGTGTTCACATTCACGCAGGCGGTCACCACGGCCACCATGGTCCCCGCTATCACCATGCACCTGCTCCTCACGTGCACCATGCACCGGGCGTAGGTCACCGCGTGGGTCACAGCCACCGCTACCACCGCTAAACACACCCCCTTTCCTCTCAACAATCAGCCCCTGCAAGTCCGCGGCTTGCAGGGGCTGAATCCATTATGAGAAAAGGCTTATTGATGGGGTTATGCCTTAACGCGGCGGCACAGAATAAAGAGCAGCGACGCCACCGCCAGTGCGAAAGGATAATACAGGTGCGGGATAATATCCAGTGCCGAAATGCCGGCCAGTGCTGCACCCATCAACAGCTGAGCACCATAGGGCAAGATGCCTTGCACAATACAGGAGAACGTGTCCAGAATACTGGCTGCGCGGGGTGCGGGGATGCCAAATTGCGTAGCAATGCGGCGAGCGATGTCACCCACCGTCACGATAGCCACTGTATTGTTCGCGGTGCAGAAGTTGGCAAGAGCCACCATGCAGGCGATAGCCATCTCCGCGCCGCGGCGGGAGCGCACGCGAGCCGTAAGGTGCGAGATGATATACTGCAAGCCGCCATTGTAACGAATGAGCTCCAGCATACCACCGGCCAGGAGGGTCACGATAATCAGCTCGCCCATACCCGTCATACCGGAGCCGACAGAGCCGGCCCAGTCGAGCAGCGTCAGCGAGGGGGAGAAGAACGCCACCACACCGGTGCTGATAATGCCCAGCACCAGCACGAGCATGACGTTGAGCCCGCAGAGCGCCGTGATAAGTACCAGCAGATAGGGCAGCACCTTTGCCCACTCGATAGCGCGCGGCTCCACTGGGCTCACGTGCTCCAGCCCCAGCATCACGTACAGTATCAGAATGAGCACAGCTGCGGGCATCACGATAGCAAAGTTGGCAAAGAACTTATCACGCATCAAGCAGCCCTGTGTACGCGTGGCGGCAATGGTCGTATCGGAAATGAACGAAAGGTTATCACCAAAAAAGGCACCACCCACCACAATACCGGCCACCAGGGCTTTGTCGATACCTGCGCTGGTAGCCAACCCGGCAGCTACCGGCATGAGCGCCACAATCGTCCCCACCGAGGTACCGATGGAAAGCGAAATAATGCAGGATGCCAGGAACAAGCCGGCAAGTAACATGTTGGCAGGCAATACGGACAGCGTCAGGTCCACCGTAGCCGTTACGGAGCCGATGAACTTAGCCGACCCGGCAAAACCACCAGCAAGCACAAAAATCCAGATCATCATCATGATGTTGGCATGAGCTGCACCGGCTGAGAAGCGCTCAATACGCCGATTCAGCGATGAGGGCATGCATACCAGGAAAGCCCAGGCGGAAGCCGCCACGAATGCCACCGTCACGGGCATCTTGTAAAAGTCCCCCGCCACTACGGATGTCACGACGTAGAGCAGAAAGAACACCAGCAAGGGGCTCAGTATCCAGATACCACGGCTATGATTCTTTACAGGTAATTCCATTGTTGTATCAGTTTGTTATTTTGTTTCGGTCACACCGATTCGGTCAAGAACGTCCAATTGAGCCATGAGTTCCTCCGGCTCCAGCTTGCCCTTCAGCAAAGCACGATACGCGCTGATGATGGCAGTGGTCTGCTCCGCATTCTCCTCCAGCATCTCCAGGCGGAAACGGCGCAGCCCCATGCGGCGCATGCCTGCCACATAGCGAGCGGCAGTCTGGGCGCGGCCATTGAAGAGCGTATTGCGGCAGCCCTCATCGCTGCGCAGGTAATGCATGGCATAGGTGCGATCCATCACACGCACGCGGTGGTGCTCGCAAGGCTGCCCGCAGTCCATGAAGTTGCGCCCCTGTGACAGGAAGGTGCAGTACACGCAGTGCTCCGTATGGAACATGGGGATATGCTGGTGGAGCGTCAGCTCCATCTCAGGCCCGCAGGCGCTGCGCAGCAGGTCGGCCAGCTGGTGGGCATTCAAATCGTAAGAGACCGTAACGGTTCGCATGCCGTATTGGCGCAGCACCTTCACCGTCTCGGGGTTAGAGGCGTTTAGCGAGAAATCGGCCACCATCGGCAGCCCGGTCTCTTTGAAATACAGCGCTGCCCCCAGGTTACGCACCAGCACACCATCCGGCTGAGCCTCGGTAATGAACTTGAAATACCCGGCCTCGCGGGGTTTCATGATGCGCAGCGTGGCAATCCAGACCGCCGTACCGGGATACTCGCTGCGCAGTTTCGCGGTGACTGGCGCCAGCTGGCGCAAATCCTTCAGGTCGAGATACACGCGCTTCACACCGGCAGCAGCGGCGGCGTAAGCCTGCTCCGGCTCGCGGCAAAGGACGGAGAGCTTGTACTTGTCGGACGCGGTTATGGGAGCAAAATCCCCCTGCCAGCCCTTCCATACCAGTGCGGGGCGCTCGGGTTGTGCCTCATGGGCGGCGGGCAGCTTTTCCACGAGCTCGCGGCGCATGCGGTTGAGCACACTCAGCGGCATCATGAGACCCTCCTCCAGATTATACGTGCAAGCCCCCAGCGTAAAGCCCGTACCACCCAGGCGGCTGAACTGCCCCTCCAGCACAGCGGGAGTGAGCGCATGCTTCTCGGCAGGCTCCAGCGGCTGCCCACTCCCCACAGTAATACCGCGGCTGGTAGCCGTAAGCTGCGAGCCCATGCGGCCTTCAAAATGCACCGCCAGTGATTGCGAGGGGGCATTCGCCTCGCGGGCAAAATTGCACCATGTGCCATGCAGGTATTTATCCAGCGCCGGGTCGGCGGTCTTCCACAGCAAATCCCCCGGGCGCACAAAGCGCCAGTCAATGCGGCTGCCCTTGCCATGGAAATACAGCTTAGCGCCCTGCACCTTCCATATACGCCCGCCCTGCTCCTCGTTGCGATCCTGGCCGGCATCCACCACAAAGCCATCGCCCGGAGCAATGGGAATAGCCGGCACGCCTGCCAGCTCCACCCAGCCCTCGCCTACTCGCACAATGCGCCCCGCGAGAGCACCGCGCTTCTTGCCAAAGCGACCATGGGTCAGCAGCGGGTGGTTGGTCCCCTCCAGCCAGCCGAAGGAAAAACCGCGAGAGAAAGCCATCTGCATGGCATACAAATCCGAGGCCTGCGCCTTCTCTGCCACCGGCTTACCAGCCAGCGCGGCATCCAATGCCCGGCGGTAGGCGCGCGTGGTCGCAGCCACGTACTCAGGGCTCTTCAGGCGTCCTTCAATTTTGAAGCTGCGTACACCGGCAGCCAGCATCTCAGGCACACGCTCCAGTGCACACAAGTCCTGGGGCGAAAAAATGTAACGGCGCTCACCGAGGTCGCGCATGCGGCCATCCACCTCCAGCCTGTACGGCATGCGGCAAGCCTGAGCGCACTCACCGCGGTTGGCACTGCGCTGCCCCAGTGATTCACTGGTAAGACACTGCCCCGAGTACGCCACACACAACGCACCATGGCAGAACACCTCAATCGGCTTGCTGGTAGCCTTGGCACAGGCCGCAATTTCTTTGAGCGACAGCTCACGGGAAAGCACAATCTGCTGCGGGTCAAACATGGCATCCACCCACTTCACCGCCTCCGGGCTGCTCACCGTCATCTGGGTAGAGATATGCAGCTCGATACGCCAGCGCCCCTCGCGGCGATAGCGGCTCACCAGTGCCGCCAGGCCAAGGTCCTGCACAATCACACCATCCACCCCCGCGGCGTCCAGCGCATCCAGGTACTCCAGAGCATCCTGCATCTCCGCCGGGAATATGAGCACATTCATCGTCACATACGCGCGCACACCATGCGCGTGCAGGAACGGCACCAGAGCAGCCAAATCCTCACGGGTGAAATTGTCGGCACGCATGCGGGCATTGAAACGGTCCAGGCCAAAGTACACGGCATTGGCGCCATTGGCCACAGCGGCTCGTACGCAATCCCAGTTACCCGCAGGGGCCAGTATTTCCGGTGTCAGCTCTTCCATGTCGCGGTCTATTCTCCGCTATAAACGGCTTTTTTGCAAGCATAAAGTCAATTTGCCGCAGACAAGATTGCAGAATCCACGCCTCTGTTCCGGCTGACGCGCTGCGGGCTTGCACAATGCATAGGCTATGCGCTAGAATGCCTGCCGACATGAAGGGATTTGCTCACATACTCGTGCTGATTCTGCTCTCCTGCGTGGCAATGGCAGCTGTACCGACCAACTGCACGCAGGCCATCATTGGCATAGCCAACGATTGGGATGACTCGCACGTTACGCTCTCGGTCGTGGAGAAAAATGCCAAAGGCCAGTGGGTGCGCGTGCTGGGGCCTTACAAAGGCCGCCTCGGGCGCGCCGGCCTGGTATGGGGGCTGGGGCTGCACAGCAACCCGTGGCGTGCCACAGTCAAAAAGGAGGGCGACTGGCGCTCCCCGGCCGGCGTCTTCGACCTCGGCGGCCTGTGGGTGACAAACAAGAAGCCCGTGCAACACGACGCCCGCATACCCTACGTGAATGTAGGCCCGGCCGACCTGTGGGTGAGCGACCCCGCATACCCGGAGCTCTACAACCGCCACATACGCCTCAATCATCCTGCCCATACCGCGTGGGAAAAGAAAGAGCAGATGCGCCAGAACGACCACGCCCACAGCATCAAGCTGCTCATATGCCACAACACGGATGAACCGAAGGTCAACGCAGGCTCCTCCATCTTCTTCCACATCTGGCGCCGCGATGGCGGCTCCCCCACCGCGGGGTGCACAGCCATGGACGAAAAGCACCTGCGCACCATCATCGCTCGCCTCAATCCGTCCCGCCACCCGGTCTATATTCTGCTGCCGCGTCAGGAATACGCCAAGCGCCGTTCCTCCTGGCGTCTGCCGTGACATTTTACCTTGACAATGAAGCGCGATTAACGTAGATATATACACATCATGAAACGCCTCGTATCCCTTTTAGCTGTCGCAGCCACCGCCATTGGTGCCCTGCTCCTCACCGCCACCCCGGCACAGGCGCAGGAGCAAACACAGGACCGCCTCAATTTAAACAATGCCCAAAAAGGTGAGCACCCCGTCAATTACAAATTCTGGGTATGCATCTTTGGCAATGCCAAAACAGCTGTTACCAGCGTGCGCCTCGACACCATTTCCAGCGTAAGCAAGCACACCTACAACGTGGGTACTCAAACCGTGCGCGAGGTGACTATCGACACCATCGGCAACAACAGCATCCGCATCTATTGCATGAATGTCAATGAGCAGCAACAGCGCTTCAAGGAGCGACTCAGCAATACGCGCGAGCTCATCGACAGCAAAACCGGCAATGCCACCAAGCTCCCCAACAAAAAGTTCCCCGAGGGCACTTACAGCCACAACATCGAGTACCAGGTGGAGGATGTCGCCACCCTCGACAAAATTTATGATTCTGTCATGAATGCAATTATCAAGAACAGAGGCTGCACTTTGAGAGTCTAATACCCCGTCACAACCCATTTTTTATCATGAAAAACACCAAAAGCACCATACTGAGCCTGGCTCTTGCAGCCCTGGCACCGCTTACATTCGCACAGGACGCCCCCGCCGCCGCTCCTGCACCTGCCACCGCGCCCGCCGCAGCCCCCTCCCCCGAGGAGGTAAAGACTGTGTTCTCCTACCTTCTGGGACAGCAGTTCGGTAACCAGCTGGCTATGGACGCCAACACCCTGCAGGCCTCCGACTTCGACCAGGCCATCTTCTTCAAGGGCGTGGCCGATGGCCTTGCTAACCAGGTGGCCCCCGAAATGCGAAAGAAGGACGTAGCCGCCTGCATGCAGGCATTCATGGCTGTTCTGCAGCAGCGCGCCGATAAGGTAGCCGCCGCCAACCTTGAGAAGGGCAAAGCCTTCCTCGCCGAGAACGCCAAGAAGGAGGGTGTTGTAACCACCAAGAGCGGCCTGCAGTACAAGGTGCTCACCGCCGGCAAGGGTCGCAAGTATGATGAGAAGAAGGACGGCAAGGCTGCCGTTGCCTCCATCACCTACGAAGGCCGCCTGCTCGACGGCACCGTGTTCGACGCCAGCGCCACTCCGGTTGACATGCCGGTAAACCAGGTTATCCCCGGCTTTGCTGAGGCTCTCAAGCTCATGCCCATCGGCTCCGAGTGGGAGGTATACATCCCCTCCGACCTTGCCTATGCCGACAAAGGTCCGGGTGTGATTGGCAACAACGCCACCCTCATCTTCAAGCTCAAGCTTGTGGACATGAAGGCCGGCCGCGGTACCCAGGCTAATCCCTACGAGCTCACGCCCGAGATTCTGCAGCAGATTGAGCAGAGCGGCCTGCAGCCCGTCTCCGCTGGCAACTGATAGCTCCGGGCGCCCAGCCCCGCACACTTCCACAGCCTCGCTTCACGGCGAGGCTGTTTTTTTGCAAAAAAATTGCTATTTTTACAAAAAAAGTCTTGCCATCTCACAACAGATGTGTATAATAGCCCCGCTCCCACGCCAAACGGCGAAAGAGCAAAAACAAGACACGCGGATGTAGCTCAGTGGTAGAGCGCAACCTTGCCAAGGTTGATGTCGTGGGTTCGAATCCCATCATCCGCTCTCCGCAACATGCGGGCGTAGCTCAGTGGTAGAGCGCAACCTTGCCAAGGTTGATGTCGTGGGTTCGAATCCCATCGCCCGCTCTCAATAAAGCCTCTCATCAGAGAGGCTTTTTTTCATTTACAACATTCAGGGATTCGAACCCACGACGAGCGAGTAAAAAAAGACAGGGTACGAGGTACGAAGTAATTCGAGGCAAGCCCAAACTTCGGGGCATCCCCTTGTACCGTTGTTTACAAATCTGGAGCAAAATTGCAAATGGCATTGACAAACACGCTCAAGAAACTATAATAGCGCAAGCCCAAATTACCTTTTATCTATCTATGAATAAGCAAACATCATCCCTTTCAGAACAACTTTCCCATGCCGTCCTTGATGAAAGTCTTGAAGATGTTCAGGCTACCATTGAAGCAGGTGCGGACGTCAATGCCCTGGGGTTATATAACGAGACTCCACTTTACATGGCATGTAATCACGAACTCCCTCAAATCGCTCGTTTTTTGCTCAGCTACCCAGGAATAGATATTACTAAAGGGAGGATCAGCAGATGGCCGCAAGGAGTGGCAGGCTATGTACTCCCAAGCAAAGATTTACACAATACCACACCCCTATATGCAGCCATTAGAAATGGCCATCTCTCTATTGCCCGCATGATTTTGAATCATCCTGATAAGGAAAAGTACTTGAAAGCGGACAAGAATTGGGCCAGCACAATAAAAGGCACGTTCAATTTCATGTTCGACGGCGAATCATTGGGGGTATTGTTGGATGCCGCAGCCCCATACCCATCATTACATCAATTTACAATAGACTGCTCGCTAGAATACGCATTTTCTTGGCATGAAGTTGCTCCGGAATTAGCTGCGCTCCTTCATAGGCGTAAAAACAACGAATTGCGCCTGACCCTTCGTCCCTTGGGTAAACTCATTAGTAGATTTGTCCATGAAGATAACGTGGATTCTCTGGAATATACGTTGGAACATGCCAATTGTTTTTGTAATTTGGAGGAACTACAGCCAGAATTAGAGGCGGCCAAACAAGTAGCTGTAGAAAAGATGCAACCAAGGTGCGTCCTTTTACTTCAAAAAGCGCTAGCCTCGCGAGTTGGTTAAAAATCGTCAGTTCTTTAACAAATATCACTCTCTTGTTTATTTAGCTTCAACTATATCATACCCATATGGACATTATCCCCGAACTCAAAAAAGATTCTCCCAAATATGCCAGAAAGAAGCTTAAAAGCATTCCAATCGATATCGATGCTCAAGTGGAAGCTGGTATCATATCCGTGCCCGCCCCGCCCATCCCAAAGCGATTAACAAAAACAGAATGCCAATCAGCACGCAAGATTCTGGAGACAAGTATGCACGCACTGTGCAATCAATTACTAGGAGGAAGCCCTCATGAGCTTAACTCAGAAGAAAGCAAATCACAGGAACGTCAATACCTTCGATATGAGCGAGCCTATAAAAAACTGAAGCGTTGGCTGGATTTCTGGGAGAAGCAATGATTGCCCCTCCCGCTCTTACTTTTATAGTCTGCTTAGCCGTCAACCAAGCAACAGCCTCTTCCTCCCCTATCATAAGAGGACACGCAAAACGATGAATATGCACATTACTGTCTGCATGCTTCAAATCCGGATATTCACCACACGGTATAGCATATTCAATCATTCGTCTGTCATCATAGGTCAGATTCAATCCTCCAGCCTTCGGGTAATAATCCAAGCAATGCCCGCGATAAGTGTGCCAAATTATCAGTCTCGCGTATAACATGCAGCGCTTTATGCAAGTCATATTTAGCTGGCCACCCCGGCTGCTGCATTAACTTGTCAACATCCTCATCAGAAAGCGCCCCAGATTTATCGCTCACTTTTCGCTCAGCGATTCGCTCAGCGATTCGCTCAGCTTTCGCTCAAAGTGATGCGCTAAATTAGCTCAATAAGCCCACACAAATCAAGTAGAATCAACACTTGCGCTAAACAGCGCAAAATAAGCAAATAGCCCCGGCGGGAATCGAACCCACATTTGCCCTTTAGGAGAGGGCCGTTCTATCCATTGAACTACGAGGCCGTGTGGTTAATACTAGATACTATAACGAGAGCGCGTTGACAAGCAGGAAGTGTGACTTCAGGCGCCGAAGGCAACGCGCAGGCGCGATATCTGCTCCGCCGTGAGGTGCTGCGAGAGTGTAGGCAGCATGCGCGGGAAGTACTCCGCACGGCTCCAGCCATGAAGGGGCTGCGGCGCGGGCTTGGCGAAGGACCAGGTGGGAATGGGCAGCACCAGGTCGATAACAGCAGTCGTCACAGCTGCCATGCGCTCCAGCAGAGCCGTCACGTGTTCTGCAAGACCGGGCTGAGCCGTTAAAACGGCGAGTACCAAGGAGTAACTCAGGTGATTTCCCGCCGGATTCAGCGAGGCAACCAGAGCTGCCAGACGCTCCGATGGCAGCGTGGCAAGCTTGCTGATAAAGGGAAGCACACGCATGTCGCTCAGGCTCAGCAGAGCCTCTACGGCAGCAGCGGGTGTATCATCGCGAGCAACGAGCAGCTGAGCCAGTTCGGCCACGCCAGCGAGCTTCTCCTGGCTGGAGGGCTGAGCCAATGTGGCAAGCTGCATGGCAGCGGCACGGCTGAGAGCGGGCTCCGGCTCAGCCAGCGTATAGGGCAAGAGCGCACGCCATCCATCGCCCTTACGCGAGGTGATGAACTTTACCAACTGAGCCAGGCTGCCCTTACGAGCAGCCGGGGTTGTTTTGGTAACAAAGATGGCGTAAGCATCCAGGTTTTCCTGAAGGCGAGCGGGGTCGTTGCAGGTGACGAGACCACATGCTATCATAGCAAGCGGCCACTCATCCGCGCCGATTTCGTGTACCCGAGCGGGGTCGCGCACCATGGCCGCGAGGCGCTCAAGCTCGGAAAGCATGGCAAAGTTGTCCTGAAACAGCCCCATAACTCGCGTCTGGTTAATTAGTTGGCACCACCAGGCAGCGTGGACATACCGCCGAAGGTCGTATCGCCAGCGGGCTGGCTCGGCAGAGTAGGCTGCGTATCGAAGGGATTGCTGCTCTCAGCCGGGGCGGCAGGAGTAGCGGAGCCAAAAGGATTATTGGGGTCGATGCCGAAGGGATTAGAGGCAGCGGGAGCCTGCTCAGCGGCGGGTTGCTCAGCGGATGTCACGGGCTTGGGAGCATCTACCTCCAGCAGAGCCAGGCGCAGGCCGGCTACATTCTCACGCACAATAGCGCTGTTGGGGCATACTGTGCTCACGGTGGAGTAGAATGAACGAGCGCCCTCAATATCACCGGCAAGCTTAGCCATATCGCCCAGGTTAATGTAGGCGATAGCGGTATAGGGGTTAACGGGCAGCGCGATAATCTGCTTCCAGTAGGAGATGGACTTCTCATTCTGCTCCTCGGTCATGTAGTGAGCGGCCAGGGAGGCCAGAGCGCGAGCGCGCAGCAGCTCATTGGTCGTGCTGGCAGCCAGGGACTCCAGCATGGAAAGGCCGGACTCCACACGAGCGGTATCGCTCATGAGGGACAGAGCCTCCAGCAGCACGGCGGTATCAGCGGACGGAGTGTCGGCATATGCGGCACCAATCTCGGAGATTGCCTTAGCATCGTACTTAGCGGGCTCGGCAGCGCCATCTACAGAGGTAGCACCCAGAGCCTTCACGATAAGGGCACCGGCCTGCTCCTTCTGCTCGCTCTTGTAGGCGTAGTACCCGATGGCAGCACTGGCGGCCACCATGAAGGCTATACCACCGACGATAAGCTTCTTGTAGTGGTTGTTAAGGAAGATTTCGTGCTTGGCAGGCCCGAGTTCAATCTCACCGATAGCTTTGATTTCCTCCGGTGAGAGGGGCATTTCATCCGTATTATTGGTGGTTTTGTTTGTGTCCATGGTTCAGGATTTGTAAATTGAGCTGAGCATGTGGATGCGATCCACATCGAAATAGTTATTGATACCGAGGTTGCGGTAAATCTCGAGAGTTGCTTTGGAACGGTTGAGGGTGTAGAAGTGGATGCCGTCTACATCAGCATCCAGCAATTCCGAGCACTGGTTACTGGCGTAGTTAATGCCGATGCGCTCGATGCTCTTCTTATCTCCACCGGCACGCAGCATCGCCTTCAGCAGACGCGCGGGGAAGTTCGTACCTGCGGACAGCTCGGCCATGCGGTTCATGCTGGAAATGGAAGTTACCGGCATAATACCGGCGATAATCGGCACGTCAATCCCCATCAGGCGGCAGCGGTCGCGATAGTCGAAAAAGGCGTGATTGTCAAAGAACAGCTGGGTGCAGATATAATCAGCACCTTCATCCAGCTTTGCCTTGAGGTAATCCATCTCGCGGATGCGGTTGCGCGTGTCGGGGTGTCCCTCGCAGAAGCCAGCTACACCAATCGTGAGTCGCTTGGGCAAGCGGTTGCGCTCCTCCCAGTCGCGAATAAAGCGCACCAGCTCGGACGCATGGCGGAACGCATCGCGCGTGGGGTCGTAGGGGCGGTTGCGAGGAGGGTCTCCACGCAGAGCCAGCACCGCACTGGCGCCGGCGTTGGCATAGCCTTCAAGAATACTCTCTATCTCCTCCGCCGTATGCCCCACACAGGTAAGGTGCGGCACAGTAGGAATACCGCGCTGCTGGATGTCATGCACCACGGAGCGAGTCAGCTCACGAGAGCCACCACCAGCACCGTAAGTCACGCTCACAAAGCTGGGGCGAAACTCCTGCAGACGCACCACCGTCTCCAGCAAGGAAGCAGCCCCCTCCTCCGTTTTGGGAGGAAAGAACTCGAAGGAGAACGTCGGCTTATTGTCGAACAGAGAGGATTTTGATGAGCTACTCATACCAGCAGATTCAAAGAAATCAGGGATTTTCCAGCGGAGCCACGCCATCCTCCGGTCGGGGGACAGAAAGCGGAGCGGGTTTCACGAAGGGATTTTCCGCACGCAGCTCGCGGGCAGAAGCAAAGGGGGAATAGATAACCTCGTCACCTACCTGCGGCAGAAGCTTTTCCACATCCACATTGGCCTGGGATTTACCGAACTCCTGCGGCTTCAGCGTAGCACCCAGCTGGCCGGACTCATCGTCCTTTAAGTCCACCGTTGCCTCACAGATGACGATACCCTCACGGCGCACGGCTATGATAACACCCTCGTTAATCACATCAGTCACAGCGGGCTTAAACATAATGGAAAGCCACTCCTTATTGAAAGCCGTCACCAGGCCTATAGTCTTCTCAGCGGCGCGTTCCTCGCGGGCTTTCTGCTCCTGGGCAGCCATAGCCTTACGCTTAGCCTCCTCAATCACGGCGCGTTCCTCAGCCTCATACACAGACTTCTCGGCATTGCGATCGGCCTCATCGGCCACAGAATAAGCCCCTGCAAGCCCCTGGTCCTCAGCCTTTTCGCCATACTCACTCACCTTTGCGCGGTGGCCGGCATCACGAGCGGCATCCTGCGCTGTTTTCTGCGTAATCTCGTAGATATCGCGGTCGGCCTGCATGCCCGGCAGCAATACGAAGATAGCATAGAACATCCCACCCACTACCAGCACAAGCAGAGCAAGAATCGTGATTCGAAAAGCGTTCATGGCGGAAAGTATAGCATATTCGAACATGCTTTCAAGCTCATTGTCTGTCAGAAATGTGCCTTGCGCCGCATTTTGCGGCAACTACATGTGTAAATTGTGTTCTACTGCATCAAAAAACAGTATTTGTGCTTGCCTGAGATACCGGTAAGGAGTAAAATCGCAGCGAACATGTTTAACCTGCCGAACATCATCACACTCGTGCGCATTGCGCTGGTTGTCGTTTTTGCTGTAGCCCTCGCAATTGATGGAACAACACCGTTTGTGAACAATACCTGCCCGATGGACGGCGTTGAGTTCCAGGGATGGTTCGTCCCCCTGCAAATGGGTACCTGCATCGCCCTCTGGGCATTCGTGGTCGGTGCCATCAGCGATTTTCTGGATGGCTACCTTGCTCGCAAGTACAACCTCGTCACCAACTTCGGCAAGCTTATTGACCCGCTGGCCGACAAGATTCTGGTCAGCGCCGCCTTCATTTACCTGACCTACGTCGGCATGTGTCCGTTCTGGGTCACGATTCTCATCATTTTCCGTGAGTTCCTGGTCACCGGCCTGCGCCAGCTGGCAGTGGAAAGAGGCTTTGTCATGGCCGCCGACAAGAGCGGCAAGTGGAAAACCGGCATGCAGCTCGGCTACTGTATCGCCTGCATGGTGCACCTGGCCTACGCCGGCAACCTGCCTGAGCCGCTGCACAGCCTTTCCATCGGCATCCTGGGTGAGTGGCTGCGCGGCATTTTCCTGTGGTCGAGCGTGCTTCTTACCCTGTGGAGTGGCATACACTACTGCATTTCTAGCCGTAGTTTCCTGCGTGACTGATTTTTGGCTGGCAGAAGCGCCACGAATGTGGTAGAGTAACTGCTGTATCACCGCAGTTGCGTATGAAAATCTTCACTTCCATCTTATCCGTAGTTGCCGCGGCCGTATTGGCATGCAGCTGTCAGCAGCAGCGCACGTATCCTGTCTTTTTCCTGGTACAGGATGCCAATACCGTAACCGACGCCGCAGAGAGCTCTAGCGCCAGGCAGATTATACGCTACAAGGGAGTCACCTACACACGCATCCCCATCCTGTCGCTGGATCACTTTGAAAGCTTCGAGTCGCACATCAACCCGAACGATGGCTCCTACGGTGTCACGCTGTATGCCAAGAAGGAATGGAGAAACCGCCTGTACTTCAATACGCTGGACAAGAGCGGCATGCTCATGCTCCCCGTTGTGAATGGCCTGGCCATGGAGCCCATGCGTATTGCTCCGGTGAATGATGGAGCCCTCGTCATCTGGAACGGCCTGAACGGCTACGACCTCCGCATGATTGGCCGCACCCTCAAGCCTCGCAACCCCGAGCTGGAGAAGAAACGCTACAAGAAGGAGAACCCGCGCCCCCTGCCCAAGGCTCCCAAAGATGTGAAGCAGCAGACGCGCGACTTCACGGGTCGCACGGTGGGCGAATTGTTCAACTGATGTCATCATGCGCTCGCCCCTGTTGCAGCTTCTGATGTTCCTGCTGCTGTCCCTTACCGGCACAGCAGCGGGTGACCTGGTATTCCACCTGCCTACCGACAACAAATCGCTGTACGACAAAGGTGGCGACAGCTACTTCATGTATGTGGATCGCACCTTTGAGGGGAAAACCACCAAACCCTGGGAAGGCGGCACCTGGGGGCTGGTGCGTAACCCGTTCCGTGCCAGCAATGGCAATGTGTACTACTCCCGCATGCACGAGGGTATCGACGTAAAGCCCATCCTGCGCGATGAAAACAACGAACCGCTGGATGACGTGCGCCCCATAGCCCACGGCCAGGTGGCCTATACCAGCGAAGACCCGCGCAAAAGCAACTACGGCCGCTACATCGTCATTGCCCACAAAATCAAGGAAGGCACCGTCTACAGCCTCTACGCCCACATGGCAAGCGTAACGTGCCAGGTAGGCCAGCGCGTCTCCCCGCAAGATACCATTGGCCGCCTGGGGTACAGTGGTGTCGGCCTCAACAAAACCCGCGCGCACTGCCACCTGGAGCTCTGCCTGATGATTAACGCCGACTACGACCTCATTGACCAGCCGCCCTCCAACAAGCACGGCGTATTCAATGGGCAGAACCTCATCGGCATCAATGTGGCAGACGTGCTGCGTGCCTGCAAGAACGGCAAGCCGTTCTCACTCTCTCGATATTTCTCCCGACAGAAGGAGCACTACCGCGTGCGAGTCCCCTGCATCGGCATCATGGATTTCCTCAAGCGTTACCCCTTCCTCTACAAAGGCCGCAGGGATAGACGCCCCACGTCACTGGAAATAGCCTTCACGAAAGAAGGCGTTCCCATCGCCATCTACTCCTCTAAGGAGAAGGTAGACGCCCCCATCCTCGTTAAATGTACGCCGATGCCCTTCCTGCAGCAGAACTGCACGGTGAACAGGGTCAAAGGCAGCAGCCAGGACGCCACTCTCACCGCCTCTGGCATGCGCTATGTCAACAACTTCCTCTGGTTGGAAGGCCGCTATCCCGTGCCTGCCACGCAGCCAGACACCAGCTCTACGCCTCAATGAAGATAACACCTGTCATTCTCTCTCTGCTCACACTGGTAGCCCCCCTCACCACCAAGGCGGCTCTCGCCACAGCTGAACGCCTGCTGCGCGAAGGCAAGGCCGCCGAGGCACTGGCCGAGTTGCAGCTCGAGCCGCACGCCCCAGCCGCGCTCTACTGGAAAGGCCGCGCTCTCATGGAGCTGATGCGCTTCCCGCAGGCCGCCGGCCAATTCAGCGAAGTACCGGCGGAGAGCGTGTTCTACCCCTACGCAGCGAAGGCCATTGTCTACTGTGCATGGCAGAGCCCGGCGCTCGATTTCGTGGAGTTCGTAGCACCTCTTACCGCCAGCCCGAACAGCGAGATTGCCACCCTGGCACAGGCTGCACTGGCTGAGCACCAGCTGCGCAACACCACGCAGGGCGATGTATCCACCCTGGAACCGCTGCGCAAGCTTGCCACGCAGGATGCCGCGCTGCGCCCCATGGTACAGCTGCTCAACATTGAGGAAATGCGCCGCAGCGCCCGCTACGATGAAGCACTGGCAGCCTGCCGCGCAATGGAGGCCGAGCCGGAGCTGACACTCATCATGCGCCAGCGCGTGCGCCTGGCCATGGCCGAGGTGTATTACGACAAAGCCGCGGCTGAGGTCGACCCTCCACTCATCGAGACCGACGATGAAATTGACACCGATGAAGGCAAGGGAGAAGAAACACTGCTGCACTTCATCTCCGCCAATGCGGAATCCCCCCTGCTGGAAGAAGCATTCCGCCGCTTGGACGCCCACAACGCATTCAGAACCAGCGAATACGCCCAGCGCAAGCTCAACGAATGGAGCGAGGAGCACACCAAGCCGCACCGCGCCGCGCTCGCTCTGGCCATACGCCAGCGCCAGCAGCTCGAAGACAGCGAAGACCACCAGAGCGATGTCACATTCGCCAACACCGTTGCAACCTCGCTGCCGAATGAGCCGGTATCCCAACTCATTATCAGCGAGCAGGTACGCCGCCTCATCAACGAAGGCAAAACAGCAGAGGCCGAGCTGTACCTCAACATGCTGCATGAGGATAATGACAGCCCGCGCTTCCTCTTCTACAAAGCCTGCTGTCTGCCGCACAACAGCCGCGAAGCCGTAGAGCTTTTCCTGAAGAGTGCCGAAATCGCCTCCAACGACCTGCAACCCGCCGCTCTGTGCAATGCCATGTACTGCGCCGTGCAGGCAGGCGCCCAGGATGAGGTGGACAAGCTGCTCACCCGGGAGCTGCCCCAGCGCGCCCGCCGCGCCCTCCTGCTCATGCATGCCGGCCTGATTCTGCACAAGAATCCGGCACAGGCTCGCGCAGAAATCGAATCCGCCATTCTGCTGGAGCCCACCGCGGAAGAGCAAATCGAAATCCGCCTCCAACTCGCAGAGCTCAATCTGGCAACAGACCCGGCTACCACCCTGAGCGAGCTACAGCAAACACCGCCTGCTGCCCGCAAGCTCTGGACCAGCGAGCAGGCGCTGCGCCACTATTCCCTGCTGATTCAGGCCACTGAGATTCTACTGGCAAAGGGAGCCAGCATCCCGCAGCCGGAAGAGCTGCTGCGCGAGGCTATTCAGAAAGCGACTCGCAGAGATGTTCGCTCCGTGCTC
>JAFOZZ010000036.1 GCA_017390945.1 Akkermansia sp.
AAACGCGGAGCAGACTTACCTACTTTCATGCCACCCTGCTTCCACGCCACCTTCTGAGGGAACGGCAGCAGAGACACGGTAGCTTTTTCTTCCAGCGAAAGCTTATGCGGAGAAGTCCATGTAGTAGGGGCTGCAAGTGCAACACCACCCAGGGTCATCATGCACAGAGCCGTCAAAAATAAGTTCTTGAACATACCGTTTATTTAGCATACCTTCATCAACTGAGTCAAGGAAAAAAGCCTACACACGTGAACAAGTCTGGCCTCTCCGGTGTCATTATGGTAGAATACAAGAAAACGATGATAGAGCACTTTTTCACTACCTTGGCACAATACGCCCCCGAGTACAGCGAACACGTAGGCTATATGACGAGTGGCGGCGGCGGACTATATGGCGGCGCCTCGATAATTGGCCTGGGGCTCATTCTGCTCTGTGGTCTGATAGGTGGCATCGTACAGAGTAACATGCAAGCCAGCGTACGCCGCTACTCTGCCGAACCGGCGCCCCTGACCGGTGCCGATGTAGCTCGCCGCATGCTCAACTCATACGGGCTTCACCACGTACAAGTCACGCATACACCGGGAGCTCTGACAGATCACTACAACCCGGCCAACCATACAGTCAACCTCAGCGACACCGTGTATTCACAGGCAACGGTGGCAGCTATGGCAGTGGCTGCACATGAATGCGGCCACGCGGTACAACACGCTACCGGCTATGCCTGGTTGAAAATGCGCAGCGAACTGGTGCCGCTCGTCAACATTGGCTCCCGTCTGGGACAATTTGTCCTCATCGCAGGTCTGGCACTGCTGGCCATGGGTGCCGGCACCACTGTCGCATGGATAGGCCTTGCCCTATTCGGCACCACCACACTGTTTGCGCTCGTCACACTACCGGTTGAGTTCGATGCCTCCCGCCGTGCGCTCGCCTGGCTGGACACGACGGGGCTGACCAACCGCGCCATGCATGGGCAAGCCGGCACCGCCCTGCGTTGGGCTGCCATGACCTACGTTGCCGCGGCGCTTTCCTCCATTGCCATGCTCGTCTACTACGCCCTCATCCTGCTCAATGCGCGTGGGCGGGACGAATAAGCCCTCCCTCACTCATCCCTATTCCCCAACCAGACATATGAAACACCACACCATCGCCATCCTTCTCGCCACCACAGGGCTGGTACTGCCGGCTTCGGCCAACGAGCTGCCACCCAGTGATGTCACACCTCACGATTTGCTCAGCCCCCGCCAGCATGCAGAGCTGTACCTGAACCTCATCACTATCATCTGCGAGGAACTCATTCCCTTGCAGGATAGCGTGCAGGATGCCGAGAGCGCTGCTCCGGTGGCGGCCAAAATCGAAGCGCTGCACAGCCGACTTAACCTGGCGGTGAGCCACCTGAAGAATAACCCGGACATGAGCCGCGAGGTTGGTAGCATCCTCAATTCCACCCCTGCCCGGGCAACTGCCCACCGCGACTTGGGAGCCCGCTTCTTCCGCAGCCTGGTGCGCTGCCGCAAAACAGGGCTTATCACCACGCGTGAGTTCAACCGCATGCCCATTGGTAGCGGCCAATGAGCACCACCGGTACCATGAACCGCCGGCAGTTGCTGGAGCTGATACGCCAGGCACTGGGAGGCACCGCCACCCAGAGCGCTGCGGAGCTGGCGCTCGATGCCGTAGTGCGAGCCATACAGGACGGACTGCGCGAGGATGGCGAGGTGAAACTCGCCCGCTTTGGCAGCTTCCGCATGCGCCGAGTTGCCGCGCGCCGACTGCTGCTCCCTGGCAGTGGTACCCCCATGCAGCTCCCCGAACGCGAGGTTCTGCGCTTCATTTCCCCCGAAAAGCGGGATAAATGACACACAACAGGCTTCACAAACAACGGCTCTGGGTAGACAATAGACGCATGTTGAAAGCACTGCGCCACATTCTGCTGCTCCTCTGCACCCCATCACTCATGCTGATGACCGGGTGTGGGGATTCCGATGCTGAGCGAGCCGAACGCGCAGCGCAATTCACCACCTCCACCAAGCCTGCGCCCAACCCACAGCGCGCGTCGCTGGAATCGCTGGTGCGCAAGGATTTGAACATCCCCACCGGCCTGCCCGGTGCGCCCAAATACGAGCTGTACAGCGACTACACCGGCGATGACATCCGCCAGGTTACAGGTGTATCCGGCCGCAGCCTGATGCTGGTATTCACCGCCCCCTGGTGTCCACATAGTTCCGCCATGCGCCAGGCGCTGCAGGAGCTGGCCGAGGAGAAGAAAGGGTCTCTCCAGGTGGTGGATGTGAATGCCGATGCCTTCCCGGTACTGGCAGAGGAGTTTGGTATTACCAAAGTGCCCACCACCATCCTCTATACCGAAGGCGTGAAGCTCCGCACCATCGAAGGCGCCAAGAGCACCGAAGCCATGCGCAACTACATCGACAACGTGCTTACCAACAGCAACTAATCATTTTCAACGACATATAACTGATAACATCATGCGATTCCTCACAGGATTACAGCCCAGCGGCCAGCTCCACATCGGCAACTACTTCGGCGCTATCAAGCCCGCCGTTGAATTGCAGGAAAAGGGCGAGGCCTTCTACTTCATTGCCAACTATCACGCCATGACCACCATGGAAAGCGCCGCTAAGCTGCGCGAGAACACCATGAGCCTGGCGGTGGATTTCCTGGCATGTGGCCTGGCCCCCAAAAAGGCGGTTCTTTTCTCCCAGTCTGCTGTACCGGAGGTGAATGAATTAGCATGGATTCTCTCCACGGTATGCCCCATGGGCCTGCTGGAGCGTTGCCACTCCTACAAGGACAAGGTGGCCAAGGGCTTCTCCCCCAGCCATGCGCTCTTCGCCTACCCGGCCCTCATGGCTGCCGACATTCTGCTGTACAACAGCGATGCCGTACCCGTAGGCAAAGACCAGAAGCAGCACCTGGAAGTGACCCGCGACCTGGCCGCCAAAATCAATGACACCTTCGGTGCCGACATCTTTAAGCTGCCCGAGGCCATTATCAGCGAGGTAACAGCTGTGGTACCCGGTCTGGACGGCCAGAAAATGAGCAAGAGCTACGGCAACACCCTGCCCATCTTCGGCGAGGAGAAGCCCCTGCGCAAGCTCATCAACAAGAAGATTGTAACAGATGCCACCCCGCTGGAAGACCCGAAGCCCACGGAGGGCTCCATCATTCTGGCAATCTACAAGCTGTTTGCCACCCAGGAGCAGTACGATGAAATGGTAAGCGCCCACCAGCGCGGCGGTGTAGGCTATGGCCAGTTCAAGAAGGACGTCTTCGAAGCCTACTGGGAGTACTTCCGCGCCGCCCGCGAAAAGCGCGAATGGATTGTAGCCAACCCCGACTACGTGGCTCAGGTGCTGACCGATGGTGCCACCCGCGCTCGCGAGGAAGCCGCCCGCACCATGACCCGCCTGCGTGAAGCGGTTGGTCTGGTATGGCACTAAAACACGACCGCCCCCCTTTACCAAGGCTTGCTCATGCGACATGCTCGCGGAGCAAGC
>JAFOZZ010000037.1 GCA_017390945.1 Akkermansia sp.
ATGCCAGAGACGCCGCCGCCAAAACCACCAAGTGGAACCGCACCGTGCTGGAGGCATGTAAACAATGCGGAGTCAACTCTCTGCCTGTGGTCGAGCAAGCCCAGAGCTACGCTGCTTTTCTGCAGCGGAATGATTTGCCGGCACTTAGAATTCAATGCGCCATCGTCCCCCATGCCCGACCCTTGCGCGAGCAACTCGAAGCCGCACGAGCTGCAGGTGCTCAGGACTGCGTGCTGCTTATCGGCCCGGAGGGTGACTTTTCCCCCGCTGAATATGCCGCCGGTGAAACCGCCGGCTACCAGCCTACCAGCCTCGGGCCCATTATCCTGCGCGTAGAAACCGCCGTATTCATGGCGATTGCGGCTGCGCGCTATGCGCTGGACAGGTAAAAAAACTTATTTTTCCTGCCAGCAATCATTTTGACCTTGCCATGGGAAGTGGCTTTTGGTAGAGTGTGTAATGAGCGGCAACTGCCGCAGTCCATTTTTATCACCACTCCATATATGAAACTTCATCTTCCCACCAAACTCCGCGCGGCCATTCTGGCATTCATGGGTGCAGCCATGGCAGTTCCCACCACGGTAAAGGCCGCTGATGGCGCTGTTTACGACTACACATTCTTCCAGCATGCCACGCAGGTTCATGCTAATCTGAATGAAAACGGCTTCGAATACGATGACCCGAAAAATCCGGAAGAGCGCATTGATGACAACTTCGACTTCCGCGACCCGACAAGCCTTGACCCGGATGATAACGCCTTCGATGCCCTGAAGAATGACTGGACGCTCACCATCGACGCATACAACGTGGCTCCCAGCATCGATGCCAACAGCGAGGAGACCGTCGGTTCGCTCATCCTGACAAACACAGGGCAGAATATCGACAACACCAACGACTCATCCAAGCTGGCCAATGCAAACAGTTTTGCCATCATTCTGGACCGCCACGGTTCCGTACGCCTGGTTACCAGCGAAGAGGCTAATTCTGTAAAGCACGATATCGTGCTCTTCGACATGGACACCGTGTGGTCCAAGGAAGACCGCGAGGATACCACCGTCAGTTTCCGTCTCACCCTGTCCTGGGATGCCGACGGCGGTCTGTACAGACTGGAAAGCTCAGAAAGCGGAGAAAAGGAGAGATTTGGCGCTCTCACCCTGCAGTCTGCCTACATCCTCTCCAATGATGAGCAGCGCAATGTCATTTCAGCGGTGGACGACATGTACACCGGGCGAGTGCTTCTGAACAACTACGACCTGGACGAAGACCTCCTGAGCGTGACTAACCCGGACGCTAATAGAACCGATTCCGGTGGTGTTTACGCATGCGTGAATGAAGGTGCCACCGTGTCCGTCTCTCTGCAAACCCCCGGCAATTCACCTGCATGGTGCATCTCGGGCGATACCAGCATCAAATACTTGCTGGAGGGCAGATACAAGGATAATATCAAAGGTTCCACCCGTAAGATGAAGGCCGATGAGCGTGTACGCTTCATCGGTGACCAGGGTGTCATCTGGCTCACCTCGGGTGAATACACATATGAAAACCCCACCTGGGCCGGTCTCGACCCGACAGGCAAGAAAGGCAATGCCGGCGTGGGCTTCGGCGCCTATGAAGGCGCTACTATCACCGTGGCCGAATCGGTAATGAACTCTACCGTTATCGGCACCAACGCCTCTATCAGCGCAGTGGGCGATGGTACCGTGCGCCTCGAAATCAATACCGGTGATATCCTGGAAGCAGATTTACCTGAGGTTGTTCTTCCCCCCTCTGAGGAAGAGGAAGAAGATTCAGGTGGCATTGATATCGAACTGCCGGACAGCGAATACGATGAAATCGTCGATGACGACACCACCCTTCCGGACACAGGCGACTCCGGCATTGCCGGCGGCGGCAGCACTTCGGAACCCGGTGCCGGCTCAGTTGCCCCGGAAATTGAGGCAGGCACGCGTTACCTGAATTTCAACAAGCTGGGCGCCAACACCAAGGTGGAACTCGATGTCGAGGGAGACAATACTGTTGTTGTGGTACTGGGCGGTGCCAGCATCGGCAACAACTCCACCAGCAATACAACCAGCATCACACGACTCAAGAAGCCTGTCGAAGCCGTACCTGCAGACGAAACAGGTGAGGATGTAGAAATTGTGGAGCAGCAAGGCTCTCTGGAAATCATTGCACACGATGGCTCACGCACAACTCGTACCACCTACATCGGTACTGCCGAAAACAAGGAAGGCAATCTGATTATCAACGGTCGCGAGGTCATTGTGGAGCTTGATGATGAAGACGAGATTATTTCCTCGGAAGATGTCTTCTCCCGCCTTTATGCAACGAACCTGATTGCCACCGGTTCCATTTCGACCAGTGCTATCGTCAGAGCAGCGAATCAAGTGACCGCCGGCGCAGATGTGACGGTTGAAGCCGGCTCCCTCTCAACCGGCAGCCTGACAGCAGACGGAAAACTTTCAGTCGGTTACGGCGGAAATGCAGTCGCTGCGCTCAACGTTGATAAGAAAGCCGATATCACAGGCAGCACAAATGTATATGGCCAGGCCTCTTTCGGTGACCTGACCACTGATTACGCCGTTGTATACAACACCGCCAATCCGGAGGCCTATATCACGGCTGACAGCATTTCTGCCAATTTCGTGACCCGCCAGTATGTTATCACAACGGTAACAGAAGAGCCCTCCGAAACCGGTGATGACCCCATCCAGGTAACCACGGACAGTTACCACAACATCATGCTTGCCCGTGTTACGGAAACAGCCGCAGATGAGACC
>JAFOZZ010000002.1 GCA_017390945.1 Akkermansia sp.
GGTGCAGAGCATCCTCAGCGACCCCGAGGCCTCGGAGAACGACAAGAGCGTGGCTCTTACCATGCTGCGCAATGCCGAGGTAGCCGCTCTTGGCGTGCTGCCGCTGTGCCAGGACACCGGTACGGCTATCTGCGTAGGCAAGAAGGGGCAGCAGGTATGGACCGGCTTCGACGATGCCGAGTACATTTCCCGCGGTGCTTACGACTGCTACACCAAGAACAACCTGCGCTACTCCCAGAACGTGGCTCTCGATATGTACAAGGAGATTAACACCGGCACCAACCTGCCGGCTCAGATTGACCTCTTTGCTACCGACCACGGCATGGAGTACAGCTTCCTCTTCATCGCCAAGGGTGGCGGCTCTGCCAACAAGACCTACCTCTACCAGGAGACCAAGGCTCTGCTGAACCCCACTTCCCTCAAGAAGTTCATGGTAGAGAAGATGAGCACGCTGGGCACCGCAGCCTGCCCGCCCTACCACGTGGCATTCGTAGTGGGTGGCACCAGCGCTGAGCTCTGCCTCAAGACCGTGAAGCTGGCTTCCACCAAGTACTACGACAGCCTGCCCACCACCGGCAACGAGCACGGCCGAGCCTTCCGCGACGTGGAGCTCGAGAACGAGCTGAAGAAGGAAGCCGAGAAGCTGGGTCTGGGTGCTCAGTTCGGCGGCAAGTGGTTTGCACTGGACGTCCGCGTGGTACGTCTGCCGCGCCACGGTGCCTCCTGCCCCGTTGCTCTGGGTGTATCCTGCTCCGCCGACCGCAACGCCAAGGCCAAGATTACCCCCGAGGGTATCTTCATCGAGGAGCTCGAGTACGATCCGGGCAAGTACATCCCCGCCGAGCTGCGTGAGACCAAGAGCGCCGGGGTACCCATCGACCTCGACCGTCCCATGAAGGACGTGCTCGCCGAGCTCTCCAAGTACCCGGTTAAGACGCGTCTGTCCCTCAGCGGCACCATTATCGTAGGCCGCGATATCGCCCACGCCAAGCTCAAGGAGCTGCTGGATGCCGGTAAGGATCTGCCCCAGTACGTGAAGGACCACCCGATTTACTACGCAGGCCCCGCCAAGACTCCCGAGGGTTATCCCTCCGGATCCTTCGGCCCCACCACGGCCGGTCGTATGGACTCCTACGTGGACCTGTTCCAGAGCCACGGTGGCAGCATGATTATGATTGCCAAGGGCAACCGCGCCCAGTGCGTGACCGACGCCTGCCAGAAGTACGGTGGTTTCTACCTGGGCTCCATCGGTGGCGTAGCTGCCGACCTGGCTAAGAACTGTATCACCTCCATCGAGTGTATCGAGTACCCCGAGCTGGGCATGGAGGCCATCTGGAAGATTACCGTAAAGGACTTCCCGGCCTACATCCTGGTAGACGACAAGGGCAACGACTTCTTCGCCGACATCCGTGCCGGCTGGACCTGCCCCGGTTGCGCTCACTAAGCCTTCCTGCACCTCCCCCGCTTCATAGCGGGGGAGGATTTCTTCCTCAATGACAGATAAGACCAGAGAAGTACTGATTCAAGTAGCCTGCTACGCTGCTGTTGGTGCCGTAGTTGCTATGGGGCCGGTACTCCCCCTGACCGCCTGCCTCGTGTGCGTGGGCGGTACTGTCATTTTTGCCTATCTCTACAAATGCATGCAGGGACAGCCCCTGCGACTCATGTTCCTCATCAGCGCGCTGCTCTGGCTGTGGGGAAACACGGCTGTCACTCTGCTCGATTTCACCAACGCACCGTTGGCACTTGCTCTCCTGGTACTGGGTTGCGTGCTTGTCACCGGCGCCGGGCGCTGGGCTCGACTGGGAGCCTTCCTCCTGCCTGTGGGTGCGCTGAGCCTCATTCCCTACGGTTTGCGTGACTGGGAAAGCGCAGCGGCTACGGCAGCCTGCGCTTATATCATGTATATCTTCGGCGTGTTCTGCTACCAGAGCCGCACCCTCATCACGCGCAACAAATGGCTGGGCTACGGCCTGCCCTACATTCTTTTTACCGCGCTGGTCTCATTCTTCACCTTCTCAATTGATGACCTGAGCACCAGGGATTTATGGGCAGCCGCCATTGGCATACTCTTTGCCCAGACTCCCGATTTATGTGCCATCCTCAGCCGCCGCTGCATGCAAGCCTGCGGCATGCAGAACCCCTGGTGGCTCGGCACATGCAGCGCTCTTTCCTGCCTGGCACCTCTGGGAGCCCTGAACTTTTTCCACAACATTGAAATTTATTTCCTAAAACCTATCTTCTAAAGCCATGACACCCAAAGTTAAGACATTCCTCGAACGCGGATTCAGCACCATCATCCTGCTCGGCCTGCTTGGCGGTGCCGTGTGGTGGAACAATTCTCTCGGCTACGCCATCCTCGTATGCGTGCTGTGCAATCTGACCAGCTACGAGTGGTTCAACATGCTGCGCGAGCGCGGGGCGGAATCTAACCGAGGGCTGGCTCTGGTAGCAGGTCTTGTCTACCCCTGGCTGATGGCTGCGGGCATGCTGATTCTTAATAGCGAGGAACCCATCGTCATCGGCGGTGAAGATGGCCCCACCTCCGTCTTTGTCAGCGGCTTCAATTTCCCGGGCGTCGCGCTCAGTCTGATGGTTCTCTTTGTGCTGGCCACCTTCTTCTGCGAGCTGTACCGCATGGACTACAAGGGGAGCACAGGCGCGCAGGCACTCAGCAGCGCGGGCATCACCATCCTGTCGTTCATCTACCCCGTATGGCTCTTTGCCTTTGCTCTCTGCACACTCAATGACTCCGCTGCCATTTACAACCTGCTGTGGCTGATTCTTGCTACCAAGATGAGTGACATCTGGGCCTACATGAGCGGCGTGTTGCTGGGTGGTCGTTTCATCAAGCGCCGTTTCAGCCCGGCAGTATCTCCCAAGAAGACCTGGGAGGGCATCATTGGCTCCTTCATCATCACCTCCGTATGCAGCTGGTACCTGCTGCCCATCACCACCTTTGGCTTTGAACAGGTGCCGGTTGTCTTCTTCTGCGTGGTCATGCCCGCCATCTTCATTCTGAGTGTGGCAGGTGATCTCGCAGGCTCGCTCATTAAGCGCGGTGTTGCCATTAAGGACAGCGGCTCGCTGCTGCCCGGCATCGGCGGCATCTTCGACCTCATCGACTCCCCGGCCTTCACCGTATCGTTCTTCGCGGCAGTCATGCCCATCCTTTGCCTCTGATTATCAGACCCATCCGCCTATGCACCTCACGGTTCCACTCCTCATCAACCCCAAGGCCGGCAGCCTCTTTCGCTCCGGTCTGAAGGCTTGGCTGGACAACCATCGCAACGATTTTACCATCGTTCCCACGGAGAGTGCTGAAGACCTGACCCGCAAGGCTCGCCAACTGGCGGAGGCCGGTGAGCCGGTTGTAGCTGCCGCCGGCGGCGATGGCACACTCATGAACGCAGCACAAGGACTGGCTGGCACCGATGCAGCGCTGGGCATCCTCCCCTGCGGTACCATGAATGTCTTTGCCCGCGAGCTGGGCATCGGTTCACGCCGCTTTGACGTCGCGCTCGATGCCATTCAAACCGGGCCCCGATACCAAGTAGACCTCTTTGCGGTAAACGACCGCCCCTTCCTGCAAATGGCAGGCTTCGGTCCCGATGCCCGTATCGTTAAGCTTATCACCCCCAGGCTGAAAAAACACACGGGCGCAGCTTCTCACGTGATTGTAGGCTTCCGCGTCGCTGTGGAACACCACCCCATCATTACCGTCACCCTGCCCAATGGCGAAGAATTCCGAGGAACACAGGTGATTATGGGTAATGGTAAGCGCTACGGCGGCGAGGCTCACCTCTTTGCCAATGCTCGCTACGATGACGGTAAGCTGGATGCCGCCGTCATTCACCAGGAGAGTATGCCCATCCTCTTCGAGATACTCGATTGTATGTGCCACCGCGGCGCCACGCGCAGCAACGTGAGCCAATGCACCCGCCTGTGCTCCTTTGAAAGCTGCGAAATCACCGCCGAAGGTAAGCTCGACTATCAGCTCGATGGCGACTACGCCGGCACCATTCATCCGGGCGAGAAAGCCATCATCCGCCGCCTGCCCGAAAGGCTCAAAGTTTGCGTCCCACGCACCATCATACCGGCCACACCACTGGAGAAATTCATGGCTCACCCCATGGTCGAGGCATGGCGTACGCGCATCCAGCGAGCTAAGGAATTTTAAAGGCGCGGAAAGGAGCCGCCGCCTCACTCCTTCACCCAGCGGCCATTGCCCATCGGCAGGCAGCCATTGCTCACGGGGTGGTAGCGAGTAGCCTCCGTATTACCCCACAAGTGTACGCCCAGCGCTTTAAACCACTTTCCACTCATACTACGCCCCGTATAGCAACCGAAGCTACGGCAAAGGGCATTGGGCGCAAAAGCTGAGCGGTGGATGTTTTTTGCCAGGTCATCCTCATGCAACCACTGGGTAGAAGCGCCAATCATATCATTGCTGTACTCCAGCATGAAGGCATGGGCGTTGGAATGACCAAAGTAGTAGAAGTTCGTAATGGGGCCACCGTGCGAAGGTGCTTTGTTGATAGCCGCATAGGCCTGAGCAGCGGTATCCACCATCACCAAGTGTACCTTACGCTTGCGTGCCTGCTCCTGAATCATGCTTACATAATTCTTACCATCTTCCTTACCACGAGTGATGTAGGACGGGCGATACACAATCCACACAATGCGAGCAGAGGGATTTTTCTTCAGCGTCATGTCCATCTGTACCGTTGCAGCTCGCACAAAGTTCGCCCACCAGTTGTCGTGAGCAGCAGGTCCGCGCAGCTTCTCCCAGGTCTTCAGCGCCACACCGCCGGTCATGATAACCTCTACAGCCTGAGACGGCACACACATCGCTAACATAAGAGCTGCAATTAACAGACGAACCTTATTCATGACGCAACAAGGATACAGACATAACCCGCCAAAGTCAAGCCTGTTTTGCCTCGCGCGCTCGCGCGCTGCGTGCTGACACAAAAAGACACAGCAAGAGCTCGCCGCGCCGCATGCATGCAGGTATAATGAGGCCGTGAAGAAGTGCCAGATATGCGGAAAGCGCGCGTCGATTTACCTGACGCAGATTATCAATGGGCAGGCTACCGACCTCGCCCTGTGCGAGACGTGCGCACGCGAAAAGGGGCTCTTTGATCCGCAGTCGCTCACCTTTGCGGAAAAATTCTTCCCGGAGGTCTTTCGTAAAAGTGTAGACAAGATTGTGAAGGAACTCATTGGCCAGGCAGAAGAAGCCCCGGCAGCCACGCCCAAAAGCCGCTGCGCCGATTTGCTGACCTGCTGCCCCACCTGTGGCTACAAGCTGGAGAACTTCCGTAGCTGCGGGCGCCTGGGTTGCTCTGATTGCTACAACGTGTTTGCCAGCGAAATCCGCGCCGAAGCTGGTGCCGAAGA
Source organism: Akkermansia sp. (assembly GCA_017390945.1). Lineage (GTDB taxonomy): Bacteria > Verrucomicrobiota > Verrucomicrobiia > Verrucomicrobiales > Akkermansiaceae > Akkermansia. The sequence goes on from JAFOZZ010000002.1 coordinate 5,404, forward strand.
AAGCGGCGAGCCGCTGCCCGCCGAAGAAGCCGCGCCGGTATCACCCGCGCTGCAACGCAGCCGACTGGAGCAGAAGCTACAGGCCGCCATCGAGCGCGAAGACTACGAAACCGCAGCCACCCTGCGCGATGAGCTTAAAAAGCTGAACTAACCCCACATCATCCTCTCATCCACCATGGCATTCAATTTTCAGAGTCTGCAAAAGCAGCTTCCGGCCTGGTTCCGCCAGGGCGGGGCTGAGGGCGATGTGGTGCTCGGCACTATGGGGCGCCTGGTGCGTAATCTGCCGGGACATGCCTTCCCGGGCTGGAGTACCGCTGAGGGGCGTAAGGCTGTGGCAGACATCCTGCTGCCTGCCATTCTGGAGCAACCGGGCTTTAAGAATGCCTGGCACGCCGAAATGACGGAGCTGGACTACGGATTCCGCCGCGCACTGCTGGAGCGTCGCCAGATTTCCCCCTGCATGGCAGCCCGCCAGGGTGGCTGCCACCTGCTCATGAACCGCAAGCAGGATACGGTGGTCATGATAAATGAGGAGGAGCACCTCGCCATTCACAGCTTCGCGCCGGGATTCGACTTCGATACCCTCCTGCAACAGCTCTACCGCCTGCCCATGGGGCTCAGCCAGGCGCTCGACTTTGCACAGGATGCTCACACGGGCTACCTGACCAGCCTGCCGGCCGAGGCCGGTGAGGGCGTGCAACTTTATACCGTGCTGCATTTGCCGGGGATGACGATTTCCAACATGGTGCCGCAAATTAACCGTGGCATAGAGAAACTACAGCTGCACATAGCTCCGTTCTATCCGCACCTGGGCGAGGAATGCGGCTGCACCTACATCCTCTACACCACCCCTGCACCGCTCGGTGCACTGGAGGACACGGTGGCACACCTTACGACTATTACAGGCACGCTGATTGAGCGAGAAAACCAGGTGCGAGCGCGTTTGCAGGAGATGACGCTGCGCGGCGATGTGTTCGCAATCGACCGACTGAACCGTAGCTACGGGCTCATGCAATACGCTCGCGCTATCACGGCGGCGGAGTGGGCAGACGCCATTTCGATGCTGCGCCTGGGCGTGGCCGCAGGTTACATTACCTCGCCCGATGCTACGAGCGATGAGCTGCTGGCAGAGCTGGCCGGGCTGGCCATCCAGGGTGGAGATTTTGCCACCACAGCCCCCACCACGGAGCGCCGCCATCCGCGCGAAGCTACCGCCGCAGAGCTGGCACGCTGCACCGCCGTGCGCCACTTCATCAACCACACCACGCTCCATACAGCACCGGCCACAGCCTGAGTACAGACCACAATTTTCCCATTTTCTGAACGTCACGTATGAATAACTTTACCCCCAGAGCCCAACAGGTTCTCAACCTGGCCCGCCGCGAGGCAGACCGCTTTCACCACAACTACATCGGCGCGGAGCACGTGCTGCTTGGCCTGCTCAAGCTCGGCCAGGGTGTCGCCATCAGTGTGCTGGAAAACGCCGGCACCGACATCAAGGAGCTGACACGCAAGGTCGAAGCCTCCATGATACAGGGCGATTCCTCCGGCAACGAGGGCTCGCTGCCCTACACGCCCCGCGTAAAGCGCCTGCTGACAATGGCTGGCACCGAGGCTCGTGAGCTGCGCCACACCTACATCGGCACGGAGCACCTGCTGCTCGCATTCTTGCGCGACACTGATGGCTTGGCAAGAGATGCGCTGGCCAGCACCGGCCTGACCTACGATGCCGCTCGCCAGGGCGTGCTGCGCGAGATTGACCCCAAGTTTGACAGCTCTCCCATCACCGACCGCGATGACGCCCCCCGCCGCCGCGATGACGAGGAGGAAGACGATGCGAACTCCTTCCTGCACTCCCACTCCGTAGGCAGCGGCAATGGCGCCATGGCCGAGGGACGCACCAGCACCCCTGCCCTCAAGGCCTTCGGTCGCGACCTTACCGAGCGAGCCGCACGCGAGGAGCTCGACCCGGTCGTAGGACGCGAGGAGGAAATCATGCGCGTAGTGGAAATTCTTTGCCGCCGCAGTAAGAACAACCCCGTGCTGCTCGGTGAGGCAGGCGTGGGCAAGACGGCTATTGTCGAAGGCCTGGCGCAGCGAATCGTCAGCGGCAACGTGCCTGAGTTCCTGCGCGAAAAGAAACTCATTTCGCTCGACCTCGCCCTCATGGTGGCTGGTACCAAGTACCGCGGTCAGTTCGAGGAGCGCCTCAAGGCGATAATGGAGGAAATCCTGCGAGAAAAGAACATCATCCTCTTTATTGATGAGATGCACACCCTCATCGGCGCCGGTTCTGCCGAGGGTACCATGGACGCCTCCAACATCATTAAGCCCGCCCTTTCCCGCGGTGAGTTGCAGGCCATCGGCGCGACGACGCTCAACGAATACCGCAAACACATCGAGAAGGATGCCGCCTTTGAGCGCCGCTTCCAGCAGGTGCAGATTGGCGAGCCCTCGGTAGAAGATACGCTGCTCATCCTCAAGGGCATTGCCCCGAAATACGAGGAGCACCACCACGTGCGCTATACAGACGAAGCACTGGCCGCAGCGGCCAGCCTGTCCAAGCGTTATCTCACAGGTCGCTTCCTGCCCGACAAGGCCATCGATGTGATGGACGAAGCCGGCTCACGCCTGCGCGTTGCTATCATGACCCGCCCCAAGACGCTCAAGGACCGCGAGCAGGCTCGCCGTGAACTCGAGGCGGAAAAGCAAGCCGCAGTGAAGGCGCAGGATTTCGAGAAAGCCGCCGCCATCCGCGACACGCTGGCGGCGCTGGATGCCAACTTCAAGAACGAAGTAGCCGAGTGGAAGGAGCAAATGAACGCTTCCCGCATGGTCGTGACAGATGAAGACATCATGGCTGTTATCTCCAAGTGGACCGGCATTCCCCTCTCCCGCATGGAGGAACAAGAGACGGAAAAACTCCTGCGCATGGAGGAAGAGCTTAAAAGCAAGGTTATTGGGCAGGACATCGCCTGCTCCGCTATCGCTCGAGCTCTGCGTCGCAGCCGCGCGGACATTAAAGATCCGAACCGCCCCATTGGCTCCTTCCTCTTCATGGGTCCCACCGGCGTAGGCAAAACTTACCTTGCCCGCAACCTGGCCGAGATTATGTTCGGCACGGCAGAGGCGCTCATTCAGGTGGACATGAGCGAGTACATGGAGAAATTCAGCACCAGCCGCCTCATCGGCTCGCCTCCCGGATATGTGGGGCATGACGAAGGTGGCCAGCTCACAGAAAAAGTACGCCGCCGCCCCTATGCCGTCATTCTGTTTGATGAAGTGGAAAAGGCGCACCCGGATGTGATGAACCTGCTGCTCCAGGTGCTCGAAGAAGGCGTCATGACGGACTCACTCGGTCGCAAGGTAAGCTTCTCCAACACCATCATCATCCTGACCTCCAACGTGGGTGCCAGCCTCTCTGCCCGACAGGGTACCATGGGCTTCGGCGCTATGGACAAAGCCGAGGCTGACTACGACACCATGAAGGAGCGCATCACCGAGGCCGCTAAGCAGCACTTCCGTCCCGAGTTCATCAACCGCTTCGACGAGCTCATCGTCTTCCGCATGCTCGAACGCCACGACCTCGAGAAGATTGTGGTGCTCGAAGCACAGAAGCTTATTAAGCGTCTGGCCAGCAAACAGATAAACCTCACCCTCTCCCCCGAGGTGGTCAGCATGCTGGTGGACAAGGGCTACGACCCGCAGTACGGCGCCCGCCCCATGCGCCGAGCCATCGAGCGTCTGCTCGAGGACCCCATCGCCGAGGCCATTCTACGCGGCGAGCTCGCCGCCGGCATCTCCTCCCGCGCCATCCGCCCGGAAGGCACCGACCGCATCGACTTCGCCGAGCTCCCGCCCCCACCCCCCGCAAAGGAGGAAGAGCCGCTGCCTACGCAGCAGGAACTCGACCTCGCAGCCCCTGCTCCTGCTAAGCCCGCTCGCAAGCGTACCACCGCACGCAAAAAAGCCACAGAGGATGCACCTAAAAAGAAGGGACGCAAAAAGAGCGAGTAATTAACCTAAACCACATACAGAAAAGGCGGACACATAGTCCGCTTTTTTTACGGGCATCAATAATCCTGCACCGGGGAGCCGGGGGTGGCGGCTGCGAGCTGAGGCACCCGAGCATTGAACTCGCGGAGGTCTGCCAAATATTCGCGCCACTGGATGAAGGGCATTGGGGGACGAGTATGGAGGCTCATGCGGAAGCGCTCGATGCGGGCAGCGGCGGCCTCCAGTACCTGCCCGGGAAGCTCCGCGATAGTTTGAGCGGCGGCTTCGAGGTGTTGGCAGACGTCGTGGCAGATGAGCGGCAGGTCGCAGCCTGCGCGTAAGGCCATGGCGGCGGATTCCGCTGGGGTGTAGCGCTTAGCGATGGCACCCATGCACAGGTCATCCGTAAAGACAACGCCTTCATAGCCCAGCTGGTCGCGCAGGAATCCCTGCACCAGCGCCGGTGAAAGCGAGGTAGGCAATTCGGCATCGATTTCCGGTATGAGCAGGTGCGCTATCATCATGGACGGCAGCTCCGGCATCAGCGCATTGAAGGGGATGGCGGCATCCTGCAAGAAACTCTCACGTGTGCCATGCAACACCGGCAAATCAAAGTGCGGGTCGCATTCCGCAGCCCCCATCCCCGGGAAATGTTTACCACACGTGGCAATGCCCGCGCGGACATGTGCACGATTCCACACGCCGCCATGAGTTGTCACAGCCTGCGAATCATACCCCCAGCAGCGGCTCGGCAACGCATTTGCATGCGGCGACCCTATATCGAGCACCGGGGCAAAGTTCGTGTTCACGCCCAGGGTGTAGAGACACTGTGCATTGTACCATGCCGCCTGCGTGATAAGGTCACTACTGCCCGTAGCAGCAAGCTCCGCAGCAGAGGGGAGCTGCACAAAGATATCCGCCGTTCGCACCACGCGCCCGCCCTCCTGGTCGATAGCAATAATCGGCACATCCGGACCCACGGTCAGTGCGCGCAGCTCATCCGTCAACTCACGCGTCAGCTCATAATCAACAATATTGCGCGTGAACAAAATATACCCAGCCGGCTGCAAGCGGGTAAAAAGCTCCCGCTCTTGAGGCGTCAGGACTATGCCTTCAATACCAACAATAACAGGGAGCATACAAACAGAAAAAAGCAACGGATTGCAGGTCGGCACGAGCCACGCGTGCACAACCTGCAATCCGATAATACGATTTACTTATCGCCAAAGATGCTGGCGCGGGTGTACATGGGGAATACCGGGATGCCACGGCTCTCGATAGCCTCTCGGCCGCCCTCCTGGCGATCCACCAGCACCAGAGCAGCTACCACCTTACCGCCCTCAGCCTCTATGGCGTCGATTGCCTTCAGCGTGGAACCACCCGTGGTGATAACGTCGTCCACCACGATTACCTGCTGCCCCGCAGCAAAGTTACCCTCGATGCGCTTGCCACGGCCATGGTCCTTGGCCTCCTTGCGCACGGTAAACACGCACAGCGGCTTCTCAGCATTGGCGGAGTACATGCCAATCGCCAGGGAGATGGGGTCTGCGCCCATCGTCATACCGCCGATGGAGCAAGCCTCGGGGAATTTAGGAAGGATCTCGTCCTGCACCATCTGCCAGCCCACCTCACCAATGAGGTTAGCACCGCGAGCATCAAGAGCAGTGATGCGGCAGTCGCAGTACAAATCGCTCTCCTTGCCGGAGGCGAGAATGAAATGACCCGTCTTGATGGACTTGTCCAGCAAGATCTGCAAAAGTTCAGATTTGGCGTTACTCATGACGCCATTCATTCTACGCCTCTTCTACACAAATTGCAAGCAGAATCATTGCCGCGCCCCGGCTTTCGAGCCGAGAAACTCACTCCAGCAAGCCAGCCAAATCCGCCGGCAAGGGAGCCTGCACCGTAATCACCTGCTCGCCAAAGGGGAAAGTTAGCGCACACGCATGCAGAGCATGGCGCTCGATGTGCAGGCGGGCAGCCAGTGCTGGCGTCCACCCTTCCGCTATGAAATCCAGGTAATTGCGCTCATCCCCGCCGTAAATCTTATCCCCCAGCAGAGGGAACCCCAGGAACGCCGCGTGCACACGAATCTGGTGCAAGCGCCCGGTGTGCGGCACGCATCGCAGCAGCGCCAGCGGCGGCCGCCCCTCACGCGCCGGCACACACCGCAGCACATGGAACTCCGTCGCGCACGGCTTCCCCTGCGGGTGGCAGCACTGCCGCACATGAATACGCGTGTCTGCCACATTCTCCATGCGCAGGATAGGCTCACCGCAGCAGGCGTATTGCCACAGGGGCCACCCCTGCACCACGGCAAAATATTCCTTTTGCAGCAAGCGTTGCTGCATTGCCTTCCCCAGCTCGCGTGCTGCGGCAGCTGTTTTAGCCACGAGGGTGATGCCACTCGTTTCGCGGTCCAGGCGGTTAATGAACGACACCTGCCCACCACACGCCAGCTCGTAAGCCAGCAGCTCTCGCACGCCGTGCCAGAGCGTCGGCTCATTTTTCTCGCCGGTAGGATGCGTCAGCAGGGGCGCCGCTTTGTCCACCACCAGCACATCATCATCCTCGTACAGCACACCAAAGTGCGCCTGTACCGCTATGGGCATATCGAAGCTCATGCAAATATCGCAGGGTCTATGGCCGCCCACTCTCCGGGCTCCAGCTGCAAATCCGCCAGCTGGAGCGGCCCAATCGCCGTGCGGGTCAGGCGCACCACAGGTGCCCCCACTGCGGCCAGCATGCGGCGCACCTGGTGGTAGCGCCCCTCATGCAGCGTCAGCCGCCCACTGCACTCACCGGTAATCACCAGCTCAGCCGGCAGACACGGCGTATTCTCGCCATGCAGCACCAGCTCCCCACTGGCAAACAGCGCCACCGCGTCGCCCGGTATCGGCGCCGAACAATCGAACTCATACACCTTGGGCACATGGCGCTTAGGGCTGGTCAGCGCATGCACAAATGCACCATCATCCGTCACCAGCAGCAGGCCGTCCGTCTCCTTGTCCAGTCGCCCCACCGTGCTCACGCCATCCCCGCGGTTCAGCCACTGCGGCGGCAACAGATCATACACCAGCTCACCCTCCTCTTTGTGGCTGCACGTACACCCCAACGGCTTATTGAGTGCCACATACAATCCATCCGGAAACTCAATCGGCTCACCATTCACCAGCACATCAGCCAGCTCCGCCTTGGCCGAGGCGGACTTCACCACCACGCCCTTCACCGTCACCCTTCCACGCTTCACCCACTGGGCAGCTTCGCGGCGGGAACAATAGCCAAATCGGCTCAATATGGCATCTATTCTCATCTCCGCGTCATTTTGCCATAATTTTTTGAAAAAACAAGATTGAATTCGTGTTTGCTTTGTGATAAATATAAGTAATAACGCACGCGCACCGTCTAAACTCAGCAGGCTGTGCGGCTCTAAATCTCGCTTACACACACTTATGATCACCATCATCAACGAACGTCAACTGAACCAGGAAGAGGCCGGGTTCTGGCTCAAGGCCAAGCAGGCTGTAGCCGCCAAGAATTTCAAATACGCCGTCACCATCCTTAAGGCTCTGGTGAAGCGCGCCCCGGGCTTCCTGGAGGGTCGCAAGCTGCTGCGTGCCTGCGAGGTGAAGACCACCCCGGATGCCGGCCGCCGCTCCTCTCTCTTCGGCGGGTACCGCATCTCCACCACCCGCCGCGACCCGGAGACCACCATCGTGACAATCGAGGATGACCTGGAGAAAGACCCCTACTCTGTCACCGCCAACGAGGCACTCTTCGCCGCGGCTACCGAGCTGAACCTGCCGGAGCTCGCCGCTTTCGCCCTCGAGACCATCTGCCAGGGCCAGCCCAATGCCAAGAAGCACATGCACCTGCTGGCCAACCACTACATCAAGAACGAGCAGTTCGCCGAGGCCGCCGAGACCTACCGCCGCATTCTGAACATCGACCGCACAGACGCCATCGCCCAGCGCGGCGAGAAGGACTGCGCCGCCCGCGCTACCATGAAGCAGGGCAACTGGGAGGGCAAGGGCGACTTCCGCACCAAGCTCAAGAACAAGACCGCCACCACCGACCTCGAGAACGCCGACAAGATGGGCCTGACCCGCGCCGAAATGGAGCAGCGCCTCGCCCAGCTTTCCGAGCAGTACGCCGTGGACAACACCAAC
>JAFOZZ010000038.1 GCA_017390945.1 Akkermansia sp.
GGTGCTGGAAGCGGGTGGGGTTGGTGGAGTTACCGGTGATGGAAACGTCCACGCCCTCGAGCCACATGATGGCCACGCCCTCACGCACGTCGTCAGCGCCGTAGCAGTTCACCTTGGCGCGCTCGCCGTCGGAGAAAGCCTTCTTGCTCACTACCTCTACCTTACCGGTAGCGTAGTCGAACTTGGTCTGGCAGTAGGTGAAGCCGTTGATACGGGAGATGATGTAAGCGGCGTCCTTGCCCAGGCCGTTCAGGATAACGCGCAGAGGCTTCTGGCGCACCTTGTTAGCGGAGCGAGCGATACCGATAGCACCCTCAGCAGCGGCGAAAGACTCGTGACCAGCCAGGAAGCAGAAGCACTCAGTCTCCTCGCGCAGAAGCATGGCAGCCAGGTTACCGTGGCCGATACCCACCTTACGGTCGTCAGCTACGGAGCCGGGAATGCAGAAAGCCTGCAGGCCCTCACCGATAGCCTCGGCGGCGTCGGCGGCCTTGGTGCAGCCCTTCTTAATGGCGATAGCGGCGCCTACGGTGTAAGCCCAACCGGCGTTCTCGAAAGCGATGTTCTGGATGCCGCGCACGATCTCACGCACGTCGATACCCTTCTCAAGGCATACCTTCTCGGCGTCCTCGCAGGAGGAGATACCGTACTGAGCAAGGACCGGGAGAATCTGGTCGATGCGGCGGGAGTAGGATTCAAAAAGAGGCATAATATTGTCTTGTGTGTTAAGGGTTCTTTACTCGTGGCGGGGGTCGATGTACTTGGCGGCGTCAGCAAAGCGGCCGTAGGAGCCGGTGTGCTTCTTCACAGCCTCGTTGGCGTCCATGCCCTTCTTGATGTCCTCCATCATCGGGCCCATCTTCACGTACTGATAACCGGTAATCTCGCCGTTCTCGTCGAGAGCAAGCTTGGTGATGTAACCCTCAGCCAGCTCCAGGTAGCGCGGGCCCTTGGCCAGCGTGCCGTACAGAGTGCCGGTCTGGGAGCGAAGGCCCTTGCCCAGGTCCTCAAGGCCGGCACCGATGGGCAGACCACCCTCGGAGTAGGCGCTCTGAGTGCGACCGTAAACGATCTGCAGGAAGAGCTCGCGCATAGCGGTGTTGATGGCATCGCACACCAGGTCGGTGTTCAGAGCCTCCTGAATGGTCTTGCCGGGCAGAATCTCGCTGGCCATAGCGGCGGAGTGAGTCATACCGGAGCAACCGATGGTCTCCACAAGAGCCTCCTGGATGACGCCGTTCTTCACGTTAAGCGTCAGCTTGCAGGCACCCTGCTGGGGAGCGCACCAACCCACACCGTGGGTCAGGCCGGAAATATCTTCGGTCTTCGTGACTGCCGTCCAGGCACCCTCCTGCGGGATGGGTGCAGGGCCGTGATTGCAGCCCTTCTTGACGCAACACATCTGTTCTACTTCGTGTGTGTACTGCATAGTTTTGTGTTTGTTTTAGGAAAAACCTTGTTTGCTGCCACGCCGTTTTGCAGCAGCGCTCTCAGTCAATCCACATTCTACCCCCATTACTACCTGTTAGGCAAGACTAATCTTGTATTTTTATTGTCAATCTGTCATCTGCGGTACTTTCTCCTTGCGCTAGCCCCCTCTGGCTGCTAGACTGGCACTATGTTCTACCCCTCCCCGGCTCCTTTCATGCGTCTCTTGCTGCCGGCTTTACTCTGCCTTGCAGCATTGCCCGGCTGCATCCGCACCGATATCGGCAACACAATCGACAGCATCGGCAAACGAGTAGCAAAGCCGGTTCCCGACCGCATTTCTCCACAGCCCCCCGGGTCGGTAACACCAGGCCCATTTGCGTGTCCAGTAGACCTCTACCGCAAGGATGGCAAGCTGTACATTGACATGCCGCTGGTTTATGTTCCCGAGCGCCGCAGGGGATATGATTATCTGAACCCCGTGGGTGGTTACGACGGAATGTTGACATATCAGCGCCCATACAGCAAGGAGGAATTGACAGCCCTGCCAGCCGAGCACATCGTCATCGCGCCGGGAGACGTATACCTGCGCCCCCTCACAAGCGATACAGCGACCTTAACACCACCGGATAAATTTCGGCCGCAACCGAGGAGCAACCGACGCGAAAGAGGGGAGCTATACATGGAGGGGGAGCTCATCAACTTTACCATAGCTGAAAACTTTGACCGACAATCCGCGGAATACCTAGGCTGTTATTATTTTTACGAGGCACGTCAAGTAGCCCAACTCTTGCCTGAGCGCCGCGAGTGGTACAATTATGCGCTCATGCCGCTAAGCGCGGTTGGTTATGTGGCCGATGTTCCCCTGAGCTTGGCCACCATGGTGCTCACACTGCCCTTCAGCCGCAGGCTTTCCCCGCATATCGATTACTCCACCACCCATTCCCCGGAATATTCAGAACACCACGTCGAGCCATGGCACACCTCCGACAACTGATATTTACCCTCACCACCCTTTTGCTGCTACCGGCCTGCACCATCGTTGACACCGGAGGCGCAATAAATAACATAGGCCGCGAGGTACCGGTAAGCAACGACTACGCCGCCAGCCTAGCAACAACGGGGAA
>JAFOZZ010000039.1 GCA_017390945.1 Akkermansia sp.
CAGCAGCACCTCCGGCTCCTGTAGCAGCAGACGAGCCAAAGCGATGCGCATCTGCCAGCCACCGGAAAACTCGCCGCAATCGCGCGTAAAATCCTTGTCCGCAAAGCCCAGGCCGCGCAGAATCGACTCCGTACGAGGACGCAGCGAGGCAGCATCGCGATCCTGCAAAATCAACTCCAGCCGGCCAATCTCCTCCAGTGTGTCGCGGTATTCATCGCTGGCGGCATCGAGCTTCTGCAAATCAGCGGACAGCTCATCCACTGTCTGCTGAAGCTCCACGATGTTGCCCACAGAGCCCAGCACCTCATCCAGCAGCGGGCGGCCGGAAATATGGATACCGTCCTGCGGCAGATACCCCACATGGGTATGCTTAGGCAGCAGTACTTTGCCGTGGTCAGGCTCCTGCACCCCCACGATACACTTCATGAGGGTTGATTTACCGGCGCCATTCTGCCCCGCAAAAGCGATGCGCTCCCCTCGTTCCACAACTAAGGAGAGCGAATCGAAAAGTACGCGGGGACCGAACTCGATGTGCAGGTCCTGTACGGCAAATACCATTACTTACCGAGCTTGCTGTTCCAGCGTGTAATGTTGTCGGCCTGCTCTTCGAACAGGTCAGCGCAGTCATCGTGAATCACGATGTCGGTAATCTTGTCGCCCTGTCGAACGGAGTCCACCACCTTCTGATCTTCGGGAGCGCAAACCTCGCCAAAAATGGTGTGCTTGCCGTTGAGCCAATCGGTAGGCACATGGGTAATGAAGAACTGGGAGCCATTGGTGCCCTGGCCAGTCCAGGTCTTGCCGGCATTGGCCATGGCCAGCAGGCCGGGACGGTTGAACTTCAGGTCAGGACGGCACTCATCATCAAACTTGTAGCCGGGGCCACCGCAGCCCGTGCCATCAGGGCAACCGCCCTGAATCATGAAATCAGCAATCACGCGGTGGAAGGTAAGCCCCTTGTAGAAGCCCTTGGTTGCCAGGTTCAGGAAACTGGCGGCAGTCATGGGGGTCTTGGAAGCGAAAACGGTCAGATTAATATCGCCGCGGCTGGTCTGGATGGTGATTTTCTTGTCAGTTGCCATGCGCGCACCATACCAGCAGCGCACGAATATTGCAAGCCATAAGAATGACAGTTTGAAACAATCTACAAGGTGCAAGGTACAAGGGCAATAGCCGATTAGCGTCTTTTTCTGGCAGCCGGAGACTTTTATCTTTACATAGAGGGAGTAAGGGTTATAATGAAAACACTTATGAATATGCGTACCACCCTTATGTTGATGGCCGCTAGCATTGCGCCCATCTACGCTCAAGAACCGGCTGACTCAGCCGCTCAGGTTTTTAGCAGCCTGGCTACCCCTGCATCCGCCACCACTGCCACTGCAGCTCAGCGTGCCGCAGTATACCCGGGACTTGCCTACATACCCGCTCAGGTAGAGGCATTCGTCACCCTCAATGAACTGGCTCCGCTCGGTGAACTTATTTCCGACATGACGGGCGATACCGCTCAGCCGTGGATGAGTGTCCTGCAAGGTCTCACCATCGCTGTAGGTCCTGGGCTTGCAGATATGCTGAAGCAGGCTGAGCCTTGGAGCATCACCAGCAGCCTGGAGGAATGCGATAATTGCAAGCCTGTCGTACAAACGCTCGCAGACCCGGCTTCGGCCATCATGACGAAGCTGCTGGACGCCTACAAGGACAACGCCAAAAAAGCAGCACTGGCCAATATGCCGAACATCAAGCTCCCGGCTATCTATGCTGTACTGAACGGCACACCGGAATCCGAAGCGATGCTCAGCAGCTGGCTGGAACTCGCTATGGGTACCTTCGAAAACGGTGCCAATGAGAGCAGCGAAGACGAGACGGAATACGTCGAAATCAATGGCTATCGCGGCCTGAAAATCCAGCTTAAGGGGAAGACATTTATCTCCTCCCCTTACGAGTACAATGAAGAAACCGGCGAGGTTGTCCAGGTGCCCCTCACTCCCGAGCAGCAAGCTGCCAGCGATGAAATCGACAAGCGTACCATCTACGTACTGCTCAAGCAACAGGGCTGCGCACTTATCGGCGTTGTGTGCGAAGACACCGCCGCCCTCGCCCTTCCCGCCACGGCGGAAGAGTCCGTACTTGCAACCGACAAGCTCGCCAAGGCCGATGCCAACCTGAGCAACAGCCCGCTTTTCCTTGGGTGGGGTGATGCCGCTATCACCACCAACATGAGCGCCACTCAAATGGCTCCTTACATTAGCCTCACCAAGCTGGCCGGTCAGGCCTTTGCCGAGCTGGCAGCCGCCGGTGATGCCCAGGCTCCCACCTGGCAGGCCGCAGCCAATGGCACTCAGGTGATTGCCGATACCATCGCCAAGCTCACCATTCCCCAGCCCACCACGCCGGACACCATGCAGGTATGGAAGACGGAAGGCTACGTGAACGTGGAATACAGCAGCAATGCTAACGGTATCGCCTACAAGTCAGGCACGCTAAACCTCACCTCACTGGCTCAGAAACCCAACACCATCGTCTACCTTGCCAGCACCGACTACAGCAACGCCAACACTATCGACTGTGGCCAGCTCGTAGATGCTGTGGTAAACGTCGCTACCGGCTACGCTGCCGCTGCTCAGAACAGCGAGATGATGTCCGCTCAGCTCGAAATGGCCAAGGCTTTCGTGCCGGATGTTAAGAATCTTTGCGC
>JAFOZZ010000040.1 GCA_017390945.1 Akkermansia sp.
CCTGTAGCTTGTCCTGTAGCTTGTCCTGTAGCTTGTCCTGTAGCTTGTCCTGTAGCTTGTCCTGTAGCTTGTCCTGTAGCTTGTCCTGTAGCTTGTCCTGCTGTACGCAAAAGAGCCGTACCCGTTACCGGGTACGGCTCTGACTCTCTCCATATTATCACTTACAAATCTTACTTACCCAGAGCAGCGCTCCAGGTTTCGGCCTTAAAGCCGGGAATGACCTTGCCGCTTTCGGTTACAAGCAGCGGGCGCTTCACCAGCAAGCCGTCTGTGGCAAGTAGCTCGAGCATTTCGTCCTCGCTCATCTCTTTCAGACGCGCGGCCAGATTCATCTCTCGGTACTTTACACCACAGGTATTGAAAAACTTCTTCAGAGGCAACCCGCTTGCCTGCCACCAGCCGCGCAGCTCATCCGCTGTGGGTACCTGCTCCGCAATGTGGCGATCCGCAAACTCTACCCCCTGCTCCTGCAGCCATGTGCGTGCCTTGCGGCAGGTGCTGCACTTCGGATATTCGATAAACTGTGTACTCATGACTTTTAATTACCATATTTCCTATCGTTTTGCAATACTTTTATTCAAAAATGCCGCATTTTTTTCAAAAAAATTGATTTTCTGCCACCTAAAAAGCCAAAATACACGAAAATGGACCAGCGTAACCGCACTTTGCGTCATTCCGCAATGCCAGGGGAACAAAATACGCGAGAATACGTTGGAGAGCAAGAGTGCCACCACAACTCACGGCAAACATGCAGACATGCTAATTTACTGAAAACAAGAGCTTAATATCACCCACGGCTCCATATCGTCCACACCTCATTTTCACACATGGGCAGGATAGTTAAGAAAAGCTAGATGTGCATGACAGATGCAACTCACACAGCCAGAACATATGGCACCGGGGGCACCTTGACGCCCCTACCGGTTGTGGTAAGATGTCGGCATGAGATGCGTTCAATGCGGCTATATGGAAGACAAGGTAATCGACTCCCGCACGTCGAAAGACGGCACATGCATACGCCGCCGCCGCGAGTGCATACGCTGCCAGTACCGCTACACCACCTACGAGCAGATTGAACGCACGGAGCTGCGCGTGGTGAAGCGCGACAATGTACACGAAGCGCTGAACCGCGAAAAGATTCTGCGCGGCATGATTAAGGCCTGCGAGAAGCGCCCGGTGAGCATGGATCAGCTCGACATCGCTGCGGATGAAATCGTAGCAGAGCTGCACCGCGACCACCAGCGCGAGGTACCCTCCTCCATCATTGGCATGAAAGTGATTGAGAAGCTGCAGAGCATCGACCCCGTGGCCTACATTCGCTACGTGTCCGTATACCGCCAGTTTGGCAACGTAGACGAATTTATCGACCTGATTCGCCGCATGGAGCGCAAGAGCCAGAACGACCCCTTGCAACGCAAACTTTCCTTCTGATGATATCTTTCAAAAACAATCGTCCGCTGCTGCAGAACGGCTACTGCGTGTTCTCTGACTACGACCTTTCCTGGCTGGTGAACGTACTGCAGGAGGCCGCCGACAGCGCCGGCACCAAGCTGCCGTTCAAGGAGGAAATCGCCGCAGGTGTACTGCAATACCTGGAGACGAACTGCCCGCTGCACGCCGTGCCGCTGGATTACTTGTTTGACCGCATGCGCAACCTGCTCAACCAGATTGGCCTGCCGCTGATTGCCACCCATCTGCGCAAACAGACACCGCCCGTCGACATTGAGCTGGATACCCTGGCAGACGAGACCCCGCTGCCGCTCTTCTTCTACACCGAGCTTCGCCGCCGCATGGATGCCCTGCGCAGCAAGGGGCTGAATAGTTACCACTTCTCCGGCGCCGAGCGATGCAGCTTTGCCCTCGGCGACCGCCGCCGCGCCTGCCCCACCCAGCAGCGCGCCCTCGATGAGCTCAATGCTTTCCTGCAAGTCACGGCAGAAAAATAGAAATGTAGAATACACGAAGGACAATGTACCATGTACATTGTCCTTTCTCACATCCTCATATATCGCTTTTATAGAGGAGCGTCAGTGCAAATCGCAATCATTCAATCACGGTCCAACGGCGGCCGTTTTTCGCTTTAATGAGGCGGATATCGTGCTCAAAGGCATCGCGCAGATTCTGCTCGGTAAGCACCTCCTCGCGGGCGCCGTAGGAAAGGATATTGCCACGACTCAGAATCATGCCTCGGGAGAACACGGGCAGAATGTCTTCAATACGCTGCGTAATGAAAATAATCGTGAGCTGCGGATGCGCGGCAGCCAGCTCCTCAATCGTATGCAGCAGGAACTCACGCCCGGCAATATCCAGATACACACTCGGCTCATCCAGAATCATCAGCTCCGGATTCGTCATGAGGGCGCGGGCAATCAGCACCTTCACCTGCTCGCCGCTGCTCATGGTGGCTACAGTACGCTCCATGAGGTGCTCTGCACGCAGGCTCTGCATCAGAGCAAGCGCACGCGCTTCCTCTTCCTCCGTGGCATCGCGGAATAAACCAATCGTCGCATCCGGGCCGGAAAGCACCATCTCGCGCCCCGTCCAGTCGCGCTCGCCCAGCCACTGGTGCATCAGCGGGCTCACCCAGGCTATATGCTTGCGGAGCTCCTGCAAATTAATCGTACCAAAACGCTTGCCCAGCACCTCCACCGTAGCGCCGAATACCGGCCAGGCATAGCCCATGAGCATACGCACCAGCGTCGTCTTGCCGGCACCATTGGCACCCAGGATAAAGCAACGCTCACCGCGCTTTACCTCCCAGTTGATATTGTGAAGAATCTCGCGGCCGGAGAGGAATACGCGCGCGTCCTGTACTTTGATAGCGTTCATAACGAATATGGGGCAAGCGGCAGAAAATCCAAAGGGCACGGAGCGCTTGCATGCTCCGTGCCCCCGGGTTAAGGAAATAGTGGTGAATTAAGCACCGAGCTGGAAGCGCTCGAAAGCAACCACGGTGACGCTGTCACCCAGCTGCTTGGCCACGTCGGCCACGAGCTTCTCCACAGTGATGGAGCCGTCCTTCACGAACTCCTGGCTCATCAGGCAGCTCTGCTTGTAGAGAGCCTTGAGCTTGCCGGGAAGAATCTTCTCGAGCAGAGCCTCGGGCTTGCCCTCAGCGATGAGCTGAGCCTTGGCAATCTCCTGCTCCTCGGCCACGAAGGCGGGGTCCAGAGAGGTAGCGTCAACGCTCTTGGGAGCGCAGGCAGCGATGTGCAGGGTGATGTCCTTGCACATACCCTGGAACTCAGCGGTAGCGGCGGTCTCGGCCTTGCCGCAGGCAACCTGCAGAAGCACGCCCACCTTGCCACCCATGTGGATGTAGGAGACGATGCTACCCTCGCCGCTCATGGTGTAGCGGGCGAACTTGCGCAGCTTCATGTTCTCACCGATGGCGGCGCACTGCTCAGCGATGTACTTCTCAACGGTCGTGCCGTTGATAGCCACGTTGAGAGCAGCCTCCAGATCCTTGGCGTCGGAAGCCTTCAGCACAGCAGCGATCTCAGCCACGAGAGCCTTGAACTTGTCGCCCTTGGAGCAGAAGTCAGTCTCGCAGTTAATCTCGAAGATGATGCCGTCGTTACCCTCCACAACGGTGGTAACAACACCCTCCTTGGCGTCGCGGTCAGCCTTCTTGGCAGCCTTGGCGATACCCTTCTCGCGGAGGTACTTCACGGCCTCGTCCATGTTGCCGTCGCACTCAATCAGAGCGTTCTTGCAGTCCATCATGCCGGCGTCAGTCTTGGCGCGCAGCTCTTTGACCATCTGGGCGGTAATATCAGCCATTGTCGTAATGAGTAAAATCTTGGGTTAAATCAGGCTATTAGGCCTTGTTCTTATTGATAGCCTCCGTCAGTACGGAGAGAATCAGGCGGATGGAACGCACGGCATCGTCGTTGCCCGGGATGGGGAAATCAACGCTGTCGGGGTCGGCGTTCGTGTCGGTCAGAACGATTACGGGAATGCCCAGGATGTGAGCCTCGCGGATAGCGATATCCTCGTGGTCCGCGCCGATGGCAACCATCACGTCGGGAGCGCCACCCATGTTGCGGATACCCTGCAGGTTGCGCAGCAGCTTCTCGCGCTCACGAGCAAGCTGAGCAAGCTCCTTCTTGGACATGCTCTTGTACTCGGGCTGCTTGTCGAGGTTCTCAAGCCAGTCAAGGCGAGCAAGGCTCTTCTTGATGGTGGCCATGTTGGTGAGCATACCACCCAGCCAACGGAAGTTTACGTAGTACTGACCGCAGGCCTCAGCGGCCTCCTTTACAGCCTCCTGAGCCTGGCGCTTGCAGCCAACGAAGAGGATCTTCTTGTTCTTGGCAGCCTTCTCAGCGAGGAAAGCGCAAGCCTTGTCGAGGCACTTTTCAGTCTCCTCCAGGTTGATGATGTGAATGCCATTCTTCTGAGTAAGAATGTACTTCTTCATGTTGGGGTGCCACTTGCGGGTCTGGTGACCGTAGTGTACGCCAGCCTCAACCATCTTGGATACGAGTTCGTTAATCATTGTATTTGTATGTGTTGTGCGCAACCTTATATCAGGAAACGCGAGTGTGCGGAAGGTGCTGCGCTATAGCCCCCAGCCCTCCGTTGTTGGTATTGCAGCATCAGCGGGGAGCGGCATCATACACCGCTCCCTGCCCTTTGTCAATCAAAATAATTCATATTTCAACACTTACCTGCGCTTTTTTGGCGTTTTCTGCGTCTCCCCTCACCGCTCCCCACCCCACTGCCACAAAAATCCACAAAATTGCGCTCTTTATGTCGCATTAAATACTTGCTTTTCAAATAAATGGTGGTATCGTAGCGGGGTGCATCCGGCTCCATCGGGTGCTGAGGTTTCAAATCTAATCAATACACGACAATGGAAATTCTTCACGACAAGGACGCTGACGTAAGCGTTCTGAATGGCAAGACCGTAGCTGTTATCGGTTACGGCGCTCAGGGTCGCGCCCAGGCTCTCTGCATGCGCGACAGCGGCGTGCACGTTATCATCGGCATTCGCCCCGGCAAGAGCTGGGACGCCGCCGTACAGGACGGCTTCGAGGTAATGACCGTTGATGAGGCTTCCCAGAAGGCCGACATCATCCACATCCTCCTGCCCGACGAGATGCACGGCTCCGTGTACGCCAACCAGATTAAGCCCGGCCTCTGCGCTGGCAAGACTCTGTGCTGCTCCCACGGCTTTGCCTACGTGTTCAAGACCATCGAGCCCCCGGCAGATGTTGACGTTATCATGGTAGCTCCCAAGGGTCCGGGCACGGAGGTGCGCCGCGTGTTCGAGGAGGGCTTCGGCTGCCCCGGCCTCATCGCTGTATTCCAGAACCCCAGTGGCAACGCCAAGAACGTGGCTCTCGCCATGGCCAAGGCCGAGGGTCTGACCCGCGGTGGCGTGCTGGAGTGCACCATGCAGCAGGAGACCTACGAGGACCTCTTCGGCGAGCAGAACGTGCTCTGCGGTGGTCTGGTAGACCTCATGAAGTATGGCTTCGAGACCCTTATCGAGGCTGGCTACCCCGCCGAGATGGCTTACTTCGAGTGCGTACACGAGGCTAAGCTCATCGTAGACATCATCTACAACAAGGGCATCCAGGCCATGAACGGCGTTATCTCCAACACCGCTGAGTTCGGCGAGTACTACAACGGCCCGCAGATTCTCGGCCCGGAGGTGAAGGAGAAGATGAAAGAGAGCCTCAAGCGCATCGAGAGCGGCGAGTTCGCTCGCGTATGGCTGGCCGAAGCCGCCGCCGGCGCCCCCAACCTCCTTGCCAAGCGTGCCGCTCTGGCTGAGCACCCCGTCGAGGTGGTGGGCAGCAAGATTCGCGCCCTCTTCGAGCGCAAGTAATCATCGCTCCACATTCTTTACAACACAAGCCCGGCTCCTACAAGAGCCGGGTTTCTTTTTTGCCCAGACACGGAAGCCTTACTGGCAGGCACAATTACTACCACTTGCCGGTAGTGAAAAAATCGCAGATTAAAAAACAAGAATCCCCGCCTGCGCCAATCGCACAGGCGGGGATTCGAAAAACGATATGTAAAAGATTTACACGGAAGCCTTGATGATGGCAGCGAAGGAGTCAGCCTTCAGAGCGGCACCACCCACGAGGGCGCCGTCGATGTCGGGCTGGCTCATGAGCTCGGCAGCGTTGTCGGGCTTCACGGAGCCACCGTACTGCAGGCGTACAGCCTCAGCTGCCTCAGCACCGAAGGTGTCGGCGATGACGCCACGGATGAAAGCGTGAGCGGACTGAGCGTCAGCAGCGCTGGCGGTCACACCGGTACCGATGGCCCATACGGGCTCGTAAGCGATAACGAGGCCAGCAACCTCAGCGGGGGTAAGGCCCTCAAGACCCTCAACCACCTGGGACTTCAGCACGGACTCCAGCTGGCCACCCTGGCGCTGCTCGAGCGTCTCGCCGATGCAGTAGATGGGGCAGAGGTTAGCGGCAAGAGCCTTCTTAATCTTCTTGTTGATGTAAGCGTTAGTCTCGCCATGGTACTGGCGGCGCTCGCTGTGGCCAAGCACCACGTAGGTGCAGCCCAGCTCGTTGAGCATAGCGGTGGAAATCTCACCGGTGAAGGCGCCGTTGTCGCGGTCGCTCACATCCTGAGCGCCCACGCCGATGCACTTGCACTCACCGAGGGTCTCCATCACGGCGGGAATGGTCACGAAGGGAGGAACGATAACCTTGTCAACAGCGATGTCGCAGGTCTTCTCATCCTTGAACGCGGCGAGGAAAGCCTTAGCTTCCTTCGGGCCCATGTTCATCTTCCAGTTGGCAGCAATAATGGGTTTGCGAGACATAATAATAAGATGTGTCTTGTTCTGACGCCGCAAGCGTACCCCGAACAGGTTAAAAAGTCAAGCAAAAACGCATTGTTACAAGAAAATGAATTTACTAACGCTCCGTAGTGTGATAACATGCCCGGCATGGAACTACCCCTCTCCCCATCAGAAATAGATGCACTCATCCGCCAAGGCATCTTCCATGAAGATGATTTCAACTTCGACCTAGCAGAAGAGTACTACCAACAAGCGGCCGATGCCGGCGACCCGTGGGCCATTTATCGCATGCGGTGCCGCGAAGAGAGCGATGACAAATGGATGCAGCACCTCCGGAACGCCGCCGAAAACGGGCACGCATGGTGCATGTATGAACTGGGCAAGCAATATGACGAGGGCTATTACGTAGAGGAAGACACCGAGAAAGCGATTTACTGGTACGAGCGAGCTGCGGCCTACGGCATCCCCGAGGGAGAAATCGCAGCCGCAGTTCTGCGCTTCAATGAGACAGGTAGAGGCGCCGAGCAGCTGGCCATTGCCCTGCAACACCAAGCTGAGGCGGGGAACGCTGTCAGTCTATTCCAGCTGGCACTTCTCTACCAACAAGGCATCGGTGTAACGCAAGACGAGCGCAAGGCCATTGTCCTGGCCGAAGCCGCAGCTGAACGCCACGTGCCGATAGCTGCCATGATGGTAGCAACACACTACGATACAGCCCCAAGGCGCAACAAGCAAAAGGCCGCCCGTTACTACGCTATCGCTATTGGTGAAGAAACGCCATCTAACAACGAAAACCCCGTCTTTTTCATACCGTATAACCGCCCAAAGCTTCCCAACATCCCCCATTTTGATTGGGAGCACGCGCTCAAACGCGCGGCCGAGCTGAGGCACCCTGCAGCCCTATACAGATTAGGGCAACAGCACCGGGACGCCGCAGAATACACGGCCATGCTCTCCTGCTACAAAAAAGCAGCCCACCGTGGGCACGTTGGAGCTATGACCGAATTGGGCTGGGCTTACTACTGGGGAAAAGGCGTGAAGCGCAACTGGCGCAAGTGTGTCGACCTATTCCGCCGCGCGGCGGCAGCCGGGGATACCCTTGCCATGTACAACCTAGGCTACCGTTTACTGGAGGGCGAAGGTACAGCTCAAAACACAGAAGAAGGCCTCATGTGGATGAAACGCGCCAAGAGAGCCGGGGACGCCTACGCACCATCCATTCTGGGAGGCATCTATCTGAACGGCCAATACGGCGTACCCAAAGACCCGAAAAAAGGCATTGCCTACCTGCGCCTCGGCGTCCGGAAGAACGATAGTGCCGCAGCCAACAATCTAGGGCTCGCCTACTATCAAGGCAACGGCGTCACTCGCAACTACAGGCTTGCTTTCCACTACTATAAGCTGGCTGAGCGACTTGACTACAAAGACGAGGTTCCGATTTACAACCAGGGAATATGCCTCTTATTGGGGCGTGGAACCAAAGCAGATTATGTAGCCGCGGTGGAAAAATTCCGACGTTCAGCAGAATCTCACTACGCCTCAGCCCTAGCCTACCTGGGCTTTTGCTATCGGTTCGGCTATGGGGTCGAGCTCAATATACAGGAAGCACTCAAATGGTACAAACAAGCAGCCAAGCGTGGGCACAAATCAGCTCGAGCAACGCTCCGCCAGCTCCAAGCGCCGCTGCCAAAGCAGACTATACAAACCCATCAATCGCTCTTTGAGCGTGCGCGCATGCAGCAAGATACGCAAGCCATGCAAGCGATAGGGCAACTATACGAAAACGGCCACGACACCCGCCGCAGCCTCCCTATGGCACGCCGTTGGTACACAGCAGCGGCACTGCGGGGAGATGCCTCAGCACGCGCTGCACTGAAACGCCTCGCCCGCACCCCCGATAAGGAATCATTGTAACACGCCACGCAGCGCCGGCAGTAGCTCCAGGAAGGGCTGCAGTGCCTGCTGCATGGCGGCATCCACTCGAAACCGAGCCGGGCGTACCTTGTACTCGGCTTGGCATACAGAGGCGTACACAGCAGCAAGGGCATCGACTCGCAGGCGGTCGCCCTCACACTGCAACAGGTAGTCCGTATAATCACGCAGCCCGGCCATAGCAGCGGCATCCCCCTGCTCCAGCACGGCTTTGAACTCCGCCAGGAAGGAATATACAGTCTTGTAATCGCGAACCCAGCGCTGTTCCAGCAACTGAGCGGGGCGTTTCAACAACTTTTCACCACCCAATTCCTCCATCAAACGAACTAACTCCTCCTGCAAAGCCGGGGAAGCGCCATTGGTGAGCTGCCTCTCTACAGCCTTCGCAGCCTTTACCAGGCGCTCCAGACACGTTGCTATTTCCGCCTCCCGCGGCATGCTCACGCAACTATCCGCCTCCGCCATATCCAGCAGCCAGGCACTCTGCCAATCAATCGCATCCGCCAGCAAAAGCAGCTCACTCAGCTTCTTTCCCGGCAATTCAGCCAATACCCGCCAACGCGGCAACAACCATTTCTGCCCTATCAAATGAACAGTAACCTGGGGATTCACCTGCATACCCGGGTCTTCCAACACCGTTTGCAGCATTTCTGCCACCTCTATCGTCTCTCGCACCAGCGCCAACTGTCCGGCCATAGTGGATGGCAGTGCTATCGTTTCCGCCGGCAGCTCAGACACACACCCAGCCACTCCATTCGATTCAGCATGAAGCGGCAACACTACCACCAACAGACAAAAGGTGAGAAAAAATGTTTTCATGACAAATGGAGTTCTATAGCTGGTATCGATTAGCGCTCCCTGTGAACGCAAGAAGAGCCAGAGAATCTCTTCTCTGGCTCTTCAGCTCCGGCGGTTGGGATCGAACCAACGACCTAGTGATTAACAGTCACCCGCTCTCCCGCTGAGCTACGCCGGATTTGCGTTCCCGTTGTTTTCGGGGTGCGGGCAGATAATACTCCTTTTCACGGCGCATTGCAAGCTTTTTTTGCAAAAAAAATCATTTTTTTTGATTTTCGGTTGAAAATTGGGACGAATTAAGGTAAAAGAAAGACATGAACGCACCCGAAACAAGCCGCGGCACCCTACACTTCACCCTTTGGGGTATCCCCATCAGCATCCAACCGAGCAGCTGGATAGTACTGGCGCTACTGGGAGGAGCCTTTCGCATTAACGATGGCAGCGATTTGAAAAATGTCCTCATCTTTGTTGCTGCCGGTATGCTGTGCTTGCTGGCGCATGAGCTGGGACACGCTCTCATGGGACGCAAGCTCACGGGTGAGACGCCCACCATTTCCCTGGCTATGATGGGCGGCGTTACCATGCTGCACAATCCCCCGCGCACGCGTATGGGTTACTTCCAATATATCCTGGCAGGTCCGCTGGCGGGTCTGATACCGGGGCTGGCCGCAGCTCTGCTGCTGGGCATGCAGATTGGCCACCTGGTCGCGGGCATCAGCTTCTTCTTCCTGAGCCCGTTCGGTGCCGAAAGTGCACTACCGTCAAGCCACGTCGAAGCGCTGGTCATTGCCCTGCACGAAGGCACGCTGTCCTACACCGCGCTGGGTATATATGGTACCACTATCCTCATCAGCGTATGGTGGTGCATATTCAACCTTCTGCCCATCTTCCCGATGGATGGCGGACAGATTCTGCTCACCATTACCAACAACTACAAAACAACGGCGTTGATTGGTCTCATCCTGGCCGGCATCCTGACCCTCGTCAGCATCAGCCTCTCCATGTGGTTTACCATGATGCTCCTGGGCTATTTTGCCTACATCAACTGGCAGATTTTCAGAAGCTCCGGCGAATAAACACGCCGCCAAGGCCTGATAAATCGCGCGTTGTCACGTTTGCAGCTTGCGTACGGCTGCGGCATCGTTTATGATAAACGGCGTACAAGTTATGTCCAGCTCATTTGGTTCCGTTTTCAAAGTAAGCACCTGGGGAGAATCCCATGGTGTGGGTGTGGGTGTTGTGATTGATGGTTGTCCGGCAGGAGTGGCGCTGACAACAGAGATGATTCAGGCCGAGCTCGACCGCCGCCGCCCGGGACAGAGCGACATCGTTACCCCCCGCAACGAGGAAGACCGTGTGGAAATCCTCAGCGGCGTACTGGATGGCATCACGCTCGGCACCCCCATTGCCCTGTCCGTACGCAACAAAGACCACCAGTCCTCTGCCTACAATGAAATGCAGCACACCTACCGTCCCTCCCATGCGGACTACTGCTACGACGCCAAATACGGCATTCGCGCCTGGGCCGGTGGTGGCCGCGCCAGCGCACGCGAAACAATTGGCCGCGTAGCCGCCGGTGCCGTGGCCAAAGCGGTGGCTCAGGCCGTGTGCCCGGGCTTGCAGGTGATAGCTTGGGTGCAGCAGGTGCATACCGTTTTCTGCCATGTTAAGCCCGCAGATGTCGACCCCGCCGTGGTAGAAAGCAACATCGTCCGTGCTGCCGACCCGGAAAGCGCCGAGGACATGAGCGTTGTCATTCGCGAGGCTCGCGCCAAGGGCGACTCCGTAGGCGGAGTGGTAGCCTGCACTGTACGCAACTGTCCCGTAGGACTGGGCGACCCGGTATTCGATAAGCTGGAGGCCACACTGGCGCATGCCATGATGAGCATTCCGGCCTGCAAGGGCTTCGAGATTGGCAGCGGCTTTGGTGCGCCCGCACTGCGCGGCTCCGAGCACAACGACCCGTACTACATGGAGGGCGACCGCGTGCGCACCCGCACCAACAACTCCGGCGGCGTCCAGGGCGGCATTGCCAACGGTGAGGACATCAATATGCGCATGGCCTTCAAGCCGACAGCCACCCTCATGGTACCGCAGAACACCGTGAACGATGAACACGCCGAAGTACAGCTGCGCGGTAAGGGGCGCCACGACCCCTGCGTACTCCCCCGCGCTGTCCCTGTCGTAGAGGCAATGGCCTGGCTTGTCATTGCCGACCACATCCTGCGCCAACGCTCCGCACGCATCTGACCGCCATGAAAATCGACAAGCACACCCCGCAGGAGGACATGCAGAAGCTCTACGCCGCTGTCGTCAAGCGCGAGTTTCTGAGAGGCACCCCGCTCAATGTGAAGGCATTTCTGCGTTATGCCATTCTGTTCCTGCTCTTTCCGGGCATGGTATTCGGCTTCTACGTAGGTCTGGCCGTTACGGCCATCTTCTGCGGTGTTCTGCTCACACTGGTGCTGACGGATAACATGCACTGGGGGATGACAGCCACCCTGTCCTGGCTCGTGCTGGGCATCGTCCCCACCATCTTCATCACCATCGACACATGGCGCCGCGCCGCTCGCACTCGCGCCCAGCGTATGATGGAGCGCAGCCCCCTGCCCGGCAGCCACGCGCCCAAGGGTGAGGCACCCGCTCACATGCCCCTCAAGTGGCGCCCCAAGAAGAGCAATGGCACTACCATCCGCATCGCCTCCGCTACCGTACAGGTCGAAGCAGATGGCATTTATGCCTTTCTGCTCTGCATCAGGAACTACTCCGGCACACGCCTGGTAACAGATGGGCCTGCCGGCATGTGCCTGGTACAAAGCAGCGCCAAGAAGGGCGAGGAGCTCCAGGCACTCATGCTCTACCGCCTGAAGGCCGGTGTGCATGAAATGAACTGGACGCTGCAAGGCGACGAAGCTCCGCAGACCACCCTGAGCCGCCTGAACTAAAGCACACGCACAGAAAAGCGGAGTTCACCTCAACGACAAATCCTCAAACAAATCGGCCGGTCGGGAAATCCCAACCGGCCGTTCTGTTTATAAAGTTAATGGGCTAGATTAATAGCGGATGGTGTAATCCTCGGGCTCACGCGGAGCCTCGGGCTCGCGGTCGCAGGGAGGCAGCATAGTGTTCAGAGCGCGGCGCTGGAGAGTCTTCTTCATACCGGCGTCATTGAACTCGGTAAGCTCAGCAGCCTTCTTGGTATCTTTTTCACGCTGCTTCTCAGCCTTAGCCTTAGCCTTGTGGTACTGCTCAAGGCTGGCCTTCTGACGCGGAGTAGCGATACCCTTCAGGGTAGCCTCAGAGATGTCGGCGGGCTCGATAACGGGGGCAGCCTGTGCCACGATGGCAAAAGCGGCAAACACAGAGAGGAAAGAAAGAGTTTTCATAAATCTAAGACAATCCCAGTATACGTCATCCCCCTGACATGTCAAGCTCATTCTGTAGTTTTTGAGAGACAGCAGGAAAAAAACTTGCTTTTTTACGCGTCTGGCGGTACCATGAGTCCCGCGTACGACAGAATCATGAGTGAGCAGACCAAAGAGAAACCCGATTTCAAAAGCAGCCCGCTGAAGGAAGTGGACCGCACCATCATGCCCCAGGCACCGGGTGTGGAAAAGAGCCTGCTCTCCATGATGACGATTGACCCCACCAACATCATCTCCCAGTGTATCGCCGATGGCATGAACAGCGAGTACTTCTACGTACCTGCCCACCGCATCCTCTGGGAAATCTTCCGCGACCGCTACGAAAAAGGCATCGCGCTCGATACCGTCTCCGTGGCTCAGGAGCTGACCGACAACAAACAGCTGGAAGCCGTGGGTGGCCACGCCGGCCTGGCCGATATCTTCTCATACGCCACCACCACAGCCCTCTACAGTCTGCACTTCGAGACGCTGAAGGAGAAGTTCATCCGCCGCAGCATCATCCTCACCGCCAACAAGGCCTCCGATTCTGCCTACACCTCCGAAGCCGAAATCGATGAGCTGCTCGACCAGACCGAGCAGGACGTACTCAAGATTCGCATGAACTCCGCCAAAGGCGAGGAATGGAGCCTGAAAGCCGATATTGACAAGGCCGTGACCAACCTGGAGCGTATGATGTCCACCTCCGGCGGTATCTTGGGGCTCTCCTCCGGTTTCCCGAAACTGGACACCATGATTAACGGCATGAAGCCGGGCGAGCTTTTCATTATCGCTGCCCGTCCGGCCATGGGTAAGACCTCGTTCATGCTCAATATCATGGAGCACGTGGTTCTCGACCTCAAGAAACCCATGATGGCTTTCTCCTGCGAAATGCCCAGTGAGCAGCTGGTAGAGCGCTTGCTCTACGCACGCAGCGGCATCAATAAGCAAGACCTCAAAGCCCGCCAGGGCAAGCTGACACCGGAGGAAATGAAGCGCTTCCGCTCCGCCATTACGGAGATGAAGAACAGCAAGCTCATTATCGACGATACCGCTGCCATCTCCATTTCCGAGCTGCGCGCCAAGGCTCGCCGCCAGATGCGTAAATACCCCGATCTGGCCGCCATCGGCATTGACTACTTGCAGCTGATGCGCTCCCATACCAAGCAGGCTCAGAACAGCCGCGAACGTGAGATTGCAGAAATCTCCGGCGGCCTCAAGAGCCTCGCCAAGGAGCTGAAGCTGCCCATCATCGCCTTGGCTCAGCTGAACCGTGGCCCGGAAAACCGTACCGGCAAAAACAAAGGCACCCCCCAGATGAGTGACCTGCGTGAATCCGGTGCTATCGAGCAGGACGCCGACATGATTGGCCTGCTGTGGCGCTCCCGCTATTATGCGGAGGACGATGAAGAGCGCGAAAACGTGGGCAACGAAGCTAACCTCCTGCTTGCCAAGAACCGTAACGGCCCGACCGGCGACGTCCCCCTCAGCTTCCACGCCGAAATCATGCGCTTCGTACCGCGTACCGTGACCGACAGCGAGGAGGAATAATTTTCATCGACCAGGTTTCCGAACAGGAGCCTGGTCGTTTGCTTTTCCAAATACCCCAAGCAATGGGTGCTGCGGCTCACAACTCCTCACTCAACACCCCGGCTTCGATGAGAGCCTCGTCGCCGCCGTGGTAGTTCACCTCCTCCAGCGGCACATAGGCCACACGTGCGGTAGTAGCACCGGCGCCGGAGTAGATAATGGTATTACCGCCCATATCTGCCGCCATTTCCTTAATGGCCAGCATAAACTCCTCGTTGTCGTACTGGAGACCGGCCTGGTTAAGAATGCGGAAACTACCGACAATCACCGTGCCGGGTACAGTGGGCACCTCCGGCAGCACCTCTACCTCATAGGCAGGCACATCCTGACGAGGCCCGGCCACAGGAATAGGCTCCGGTTTCCAGTCGCTCACACCCGGTACCGATGTGCAGGCGGCCAGCAGGCAAAGGCTCATCGTCAGGTACAGCGCTTTCATCAGTAGCAAATGGGGTTCAATTACTCAGCCGGCACAAATCGGCAACAGAACACCTCTGTTCCCGCTGCATACAAACGCACAGCAATGCGCCCACACTCATGGCTCACACGGTAAGCATCATGCTCCGCCGGGGGACGCGGCGAAAAACGCCCTGCCCGCTCCGGCGATAACACGGCCGAACGAAGCAAACACACCAGGCGGCGGTTGCTCATTGTCTGCATCTGCTCATAGTCCGAAGTAGGCAGCTCAAGTGTCGGTACTTTGTTGTGACTCACGGTGAAAAATATACACCAAAACTCAGATTTGTCAAGTCCCCCTTCTTTACAGGTATTTTTTTACAATGGCGCCTATTTTTTACTTGCAGAAGCACTTAGTTAGAGTTAGAATGCAGGCATGGCGGAAATACATCCTACAGCTATTGTTGACAAAACTGCTGAAATAGCAGATGACGTAAAAATCGGGCCTTATTGCATCGTCGGCCCTCACGTAAAACTGGGCTCCGGCTGCGTACTGCACAGCCACGTTGTGCTCGGCGGTCCCTCCACATTCGGCAAGAACAACGAGTTCTTCCCCTTTGCGGTTATCGGCTCCAAGACCCAGGACCTTAAATACAAGTGCGAGCCCACCTTCCTTGAGGTAGGCGACAACAACGTATTCCGCGAGAATTGCAACATCAACCGCGGCACCACGCCCGAGACTAAGACCATCATCGGCAACAATAACCTCTTCCTCATCAACAGCCACTGTGGCCACGAGGTGCATGTGGGCAATAACGTCATCATGTCCGGCTACGCCGCTGCTGCCGGCCATTGCGAGATTGGCGACTGGGCCATCATCTCCGGTTGCGCCGCCCTGCACCAGTTCGTGCGCATTGGCGAGCACGCCATGGTAGGTGGTGCCAGCAAGATTGTACAGGACGTAGCTCCCTACATGATTGCTGATGGCGGCCTGCTGCGCTCCGTGAACCTTGTAGGTCTGAAGCGCCGCGGCTTTGCCGAGGATGACATCCGCGCCATCAAGTACGCTTACCGCAAGCTGTTCCTGGACAAGAAGTCCAACATGGCCATCAACATTCAGCTCCTTCAGGACGAAGGTGATGAGAAATTTGTGCAGAATCCGCACGTACAACGCATTCTGGAGTTCGTCAAAGCCTCGGAACGCGGGTTCATGCACTAATGAAACGCCACATTGTTTTTGACCTGGACGGCACCTTGGTAGATTCTCTGCCCGGGATTGCCGAGGGTGTAAATCGCTCACTGCGTGCTCTGGGCAAGCCGGAGCACTCGCTGAGCGCAGTCAGCCGTATGATTGGCAGCGGTGCGGCCAACCTGTGCGGCATGGCGCTGGGCTATGAGGATGCCGCCCACACCCCGCCCGAGGAGCTGGAAGCCATGCACGCGGAGTTCCGCCGCCATTATCCGCAGTGCTGGCAATACCCCCTCACACGAGCCTATCCCTGGATAGCCAACATGCTCACCCTGCTTTCCGCCGAAGGGGCTGAGCTGGCCGTGCTGTCCAACAAGCCACACGATGTGACTGAGCCCATGGTGCGTGCCATTTTCCCGCACATTCCCTTCAGCACCATCCTGGGCTACACGGGCGAATTCCCCCGCAAACCCGCCCCGGATTCCCTGCACTACATCGCCTCCCGCTGGGGTATCCCCACCAGCGAAATCACCATGGTAGGCGATAGCCTGTACGATGCCCGCACAGCGCAGAATGCCGGGTGCGGCCTTGCACTTGTAGCCTGGGGCTATGCGAACGTGCGCGATTTAGCCGCATGGCCAGCTCCCACCTTCGGCTCGGTGGATGAGCTGCGCCACTACCTGCTCAACAGCTGATTATCGCATATGGATTTCATCATTTTTGCAGCCGCTAAACCCTCGATTGATTACGCCCGCCGAGGCGTACAGTTTTTCGAGGAACGCCTGCGCCCGCTCGGCAAGGTAGAGATTCGCTATGTGAAAGCAGGCAGCTCGGAGGAAGTATCCGCCCGCCTGCTGGAAGCCAGCAAAGGCTGCCTACGTATCGCCATGGATGAACGCGGCGAAAACTGGACATCCCGCGAGCTGGAAAAACGTGCCAAAACCTGGCAGATGCGGGCGGTAAAACACGTAGCCTTTCTCATTGGTGCCGCCGATGGCCACACACAGGAGCTGCGCGACGCCTGCGACCACGTGCTCTCGCTAGGGCGCCATACCATGCAGCACGAGCTGGCGCTCGTGGTACTGCTGGAGCAGATTTACCGCCTGCACACCATGCTGGCCGGGAGTCCCTACCACCGGGATTAGTGGAGGCAAACCACTTTTCTCAGAAGGACTAATTACAAGTTACCAAGGACTAGGTATAGAATTCTGCAGGCATACGCCCGCTGGAATTATCTGCTGCGGTGCAGCGCAATCTCGTTCACAGCAAAGACGCAAATCGCGTTAAATAACTTCTACTGCCATCAGCACGAAAAAGCTTGCTTTTCAGGGGTGTATCTGCTAGACTCGGCTCACACATTATGGCGGACGATTGCAAGATAAGCCCGATGATGGAGCAATACCTGCGCATGAAGCAGGGCTTGCCGGATGACGTGTGGCTTTTCTTCCGCGTGGGCGACTTTTATGAAATGTTTTTTGAGGATGCGGTAGACTGCTCCGCCGCCCTCGGTCTCACCCTCACCAAACGCCAGAGCATCCCCATGTGCGGCGTACCGCACCATGCAGCAGAGGGCTACATCGGCCAGGCAGTCAAGATGGGGCGCCGCATTGCCATTGCCGACCAGATGACCGACCCTGTGCCAGGCAAACTCGTGGAGCGCCAGATTACACGCATTGTCTCCGCCGGCACCCTGTCCGACCTTTCGCTGCTCGATGAGAGCGAGCATAACTACATCATCGCCTGCTACAAGGACAAAAAGACTTGGGGGCTCGCCTGCGCTGACCACAGTACCGGCGAGTTCACTGTGGTGGACTACGACAACCGCGAGGCCCTCGTGGAGGAAATCGCACGCATCCAGCCCCGTGAAATGCTGGTGAGCGATGAGCAGAAGGAGCACTTCGTCGGCACGCCCATCACCCAGTACTACGATGGCTACACCTTCCTGCCCGGCGTGGCAAAGCCCTTCCTGGAAAGCCACTTCCGCGTCCACTCCCTGCAAGGCTTTGGCTGTGCTCACCTGGTAGCAGCCCTAGGAGCTGCAGCCGCCATTCTGCACTACCTCAAGCACCAGATGCGCCGCAGCACCGACCACCTGCGCCGTATCGCCCTGCGCCCCACGGACAACGCCGTGCTTATCGACACCGCCAGCCGCGCCAACCTCGACCTTGTGGAAGCTCGTGGCGGCATGCGCAATACCCTGCTGGGTGCGCTGGATGGCACATCGTCCCCCATGGGCGCCCGCAAGATGCGCGACTGGGTTCTGCACCCCGTGTGTGACCTGACCGAGCTGCAACGCCGTCAGGAGCTCATCGCCGCCTTCCTGGCGGAGCCTTTCCTGATGAGCAAGCTGCGCGACACCTACAAAGGCGTGCGCGACACGGAGCGACTGACCTCCCGCCTGGCTCAGAATGCCGGCAATGCCCGCGACCTGATGGCACTAGGCACCTCACTGGCACTGCTGCCCGACATCGCCGCAGACCTCACAGTACTGGCCGAGCGCCAGCCCTACTTTGAGCCGCTCCTGCGTGACCTAGGTGACTTCACAGAGCTGACGGAGCTGCTGGAGCGAGCCATCTGCGACGAGCCCCCTGTCACTATCAAAGAGGGTGGCATGATTCGCGATGGCTACGACGCCCAGCTCGATGAGCTGCGCACCGCTTCCCGCGAGGGCAAGGGCTGGCTCACGGAGCTCGAAGCCCGCGAGCGTGCCGCCACCGGCATCGACTCCCTCAAGATTCGCTATAACAACGTCTTCGGCTACTACATCGAAGTCACCAAGGCCAATTACGCCAAAGTACCTGAGCATTATGTACGCAAGCAGACGCTCGCCAACGCAGAGCGCTACGTCACGGACGAGCTCAAGCGTATGGAAGGCACCATCCTCGGTGCCGATGAGCGCTCCCGCCAGCTGGAGTACGAGCTCTTCTGCCGCCTGCGCGATGAAGTGGGGCAGTACATTGACCGCATTCAGACCAGCGCGGAAGCTCTGGCCGAAGTGGACGTGCTGCTGAGCCTGGCCGAGACTGCCCGCCGCCACAACTACTGCCGCCCCGTGCTGGATGAAAGCCGCATTCTGGACATCCGCAATGGCCGCCACCCCGTCATTGAGCAGGTGCAGACGGATACCGCCTTCGTGCCCAACGACACCGATATGCACGAGGAGCACGACCGTGTCCTCATCCTCACCGGCCCCAACATGGCGGGTAAATCCACCTACATACGCCAGGTGGCCCTCATCACCCTCATGGCACAAATGGGCTCATACGTGCCGGCGGAATCCGCCCACATCGGCCTGGTAGATCGCATTTTCTGCCGCGTAGGTGCCAGCGATGACATCGCCCGCGGGCAATCCACCTTCATGGTGGAAATGAGCGAGACCGCCCTCATCCTGAACAATGCCACGCAACGCTCGCTCGTCATTCTCGATGAGATTGGCCGCGGCACCGCCACTTTCGATGGTCTGTCCATCGCCTGGGCCGTAGCCGAGCACCTGCACGACGCCATTGGCTGCCGCACCATGTTCGCCACCCACTACCACGAGATGGTCGACCTGGAGCACACCCACCCGGGAGTCAGCAACCGCCATGTCGAGGTGCGCGAATGGAAGGACGAAATCGTCTTCCTGCGTAAAGTGCTGCCCGGCCCCGCCGATAAATCCTATGGTATTCAGGTGGCACGCCTGGCCGGCCTGCCCGCCCCCATCATCGACCGCGCCAAGCAAATCCTCACCCACCTGGAGATGAGCGCTGGCTCCCGCGAGCCCAAGACAGCCCGCCGCCGCAAAGCCCGCGAGCATGGGCTGCCTGCCGCCGAACCCACTGCCGACATCACGCAGCTGGACATGTTCTCCATGCTCGATGACGGACTCTGATTTTCACCCCATCCACTTCACACAATGAACTCGCAATACACACTGAATTACCGAGTCATGTACTACGACACCGATGCCGGCGGCGTGGTACACAACCTGGCCTACCTGCGCTGGGTGGAAGAAGCCCGTACCAAAATGGCTATCGAGCTGGGTATGGACTACGGCACCATGGCCAAGGAAGGTCGTCACCTCGTACTGGTAAGCCACGAGGTACACTACCACTCCCCTGCTTTCCTGGCAGATGAGGTATTTGTCAACACCTGCCTCGAAAAGGTAGAAAAATCCTCCATGTTCGTCCGCACGGAAATCCGCCGCGCGGAGAATGACAAGCTCTGCGTATCTGTCCTCCAGCGCCTGGCTCTGGTGCAGATGCCGCAGGGACGCCCCTGCCGCATGCCTGCCGAATGGGTAGCACTGGCAGCCCCTCAGGAATAACCCCGCACCCCATCACGCATATTATGAAACACACCATCGTAACCCTCAGCTTGCTTCTGGGGCTTTGCACATGGGCTCTGCCCGTAGCCGAGGCTCAGAATGACAACACTCCCGCCGCCTCCAGCCGCTCCAAGAAAGAAAAGAAAAAGAAGATGACGGCTAAGGAAAAGCGCGAGGCGGCCAAGGAAAAGAAGGCCGCAGCCAAGGCTGAAAAGGCCGCCGCCAAGGCCAAGAAGCTCGCCGAAAAGAAAGCCGCCGCCATCCAGCGCGCTTTCGAAGCAGCAGAGCCCACCTCCGCCATCGGCAAGTTCCTCAAAGAGCAGAAATACGCTACCGATGCCCGCCCGAATCTGGAGGCCGAGTACTACGTCATTTTCCGCTCCTCCTCCACCTGCAAGCACTGCCACAAGCTCCTGCCGGATGTCATCACCGCCCACGCTGAGATGCTTGCCAGCAAGAAGGTGGACATCATCTTCGACAGCTATGATGGCGACCTCTCTGCCACCAAGGAGTACCTGGAGAAAAACGGTGCCTCCTTTGCCGCTGTGCATAACCCCGCCATGCAGAAGATGCCCGGCGCCCTGCACCAGTACCTCCTGCTGCCCCCCGGCATGTACATCGTAACAGCGGAGGGCCAGCGCGTGGCTCATGGTCACGCCTCCCAGGTGCTTCCGGACTGGAAGAAGCACACGCTCGACAAGGCCGCTGAAGCTCCGGCTGCCGAGTAAGCTGCCCCAGACACGCAAACTTTAACCCCGCTGCAAATCCCTTTTGCAGCGGGGTTTATTTATTGCTGAAACTTACAGTGGGCTATTATATAATGCCCATTTCGTGCAGGCGAACGCGCAGTGCATCCACACCGGCGGCGCAGTCCTCGATTTCGTACACAGCCTGTTCCATGGGGCAGCGCCCGGAGAAATGGCGGTTGAGAATCTGCGGTACATAGGTACGGGCATGGGTGGCAATGCCGTGGGCTTGCAGGAGCTCACGAGCGTCCTCGGACATCACCATAGCCGTTACAGAGCGCACGCCGCCCTCGATGGCAATCATCGCCGCCGCGCGCCCCACAATTTTGTCCACCAAATCCGCGCCTTCCATATCGCCGCGCTTTTCATCCAGCAGGGACAGCAGCGGCAAGATACCCGAGCCCAGAGCCTCCGTCACAATGGCACCTTCTTTCACCAGCACGCACGAGGCCTCACCGGCTTTAATCTGCACCAGAGCGGCCTCCACCTGGGGAGCTGCGGGCTCAGAGCCCAGCGTCACAGGTGCCACCAACAAAGCTAACAACCAAGCAGTCTTTTTCATAGCAAACAAATACAATTAAGAGTTCGATTTCAGCCAATTCACCACCCCCTTGGCAATGGTGCGAGCCAGCTTACGAGCATTGGCATCATTGCGGATATAGTCCACATGGGCACGATTATTCACATACACGGCCTCGAACACGATGGCCGGAATGCGGGATTCATCCAGCGCATTCATCCAGCCAGCCGAGGGCTGAGAGCCAATGTAGCGAGGCAGCACTTTAATGCCCTTCCCGGCATTGGGCATACCACCGGGGCGGTCAAGGATATCGCTGCGCATGGTAGCGCATACCGCCTCTGCCAGGCCGTGGCCATACTTGCGGTTGCAGATAATCAACCCAGTGGGCGGGGTATCGCTCCACTTGCTGCTCACGCTGTTGAGATGCAGGAACACCATGCAGCGAGCCTTCTGCTCGATGGCGTAGTCCGCGGCAATCATACCGCAGCCGATATGCTGAGGGTAATACTTGGAGGGATAACGCACCGCGCCCTTATCAGGCCTGTTGAGCTGCACCACTCCGGCAGCACGGCAGGACTCCAGCACATGCTTCTTCGTGGGAGCCACGCTGCGGTTCACCACGACGCAGGGGTAGCCCGCAGCCTCAATCACCGCCTTCACCTCACCGGCATAGGTGCACCAGAACTCATACTCGCTCACCTTGCCATCCGGGGAAGCGGCACCACCGGAGGTCGATTGGTGGCCGATATCAATCATCACCACGCCATTGGGATTCGCAATAGGAGGCGTGGCCTTGGCAGCAGCGGCAGGCGCAGCAGCAGGAGCCACAGCGGGGCGCTTCCGGGCAGATGCGAGGGAGAAACAACCTGTCAGCACAAACAGGCTCAGCAGCAAAGTGGGCAGATACTTCATGGCTTAAGAGAAATGTATATCAGAGCCGGAGCCTCCTTGGGGTCACCCCCCTTGGGAACAGGCAGCATCACATACTCGCCGTAGTCCAGGTAAAGCACCGCTGCATTCTCACACAGCGAGAAATCCGTACGCTTAATACGCGGACGACTGGCACGCGGATTCTCCATGTAGTAATTGAGCAGCGTATGCGTGCGGCGGCGATCCTCCTCGGAGCGGATGGGGGAAATGTAAAGGTCTACCTTACCCTTGATATCAAAGTGGGGTTTCAGTGTAAAACGACGCGTACTGCGAATGTGGCTGAGCTCAAAACTGGCAGGTCCACTTTTGCAGCCCACGCGGAAATCACCATCGGGCAAGCGGAACGAATGCAGGTAAGGATAAGCGGAGGGTTGCAGCTCGCGCACGCCCTGAGCCAGCGCCTCAGGGCTCACCCAGTTGACATAGGCGAACGCCCCCTCACCATGAATACCCTGGCAGCTGATGCTCATGGTGCTTCGGTTCTCGGCCAGCTTCAGGTAGGCATAGCGCAACGGCAGACAAACAGCCAGTGCCACCAGCAGCACCCATACATCCCACCAGCGGCGCCACAGGGTGGCGGGCTTGCGCTGAGGCTCCTCGGCCGGGGCTACGGGCTGGTCGGCCTTGCGGCGCTGCTTCCACCAGCGCAGCCCCAACAATACACAGGCTACCACCGGAACTAATATGCACCCGCAAATAGAGATAATCGCCACGGGCACGTGATACATCGTGCCGCCATATAAATCGGACTCCCAGCTACGCATGGCAGCAGCCAGATACCATAAAGAAACCGACGCAAGCAGCAGTGCCACCGAGCGACGCACGGTGACAAGCCAGGGCTGGCGTAAATATGTGATAATGCGGTCCATCATCAGCGCATATTATAGTGCGCCAACATGCAGCTTGTCAACGACAAAAGAGCTTACCCCAACAAAAATGGGGGATTTTCTCTTATATTTCCTCAGAATTACCGTTCAGACTATGCCCGAAAACGGCTGAACTGCGGCCACTAGCCTCCAGCAACGCACGGCGCGAAGCCGGCAATACATCGCGCGAAAGCTCAGCATAGCCCAGGCGGTCGCGGAAATAAGCCACCGCGCTCTGGGATATGGCAAAAATCCATTCAAAGCCCAGCGCACGGGCTTTATCCTCGACAAAACGGCACATTGCACGCCCATAGCCGTGCCCCTCGTAGTTTTTCTTAATAAACAGGCAGCCCAGCTCGGCGCAGTTATCCTCCGCGTATGGATAAAGAGCCACGCAGCCTACGATGGTGTCATCGAGCGTGTACACGTAGTAGCTGTCGATATTGTCGCGAATATCCTCGTAAGTACGCTCCACCAGTTTGGAGTCCACCATACTGCGGGCAATCATGGAAAGGAGCTCAGGAATGTCATCCTCCTGCAAGGGACGCACCTCGCGGTAGGAGTCGGTGTGCACCATGCTACCCACGCCTTCCTCGGAGAAAATCTCATCCAGCAGCACGCCACGGCGCAGGCCATCGAGGAGATGCACACGGGGTACTCCCCTGCGGCAAACTTCCGCCGCCTGTTGCAACACGTCTGCATGCAGGCAATCATCATAGGCACCTGCCAGCACATCGCTCTCGCGTATGGCAAATATGGGCTGGCCGCTTCGGCACGGCACACCCTCCACCTGCAAGCTGATGTACTTGGCAGCCCCCAGAGCTGCGGCCAGTGCCACGCTACCGGCATCAAAACGCCCGCGAGTACCCGAGGGCACGATAGCCACCTGACGGCGCTCGACAATCTCCTGCACGCGAGCTACCGCGGCACTCCCCTCGGTAAGCGGCAGCTCTGCCTCGGCTGCATGGATTTCGCACAGACTGGCGCGGCGCATCAGCTGCGAGGTATCGGTACCCTCAGCCACCAGCACCAGGCGCACACCAATCTCATGCAGAGCATCGGCATCCAGCAAGGCATCCATCAACTCATCTGCCGACAGCAACTCTTCGCAGATATGAACTACGAAGAGTCGGCCACGGAAATAAGGCACGTATTCCAGAACAGAACGAACGTTCATACCGTGCAGGCAGAGAGAGAGACGCGATGCTGATGACTGTTTACTTCTGCTCGGCATCCAGGGAATCAGCGAGCGGGTCAGCCACGAGCTCTTCCTCGCCCATGGCGAGAACACCCGGGTTCGTCTCGCGCTTCACCTTGCCCATCACCTTCTTGCGAGGCAGCTTAATCTTCTTCTCGGCCTTCATGCGCACGCCGGGCATAGGAGCACCGCTGATGGTCTCCCCCTCCGGAAGCTCCATGGGGCCGAAAGAATCCATAGCCTCGGTCACAGCGGGCATACCCTCAGGCATGTCAGGAGCGGGCAGCTCATCCTCCTCGGGTGCATTGGCACGAGCGCGGGCGGTAATCTGGCTCATCTGCTCGCGCAGCATGGACAGCAGGTCGCCATTGCCCAGGATATCGGTGATATCGCTGTCCTCCTCATCCGCATTGCTGCTGGGCAGAGAGGCCAGGAAGTCCTCGAAAGCGTTGAGGTTCGTGGTGCTGCGGAAGAGGTTAGCGAGAATCTCGAACTGAATGTTGTTCATCAGGGTCTCGAAAATCTCGTAAGCCTCGCGCTTGTACTCCACGAGCGGGTCGCGCTGCCCCTGAGCACGCAGGCGTACGCCTTCGCGCAGGGCATCCATATCGGTGATATGCTGCTGCCAGAGCTTATCGATGGATTGCAGCATAATGCTACGCTCCATCTGCTCCACGCGGTCCGGACGCTCACCTGCCACCTTCTTCTCGTACATCTCGCGCACCTTGTCAATGATAACCTGTGCGGCGTCAGTCGGTGTCTTGCTCAGGAAGTCGGAGTCGGCCTCGCCCCAACCCAGGGGGAAGGTAGCATTCACCCACTGCAACAGGTCAGCGCGGCGCACCGTACCGGTGTTGTCCTCGTTGAGGTAGAGCTCGCACTTGTTGTTCACGCCCTCATTGAGCTGGTCGTAAATCATCTCGCGCGGGTCTTCGCACAGCAGAGCCTCGTTACGCATACCGTACACAATGGTACGCTGCTGGTTCATCACGTCATCGTAGTCCAGCACGTGCTTACGCCACATGTAGTTGCGCTGCTCTACGCGCTTCTGTGCGCCCTCGATAATCTTGTTCATCAGGCCGCTTTCCACAGCCTCACCTTCCTCCATACCGAAGCGATCCATCACGCGGGTCATGCGCTCGCTGCCACCGAAGTTGCGCATCAGGTCGTCCTCGAAGGAGAGGAAGAACTGGGAAGCACCGGGGTCGCCCTGGCGAGAACAACGGCCACGCAGCTGGCGGTCGATACGGCGGGACTCATAGCGCTCGGTACCCAGCACAAACAGGCCACCCAGCGCGGCCACACCCTCGCCCAGCTTAATGTCGGTACCACGACCAGCCATGTTGGTGGACACGGTCACAGCACCACGCTGGCCGGCACGAGCCACAATCTCAGCTTCGCGCTGGTGGTTCTTGGCATTCAGCACCTCGTGCGGAATGCGAGCACCGGAAAGCATGCGGGAAAGCGTCTCGGAAGCCACCACACTGGCAGTACCCACCAGCACAGGCTGCCCCTTGGTGTGCAGTTCCTTAATCTTGGCTACCACAGCGTTGAACTTCTCACGACGCGTCTTGAAAATCAGGTCGTTCAGATCCTCACGGATGCAGGGACGGTTCGTCGGGATGGGCAGCACGTCCAGCTTGTAAATATCATGGAACTCAGCAGCCTCCGTTTCAGCCGTACCGGTCATACCAGCCAGGCGGGTATAGAGGCGGAAGTAGTTCTGAATGGTGATAGTGGCGTAGGTCATGTTCTCGGCCTCTACCTCCACACCTTCCTTGGCTTCCACGGCCTGGTGCAGGCCTTCGCTCCAGCGGCGACCCGGCATTTCACGGCCGGTGTTCTGGTCAATGATAACAACCTTGCCCTCCTTCACCACGTATTCCTTATCCTTTTCGTAGATGGTGTAGGCCTTCAGCAGCTGACTGATGGTGTGCAGGCGAGCAGCATTCTCATCCAGTCGCTTAATGAGCATGGACTTGCGAGCCTCGCGTTCGCGCTCGCTCAGCGTCTCATCCTCATCAATGTTCACGAACTCGGTGCCGAGGTCAGGCAGCACGAAATCCTCCGGCTTGCCGGGGCTGATGAGCTCGCGGCCCATCTCCATCAGATCGGCATCATGCAGCTTTTCATCCAGGCAGAAGTACAGCTCTTCCTTCAGCTTGAAGAGCTCCAGCTTACGGGGGTCCTGCAGCAGGAACAGCTCGTACTTCTCCACCATGCGGCGCATCTCCACGTCCTCCTGAGAGCGCATGAAAGCACGGTTGCGGGGCATGCCCAGCTTCACCTTGTACAGGCAGCGACCGGCAGCAGAGGCATCGCCCTCAGCGGCGTACTTCTTCGCCTTGGTCATCAGGCCGTTGCAAAGCTCAATCTGAGCCTTCACCACCTTCTCAATGAGGGGCTTCAGCACATCATACTGCTGCTCGCGTTCAATAACGGCCGGACCGGAAATAATCAGCGGCGTGCGAGCCTCGTCAATCAGAATGGAGTCCACCTCGTCAATGATGGCGAAATAGTGCCCGCGCTGCACCTGAGCACTGCGGGTATTGGCCATACCATTGTCGCGCAGGTAGTCAAAGCCGAACTCAGCATTGGTACCGTAAGTGATATCGCAGGCGTACATCTGGCGGCGCAGGTCGTTGGGCATCATGCTCTGAATACAGCCAACCGTCAGGCCGAGGTATTTGAAGAGCGCACCCATCCACATGGAGTCGCGGCGAGCCAGGTAGTCGTTCACCGTCACAACGTGCACACCCAGCCCCGTCAGAGCATTCAGGTATACAGGCAGCGTTGCCACGAGGGTCTTACCCTCACCTGTGGCCATCTCGGCAATAAAGCCACGGTGCAGCGCAATACCGCCAATCAGCTGCACGTCAAAGTGT
The DNA here is from genome assembly GCA_017390945.1 of Akkermansia sp. Lineage (GTDB taxonomy): Bacteria > Verrucomicrobiota > Verrucomicrobiia > Verrucomicrobiales > Akkermansiaceae > Akkermansia. The sequence continues at coordinate 27,533 of JAFOZZ010000040.1, forward strand.
ACCATATCCCACTTAATCGGGGTACCGCATACATCCACCTCAGTACCGCACAGGTTGCGGGCAGCGCACTTGGCCACAGCAAAGGCCTCGGGCATAATCTGCTCCAGATACTTGGCACGCAGCTTGTCGAACTTAGGCTCAATCTCAGCAAAGGCTTTCTTACCAGCCTCAATGGAATCCGGCGTAGCCTCTACGGCAGGCAGCTTGGGGAAAAGGTCTTTCAGGGACTCAAAACGGGTATTCAGCACTTCTGCATACTGCTGCAAATCAGCGGCATCCGCAGCCAGAATCTCACCTCGGGTCGGCAGCGTAATCGGCGTAAAGCGGTGCAGATACTTCTGCCACTCAGCTGTCTTACCTACCAGGAAATCGCGGTCCTTACCCTCCCAGTTCTTCTCGATTTCGAGCATCTTCTTCACAACGGGGCGCAGCTTACGCACCTCGCGCTGGTTCTTGGAACCTACGATTTTATTGAGAATCCACTTAATCATTTCTATTGACGGTTAAAATTGACGGTTAAGCGCGCCCGAGATACGCACGCGGTTGCACATTGTAGCATAACTACCTGCCCGTGGCAAGCATAACGCCCGAATTCCCCCTGCCCTGTTGTGTCATGCTGCCATGAATGAAGACTAACAAGGCAGGCTCTCCGTTGACAAGCGCTCATGAGCCCCAAAGAACAAGCCGCAGCAATGACTTGCTGCGGCTTGTCGATAGAGGTTTATTCCTTCCGGGGAATTAACGAATGGCGGCAAAAGCCTGCTGAAGGTCAGCAATGATATCCTCTGCGGCCTCAATACCTACGGAGAAGCGAATAAGGTCGGGCTTTACACCGGCCTCCACCAGCTGCTCGTCCGTCAGCTGACGGTGCGTATGGCTGGCCGGGTGCAGCACGCAGGTGCGGGCATCGGCCACGTGCGTCACGATGGAGGTGAGCTTCAGGCTGTCCATGAACTTGATAGCGCGCTCACGGCCACCCTTAATACCGAAGGTTACAACACCGCAGGTACGGCCGCCATCAAACTGACGCTGAGCCAGCTCGTAGTAGCGGTTGCTGGGCAGACCGGCATAGTTAATCCACGCCACATCCTCCTGAGCCTCCAGGAACTCTGCCACCTTCTGGGCGTTCTCGCAGTGGCGCGGCACGCGCAGGTGCAGCGTCTCAAGCCCCAGATTCAGCAGGAAGGCATTCATGGGGGACGGGATGGAACCAAGGTCGCGCATCAGCTGTACGGTGCACTTGGTGATGTAGGCGCCCTTGCCGAAAGCCTCCGTGTACACAAGGCCGTGGTAGGAATCATCCGGCTGAGTCAGCCCCGGGAAGCGGTCGGCGTGAGCAGCCCAGTCGAAGTTGCCGCTATCCACCACAACACCGCCTACCTGGGTAGCGTGACCATCCATGTACTTGGTGGTGGAGTGCATCACGATGTCGGCGCCGTGCTCGAACGGACGGCAGTTCATCGGAGTGGCAAAGGTATTGTCTACGATAAGGGGTACGCCGTTCTTGTGGGCGATATCGGCCATCTTGCGGATGTCCAGCACCTGCAGGGAGGGGTTGGAAATCGTCTCGGAGAATACGCACTTCGTATTCGGACGGAACGCTTTCTGGATTTCCTCCTCGGGGGCATCCTGGTCAACAAACGTTACTTCGATACCCAGCTTCTTAAACGTAACGGCAAAGAGGTTGAATGTGCCGCCGTAAATAGCGCTGGTGGAGATGAAGTGGTCGCCGGCTTCGCAGATATTGAAAATGGAGTAGAAAGATGCAGCCTGACCGGAAGATGTCAGAATAGCAGCTACGCCGCCCTCCAGCTCTGCAATCTTCTTAGCCACACACTCATTGGTGGGGTTCTGCAGACGAGTGTAGAAGAAGCCGGATTCCTCCAGGTCGAACAAGCGTGCCATCTGGTCGCTCGTCTCATACTTGAAGGTAGTCGACTGAAAAATAGGCAGCACTCGGGCTTCACCCTTCTTGGGCTGCCAACCGCTCTGTACGCAAATGGTGTCTCTGTTCATGGTTAGATGCAATTTTTTAACGCTTGCGCGGGCATAGTATCACTTTATTCCTATAATTGCAAGGAGAAATATACGAATTATGTCAAAAAATGTAAAAAAGATGCTCGATAGGTTAGAAAACCTACCGAGCATGGTTCATTGAACAGATGAAATTGTTACCAGAGGCGCCAGGAATCGAGGATATTTTCCTCCTTGCCCTGTTTATCCTCTTTTTTCGGCTTATCGTTGGCGGAGTCATCCTTGTGCGAGGTACCCATAGCGGTATCCTTGTCGCTGCCGCTAATCTTGCCGAACAGTCGGGAGAAGAGGCCGCGCTTCTCGCCTTCCGCGAAATCGGCCTTCCAGATAAGGCTATCCTCGACAAAGGGCGGTCCCTCCTTACAATCGCTGATGGAATAATCGACACCGCCAGCAGTCAGGGCGCGCTTTATCTTAGCCGGGTCAGGCAGCACATCGCAGGTGCGGAAAAGGTGAAGCTTGGGTGCCTCCTTAGGGGCAAAAATACCGTACGGAGCCTTTCCGGGGCTCTCAATTTCCTCCGTCAGCAGACAGAAGCCGAACTCGTTCCCAGGCACCTCCGACACCAGAATCTCGATGGGGTATTTCTCGCCCTTCTTCACGGTAAAAGGCACACCGGAGGGGATACCACCCAGCATCCGATTCCAGTGCGGAGTATTCTCGAACTGATAGATAGCGCGGCCGCGAGTCTGAGGCGTTATCTCCCGCTGGTGACGGGAGGCTGCGTTATGAGCCTTCTGGGTAATCTCCTGCTGGTATGTGCGGCGAGTTCCTTCATCGAAACCACGGCGGGTCGGAATCGTCCAACCGCTTTCCAACACCAGCTTGTTGTTGAAGCGCACCATCAAGGTATCATCCCCCATACCCACGAAGCGGAAGGTGCCGCTCTTAGGTGCAGTTACAACGCCGCGATAGATAACCACCCAGGCGGTCGGGTTCACCTTGGGCTCACCCTTGTCCGCATTCACATTACACTGAAAAGCCTCCGGACCATAGCTTGCCTTGCAGCGCGGCAAGTAAAAATAAGGGGCATACAACTTTACCTTGGGGGAGTAATAACCGGCAAACACCGACTGATCCCACTTCTTGTTGTTGAACTCATGGAAGATATCCACCACCCCCTGGCGCTTCAGCGGCTTTGACTTTCCATCAATGGGTTGCTTCAGGTCGTAAAAACGCCCCACCAGCGCAGACTCTTCATCCACCACGTTACCAAAAGCCTGAAGCAAATCATAGTTCAGCTCCATTTTGTCCCATTGCTTTTTGGCGGTATCCCAGGCGCGCTTACCGATGTCGCCTGCCTGCTGCCCGAGCTCCTTGGTATCCTCCCACAAATCATTCCAGTCAGCCCGTGCCTGCGGAACCATGGCCAACATACAGATACCTGCTAATATTGAGTTAAAGTGTGCTCTCTTCATGCTCTCAGTCTACCCAACCACCAGCGCCATAGCAAGCAAAAAAATCGCCCCCAGACCAAAATCATACATTTTCACCATGATTTCACCTTCTCAGCCTGCCCTTACTATCCATTTCTATCGTTAAACCTTCAACAGTCTCAGCCTTGCCCATTGCCCTGCATCTGCGGGGCAATCTCATTCATGCGCCAGCATGAATGAGATTGAGCCTCATGCTCAATCTCTCTGCGAGCCCACTCGCAATCTCGTCCCAAAAACTGCCCGCGACAGCGGGCAATTTCACCAGCCCCGCCCAGGGGGCTGATTTCACTTTGCCCCCGGCAAAATTTCACCCGAGCGCCAGCGAGGATTTCACCTGAGCCGCCAGGCGCAACATCACCTCGTCCTTCCCATCACTGCCCGCGCCAGCGGGCAATCTCGTTCACGCGCAAGCGTGAATCTCGTTGAGCCGCCAGGCTCAATCTCACTGCGAGCCCGCTCGCAATCTCGTCCCAAAAACTGCCCGCGCCAGCGGGCAATTTCACCAGCCCCGCCCAGGGGCTGATTTCACTTTGCCCCCGGCAAAATTTCACCCGAGCGCCAGCGAGGATTTCACCTGCGCCGCAGGCGCAACATCACCTCGTACCTCGCAAATAGACACCAAACGACGAATGATTTAATAGAAAAGACTTCAAAACACTTTGGTAATTCATTAGAAAAAAATATCCTATTGGTAACTGCGCGGAGGTAGACGCAGTAGACCAACTGTTACAAAAGGGAAGCATGTTAAAAGACATCCGAATTCACTCTACGTATGCTAACCAGGAATCGCGTAAATTATTGAGTAAAGGATGTAATCCAAAAATTATGAAGCCATGTGAATATTGCAAGTTTATGTTTAGACCTATCTTAAACCAGCGCGGGGTTAAAATCGAAACGCCAACAATCTACATTCTACCTGGATTGAATAATTATACTGATGCAGCAAATCAAATCGGTAATGGCTGGTAAGCCATAATAATTTGAGAGGGAGACGTCAAGTCTCCCTCTCTTTCAATAAATTGATATCAAATATCTTAAAAATAATGACAGATAAATCTTTGCAGGCGTTTTTTACTGTTACTGAAGCCATATTTTTTTTAAATAGGAAACATC
>JAFOZZ010000041.1 GCA_017390945.1 Akkermansia sp.
AAGGTTCTCAACGACAAGTGGGGCATCGAGAAGGGCATGATGAGCACCATCCACTCCTACACCAACGACCAGCGCATCCTCGACCTGCCGCACAGCGACCCCCGTCGTATGCGCGCTGCCGCTATCAACATCATCCCCACCACCACTGGCGCTGCCAAGGCTATCGGTGAGGTGATTCCCCAGCTCAAGGGTCTGCTCAACGGCGCTTCCTTCCGCGTACCCACCCCCACCGGTTCTCTGACCGACTTCGTGGCCGTGCTGAAGGCTGACGTGACTGTTGAGGAGGTGAACGCCGCCATGAAGGAGGCTGCCGAGGGTCCGCTTAAGGGCATCCTCGAGTACTCCGAGGAGGACCTCGTGCTCCAGGACATCGTTTCCAACCCCCACTCCTGCATCTTCGACGCCGGCTTCACCTATGTGGTAGGCGGCAACATGGTGAAGGTTTGCGGCTGGTACGACAACGAGTGGGGTTACTCCAACCGCGCTGCCGAGGCTATGAAGAAGCTGGGCGACTCCATCGCCTAAGATTCTCTTGCCTAAGTTGCAAAGCTAATCTTTGTGAGGGGAAGTACCTGAGGGTATTTCCCCTCTCATTTTTTCATTTATTTAGCAAAATGTGTGGCAAATAGGTGCAAAATAGGTGTTTTTCTTGCAAAAAAACGCATTCTTTTGCACAAAATAGCCCCCTATAAACGCCTATATTGTACACGCTGATGGAAATAGAGGACAGAGATAGCAGCGATACCGCTGTTGTATGGGATGCCTGGCTGCACGCAAACAGCCCGAGGCTCATGCTCTATGCCCGTCAGCAGACACGCACCGAGCAGGATGCGGAGGATGTGTTACAGGAAGCATTGGTGCAGCTCGTGCATGCAGTCGAGCTGGGGGAACTGCGCGGCGGGCAGGAGCAATGGCTCCCGTGGGTCGTATCTGCCATTCGCCACCTCGCTACCGATGCTGCACGCCGCCAAACCACCCGCCGGAACTATGAGGAGAGTGCAGATGCCGCCGCGGATGTTCATAACCCTTGGCTGCGTAGTACGCTGGATGATGAGGTGCGCCGTCGCCATGTAGAGGGTGTGCTGCGCACTCTGCCCCCGGACTACGCGGAAGTGCTTATTCTGCGGATATGGGAGGAGCTCTCCTTCCGCCAGATAGCTGTGGTGGTGGGCGATAAACTGCACACGGTGACATCGCGTTACCGCCGTGCCCTCGGAATGCTGCGCGATAAACTGGCCGCTAACCCCATACCGGAATAACCATGAACGCTGAACAATCAGAACACGAGCTTCATCAACTGCAGCCTGCGGAGCTGCCGCAGGGCGCTCTGGCGCGCCTGCAAGCTGCTGTGCATGCTGCCCGCCACGATGTGCGCGAGGCTGCCCAAGTGGAGGCTGAGCTGCGCGAGGCGTTTGCTCCGGCAGAGGTAGCGTTGGAGGGCATGCCCCATCTGCGTGGCGCCTTGTTGGGCGCGTTTTTGCGCGTAAGTCGCCGCCGCGAGCGCAGGCGCTGGCGCCGCTGTGCCGCGGCTTGTGTGCTGCTCTGCGCCGGGGGGCTGGCATTGTTCTTTACAATGAGCGGTACCAGTCCGCAGTGTGAAGCGCAGCAGCCGGAGGAGTACACAGCCATTGCTCAGCGCCGCATTGTGCCTTGCGATATGCCTCCTCCGCCGCCCCACGATGATATGCCGCCGCCTCATTGGCCGCAGCCGCCGTTTTACGGCGAGCCGCATGAAGATGCCTGCGGGCACTGCGAGTACAATGTCATTTACCACGATTCAATCCTTTTCAAAGATACTGACAATACAGTGCTTTACATATCCGTGCCCAATGCCGGTACGGTGCCTTTCGAAGAAGTCATCTGAAGATGCATAAAACCCGCACATACCTCTGCCTGTTGCTGGCTGCCCTGCTTGTTGCCGGGGCGCTCGTTGGCGCGCGTAGCGCCAATGTACGGCAGATTAAGTTCGGGGTCGTTCCCTCTGCTACACGTGACACGGTGCTTGTTCTGCAAGCCGCCGCTGTCAACCCCGTGAGTAGTAATGGGGCGGGAGTTGGTGGCGTTGCCCCAGGGCAACAAAGTGTGGTTAACATCGCTCCCGCCCCTTTACCCGCCTCCTCCCAGGGCGTAGGCGTCGCTACCGTGGTGTCCGGCAGCCCGGCGGATCTCGCCGGCCTGCGTAAAGGCGATGTGCTGCTGAGTATTGATGGTGAGCCGCTGAAAGGCGTCTATCATTTCCGCTCCATGGTGCGCTCGTATGCCCCCGGGGCAGTGCTGCGCATCGTTTACCGCCGCGACCAGGACGAGTACGTCACCCGCGTGCGCCTCGGGCAGGGGAATCCCAGTGACGAAAGCGCTGCGGTGGAGCCCGCCGTTGCCCGCCAGCCCTCCCCGCAAATCGTAAAACTTACCCACAAACATTACCGCCGCATTGCTGAGTATAAATCGCGCATCCGTACCCAGATGCAGGCACTGCCTGCCGACATGGATTCCCGCGTCGTCATCAACGCCTTGCAGGGTATACGCGACGTCACTGCCTCTGTATCCGTCAACCACAGCGGGTGGATGGCCGGTAACGCCTGCGACGCCACGCTGGAGTTCATCGATGCCCAGGGGCGTCTCGTCCTCCAGGGCGTGAACAATACCCTCACCCTTTCTGTATACGACAACAGCGGTCGCCTCGTCCTGCGCTCCCCCCTTAACACCCCTGCGGATTGCCGCAGCCTGCCCGAGGACATCGCCCTGCGCCTGAAAGCACTCTAACGCCGCGCACGCGAAAAATGCCAAAATTGTGTCACCCTTTTGGCATAATCAAAAATCCGCTTGACTTCTCATCCCCACCTTGCTACACTCAACCCGGCCCTGTAGCTCAGCGGTCAGAGCAGGCGACTCATAATCGCTTGGTCGCGGGTTCGAGCCCCGCCGGGGCTAGCACAAAAAAAAGCGCACCATTTCGGTGCGCTTTTTTTGTGCTTACGCCCCGGGTGGATTAAGGCTCGAACCCGCGACCGAGCGGGCAGGCTGCGAGTGTCGCAGCAGCCTGCCCCCAAGCCGAGCAGACACCTCTGCGAGGGAACCGCTTGCTTGCAAGCGGCTTGGGGGGGGGGGTAGAAAGCGGGGGCGCGCCACTCACATGGGTAACACTTTAGTTCAACT
>JAFOZZ010000042.1 GCA_017390945.1 Akkermansia sp.
CGCCCCTCGCAAAAGTCCAGGTACAAGGCAGCTAACTGGTCTTCGATATTGAGCTGTCGGCGTTTAAGCTCAGCGATAGCACGCAGGACCTCAGGACGTTTTTCCGCCTCCTGCACATGCCGCTCAGCGGCTTCACGCTGAGCCTCGAGCTCTGCATGAGGTGGCAAAGGAAGCTGAGCTGCGGGTGCCTGTTGCCAGTCTGTCAAGCGAGCCTCCAGCAAAGGAAGGCGCTCTTTCAATGCGGCATCATCAGCACAATGTTGCAATTCCGCCCCAGCACGCTCCTGCTGCTCCTGTGCCAGCTTTACCGCTGCATCCAGCCGAGTGTATTGCTGGCGAAGCTGAGCCAACGCCGCCGCTTTCTGCTGGGCAGCTGCACGAGCCTGACGAGCATTTGCCTGCATAACACTCAGGGCAGACTCCTGAGGACGCATGCGGTTCCGAACTTCGGTCAATCGCTGCTCTATCGGGGGCGCCTCGGCAGCCAGCTTTGCAGCGGCGGCATCGGCCACCTTCTGTTGAGCTCCCAATTCAGTCGCAGCTTTTACATACTCCTTCTCTGTTGTTTGCAAAGATTTATGATGCTGCTTAATCTGTTGCTCCGCCTGAGTCAAAGCGGCCGCTGCGGGTTTTACCGCCTGCACAGCCTCCCCTTGTCGGAGTACAGGCAACTGCGTTTTCTCGAATTCCTGCCGAGCTTGTGCGGCAGCCTGAGCCGCCTGCGCTGCCTTCTCGGCTGCAACCCTGGCTTGCTCCACATCTGCCAGCCACTTGAGGCACCGGTTCACTTGCTCACGCCGTGATTGAAGATTCTTCAGCTCCTGCGTTGCTGCATCACGCGCTTGTTCTTTCTGCAAACGAAGCTCAGGCTCCCACACCGGCATCAACTGCAAAGCATCTATCTGCTTCTGTACAGCGGCCACGCGCTCATGAGCGACATCGCCAATGCGTTTGTAAACTTCCGTACCCGTAATAGTTGAAAGAATCTCGGCTCGTTCTTCATCCTTAGCCTTCAGGAACACAGCAAATTCCCCCTGCGCCAGCAACATGCAGCGAGTGAAATTATCAAAACTCAAGCCAGTAATCTGCTCGGTCAGACGCTCGAAATCGCTTTTTTTGTTGGTCAGCAGAGCCCACTCCTGCTGGTCATTCAAACGATAGAGCTCACACTTAACCTGGCCGAAAGGGTTACTCCCGCGCTTGCTGCGAGACTGCGAGACGGTGGAAAGATAATGCTCACCAGCCTGCTCATACTGCACAGTAGCAGCACATTTAGCCGCACCATGGGTCATGATTTCGTTCTCATCCGTCTGAAAACGCTCCTGGCGGGGGCTACGGCCATAGAGAGCAAAAGAAATGGCATCGAGGATGGTCGTTTTACCGGAACCGGTAGGCCCTGTTATCACAAAAAGCCCGGGATCAGCTATATCCGGATGGGTAAAATCAATCTCAAACTCTCCCGCCAGAGAATTGATATTGCTGAATGTGAGTTTCTCAATTTTCATGGCTCGTTGCTTCGGTATAAGCAGATTCAAACAATGACCACAGGCTCTCCATCTGCTCAGCAGTAAGCTGTTCGCCAGCCTCACAATATGCCTCAATTTTGCGGCGGAAAACCTCGTGAGGCGTTGGCATGGTGTCGCCGTACACATCGGTGTTATCCATCACAGCGCTACCAGGACGCCACATGGAGCATTTGAAATGCGGCACAAGCTCCGGCGGCAAATGCTCTGCTACCCAAGCAGCCAGATTCTCCACACCGCTGCCCAGATAGCGCAGCTCCAGATGCACCGGCACACCGCCGCGAGCTGCTGATAAATCGCGTAATTGCTGCGGCAGAGCTTCCAGCTCCTCGTATGTATGGCAAGTTTGCGCTGTATGGCACACGAATGTTGGTACAGGGATTTTCTGCACGCTCACCCCCTGCTCCGTAGCATCGAGCAGGACAATATGGTGCTCGTTGTTCACCTCATCCATCCCCATCGGCATAGGACTGCCACTGTAACGCAGACGTCCTCCACCCAGCGCATAGCCCTTGTGAAAATGCCCCAGTGCTACATAATCAAAAACCGGGCGGAAGGCATCCGTACCGACAGCATCAACGCTACCGACCACGATATCCTGCACCGAGGAGCTTTTCTCTGCTCCGGCCACAGTCAGGTGCGCCATACAAAGGACAGGTTTGCCCGGATTCTCCGCCCTCCATTGTTCTGCCAGCGCAGCAACTTGCGCCAACACTTCACGCACACCCAGTGTGTAGGCGTTTTCACCAGCCTCCAGAGCCTCATCTGTCAGCGGAATACTCACCTCCGACGGCCGCAGAAAAGGCACAGCACACACCAGTGCAGCGGGTGTACCATCAGCACCCATCAGAGGAATCAGGCAATCCTGTACTGCATCTCGGCTCAGACTATTCACCAGGCGAGCATGGTAGCGCTGCAACAATGGGCTGGCGGCATCCAGCACCGGCACTCCATCGTGATTGCCGGCAGTCATGATGATATGGCGACACCCCGTTCCGTCCGCACGGCTCAGGAAATCATTAAACATCTCCAGCGCGGGTGCGCCGGGGTCGCGGTTATCAAAAATATCGCCACTCACCAGCAGAGCCTCAGCATGCAGCTGCTGCATCTGCCCCAACAGCCAGTTCAAAAACGCGCGGAATTCCTCGTGGCGCGATTTCTCCAGCAACCTGTCGCCCAAGTGCCAGTCCGATGTGTGAATGATTCTCATCCGCCTCCTGGGAACTTAATGGATAATACCACGCACAATGATGTCCTTGCCACTGGGTATCAGCTCCTCCTGCTCAAAGAAACGCTCCTGCGGCAGGAAATATCCCGGCACAACCAAATCCGGGCCACCACTGATCTGCGGGGTAACAATCTGCACCCACTCATTCACCAGCCCTTCCTCCAGGAACTGGCGCAGCAGCTTACCACCACACTCCAGCATGAGGTTTACCACCCCATACTCGCTGTACAAAGCCTGCAACATAGCACGCATGTTTCCTACATCCTCGCGGATAATGGTACGCTCGCAATCCTTGTCGGTAAACACTTTAGCTGTTTCCGGCAGGGATGAACTATCGCGTGTGAGCACCACACGCCACGGCTGTTGCTTGATAACCGGCACCTCGCGGTATGGGTGGCGTATCGTCAGCGCCGGATTATCTGTACGTAAGGTGTTACCACCTACCAGGATAGCATCGCTCTCCAGGCGCATCTGGTGGGCAAATCGTACCGACTCACTGCAACTCAGCCATTTAAGACCCGCTCGCGTCATGCGACCATCCATCGTGGAGGCTACCTTAGCCTTGACCCAGGGCATGCGGTTCTGTACAGACCACACCCACGGACGCAGGAACAGGTCGCAGGCAGTTGCACAGCACTCGCTGCGCACTTCGATGCCAGCTGCCCTTAGAATGGCGTCTGCGCGGCCTCTGTGGCGCTCATCAGGGTCCACTGAGCCATAGACGACCCTGGCAATGCCTGCCTCGATAATAGCCTCGGTACAGGGCGGTGTACGGCCATAGCTGGAACAAGGCTCAAGAGTCACGTACATGGTAGCACCACGCAGGTCATCCTCGTGCCCACGCATGCGGGCATGGTTCAGTGCTCGGCGCTCAGCATGTGGTTCCCCTGCTTTCTCGTGCCAGCCTTCGCCCAGCAATGCGCCGTTTTTTACGACTACTGCACCGACGGGTGGATTGGGGCTGGTAGTACCCAGTCCCTTATGTGCGAGTTCGAGTGCTCGGGTCATCCAGAGCGAGTCCTGATCGATTCCGTACGTGTTCATGCCTGTGTATTGTAGCAGCTCTGTTCCTCCTGTCAACGGGCAGCGGAATGATGCTATTTTTCCCTGTTCAGTGAAGAATAAAGAAATTTATATTTAAAAATTCATCATATTCAGCTATGTGAATAACTCTAATAAGTATCATAACCGTTTGGAATCGAACTTTTAGAGACCTTGTTCAGCTGTGAATTGTTTTGTAGATAAACCCTCGAAACAGTGAACATGTAATTGTTCACAACACTATTCACAGAGTTATTCACCGACTTATTGACAATTTTTGTGAATAACTCTGTATACGCTTGACCATCAATCTTCGGAAAGGAATTCACTGAAGAATACGAAGGGTGCCATGAAGGGAATGGCAATGTTGTAGCCCAAGGTTCCTACGGCATCGACTGTGTACTTATCCACCGCAGCGAGCACACGCTGGCCAGTGCCGGGGTGCTCCGGTGTGTGAGAGGTTATCAGAGTGACAGGCTTGGCCGCGTCCACTACTTCGGCGCGGATGGAGTAGGTGGAGCCACCGCGCATATCGGCGATGGGGGCTGCCTGGAAGGAGCTTATTTCTGTGGCCAGTGCGTTGGTCTGGGCGTAGCCATCGGTGCGTTGCAAGCAGGTTGCTGTGCCGGCAGAGATGGGGTAATAGAGTTTTCCCTCCGGTTCGCCGATAGTTTTGAAGGTGGGGGAATTATCCTCCTTGAAGAAGACTTCATCGTGTATCGTCGGGTAATGCTTCGAGAAATTGCTCATCGGACTCCCCACATACCACTGGCCGCCTTTCTTGTGCAGTGTCAGGCTTTCGGCTTTCAGCTCCGTACCGCGATGCACTACCCCTCTTTCCAGGATATTTTTGTTGGTCTGCATATAAGCGCAGGAGGGCAGCAAGGCTGCTACTGCCAATGTGGTGAGAATGGTCTTCTTCATGTCCTTTAGTCTACCACACACACGCGCGCATGAAAAGGCTATTCTACGTGCACGCGCATGAAGATGGCGTAAGTTATGGGCGAAAATCGAAAAAAATGCTTGTATTATCAGGGGAATCATGTAGAATATAAATATGTTTTCATCAGTTAAAGTTATATGGTATAGTTTGTGGC
>JAFOZZ010000043.1 GCA_017390945.1 Akkermansia sp.
CTACGGGCTCGTGCTACGGCACAAAGCCGACGCGCGGCACATTAGACTTGCATCATAGCAAATATAATGATACAAAACTTACGCGCAAAAGTGTAACCTATGTAGTTGAACTAAAGTGTTACCCATGTGAGTGGCGCGCCCCGCTGAGGGTACCCCCACCCAAGCTATCGACAGGCTGGGCGACAAGCGCCCGCAGCACGAGCTCCGCGAACAGGTGGATATCATCTACCTGCCCCACAACCCCAGCGTGGCCAAGCGAGCCTCGCGCCTGCGCTACGTGGAGCCCGGCCTCATCCTGCTCTTTTTCCTGGGCTCCCTCACGGCCCTGGGTATCAACCTTCACCGCCTGTACCGCCACCGCACGGCACACCCCACCACCTGATTCACCATGTACCAGCCTACCACTGAGGAACGCGCCGCCGTAGCCTTCGCCCTGCATGAGGACGAAGAGCTCCTGTGGATGCAGTACAGCAAAATTGGCCGGAGCATCACCTTCAACCTGCTGGTAATCATAGGCTCCCTGTTCCTGCTTTATTTAACGTCCACGGTCGGCGGCATCATGTATAGCAAAGAGCAAACGCTCATGGTGAGCTTCGGGCTCCTGTCCCTTGTATGCTACCTGCTGGCATACGGGGTGTACCGCCGAAACAGACGCCGCATCTACGCCCTGACAAACCAGCGCGTGCTCTTCATCTACCCCGGCACCATCTTCAAGCCCGCCATCTGCACCCTGCCGCTGGCTCAGGATTTGATTTACAAGGTAAAACGCCGCCGCAACGGCACCGTGGATTACCTGATGTGCGAGGATAACACCGGCGACCACACCATCGCCGCCGGGTTCCTGCGAGTATCGCAATACGAAGCGCTGGAAGCCGCGTTCGCCCGCCTGGGCATCGATGTGCCCGAGCCCCACACCAGCCGCCCCAAGCGCTACGCCATTGCCCGCAAGTTCCCGCCGCTGGTTGCCGCCACAGCTCAGCTGTTGGCCGCCATCCTGATACCGGTGATACTCCTGACGCAGACCAACGCCGGTAACGCGGTGCTTCTCCTCTGCTACGGCAAAGATGCACAGGGCACCGTAATAGACAAAATAAAGAAAACCAACCGCGAGGGGCTCCGCCGCAGACACAAAGTCACACGCCATTACCCCATTGTCAGTTACGCCGTGAATGGGCAGCCCTACAAATCCATCGCGCAGAATGGGGATAAATCCCCCGAATGGCACGTAGGCGACACCATACCGATTAAGTACGCGCCCTCCGCCCCGCGCCAATGCATCCGCCGGGACAACAGCCTGCTTATCATGCCCGGGCTGGGGCTACTGGGTAGTCTGGTGCTGCTGGGATGCAGCTACAGCTCCGTACGCCGCTGGCTCCACACCCGCCGCGCCCCCTATTACCTGTACGAAGGCACGACAATATAACCCAACCAAGATATGAAACACATCCTCTGCACCCTCCTGCTGGCACTTACCGCGCATGCAGCTGACACTCAACTGAGCTTCCTCATCGAGCCGGGTGCCTTCCGCCCCGGTCACTTCAGTACCCCGGCACCCAGTGAAGCCGCGCGAACAACCGCCCACAGCCATGCTGAGCAAATACAGCGCTCCATTTCGATGGGACTGGCCTCTCACACCGAACGCCTGGCGGCGGAACAAGCGGCTTTGTATGCCGATATGCGCCTCAGCAAAGGCAAACACAGCACCGAGCTGCTCCGCAAACTGGCAGACAAAAGCCGCGAGCTGCAAGACCTCCTCGCCCTCCAAACCAAAGAAGGCGCAGCCCCCGCCCGCCACAGCCTTGCCGCCCAGGTAAAAGCAGCCTACTACACCGACGCATTGCAACAGGATGCAGCCTCCGCAAAAGAATTGCAACAAGCAGCCGAAGCCTACCGGCAAGAAGTGGAAAAATGCTACAACGCCGGCCTAACCGACCGCACCGAGTTACTGCTGGCCGAAATTACCGTACAAGAAGCCATACTGCTGAACAGCAAGGGAGCCAACGCCGCCACCACGCAGCAGAAATACGATGAGCTGGCAGAGCTGCTACACGCCCGAGCCCGCACCGGAATGGCGCCCACCGCCCCGGCAGAGCAAGCCGCCGAAGCCGCCCGCCTCTTCGCCCGCGAATGGGCAAGATACCGCCTGCTCAAAGCCACCCAAAACGCAAGCCGCACCCCCATCTCCCGCAAAGAGCGGAATTAACGGGTGAACTCAACCACGCAGCAGAGTGAGCCCTGCACGCGCAGCTGTACCCAGGCCGCAGCAGGACTGAGGATAAGCGAGGGCTCGATGCAGGCGCCGGGCGCCACGGGGCGCTTGTACTCCACACGCAACCCTGTGGGTTCAAAGTCGGCGGGCAAGAGCTCGAGCGCCATGCGGACGTAATGGGCGTTGTTCACGTGGCGGTTGTAATCAATATCGTTGCGCATCACCTGAATGGCAAGCATGCTCTGCTCAGGCAGGTCGGCCGGCGGCGTCACCTTGCGCTCTCCGTATGTCATATGCAAAGGCGGTTCTATGCTCATGCAGTCGGTCACACTTTGCGGCAGGCGCAACAAGCGCCCCGTTTCAGCGCTCACAAATGCGCCAATAGCCCAGGAAAGATAACAAGGATGCCCCTTTGAATCGTAAATAGCTGTGTTGCGATAGCCAAAAGGCCCCTGAGTACCGTACACTGATGTAGAGCAAGTCAGCAGCTCACCCAGTTCAGGCACACGCAGAATCTCCACCTGTCGGAAGTTCAGCAGCTGAGCCGCGCGGTTCTCAAGCAGATAATTCAGGAACGCCGGTTCGCTGTTTTTCCACATCTCCGAGCAATCCTGCATGAGCTGCAATGCAGAGAAAAGCTTCATGCGCCCCTCAGCATCCGTTCGGCTTGGTGTCACAATCTGAGAAATACTGAACATAACACGCTCATTCTACCCCTCCCCACCCCTGCTGTCAATAGCGTCAATCTAGCGTCATCCCTTCATCTCATTAAGCTTAGGACAACAAGATAACAAATGTTAATTCTGAAAGAAAGCCTCTTTTGTTGGCATGCCGTTTAATCATACTTGACATACACGCGTATTCGGCTACTCTAGAGTATCGAAATGAGCACCGAAGTATCCAGCCGTATACGCACCTGCCAGCGAGTCGCCGTGGTGGCTCTGTGTGCGCTTGTTGCCCTGTGGGGGCTGGGGTGGAGCGCATGGAGGATTGCCACCGAGGGAGTGGGCGTGCTGGGGGCTAACAATGCGGTACCGTGGGGCTGGGATATTGCGAACTTTGTCTTCTGGATTGGCCTGGGACACGCCGGCACTCTTATCTCTGCCGTATTGCTCATTACGGGCAAGAACTGGCGCAGTGAAATTGCACGGCACGCTGAGCTCATGACTCTGTGCGCCGTGTGCACCGCAGCAGTGTTCCCCCTGGTGCATGTGGGGCGCTCCTGGATGCTGTGGATGATGGTACCGCTGCCCGTGGCCAGCGGTGTATGGCCTAACCTGGCCTCCGCCCTCGTGTGGGACGCCGCCGCCATTGGCAGCTACCTGTTGCTTTCTGTACTTTTCTGGCTCATGGGGATATGGGGCGAGGCCGCGCCGGCAAGCACACGCCCCACCTGGGCACGCTGCTGCCTGCTGATGGCGGCACTGCTCACGCCACTCGTCGTCACCGTCCACAGCGTGGTAGGCTGCGACTTTGCGCTCACGCAGCGCTGGCACGAGAGTATCATCCCCCCATACTTTGTGTGTGGCGCTCTGCTCTCCGGCATGGCGACGGTGCAAATCATCGCCCTTTGCAGGCGCAGCAGCACGCAGCTTATCGGCAAGCTGTCGCAGCTCACACTGGGGCTCAGCTGCGCTATGGGGCTGCTCTATGGGCTGGAGCTGCTGCGAACCCCGGCGCATTGGTGCCTGGACTACGCCTTGCTGCTGGGGCTCAATGTCGCCCTCCCCGGCATTTACTGGTGGCCACGGCTGCGCACGAGCCGGATAGCGGCAACCCTCGTCAGCATCGGACTACTGATTGGCATGTGGATGGAGCGCATCCATATTGTGGTACACCGCTCGCAGGACTACACCGGCGGCAGCTACAGCCCTACGGAGGTAGACATCGCCATGCTGCTGGGGAGTCTCGGGCTTTTCCTGGCGCTTTTCCTGAGCATTTCGGCCCGCATGCCGGTGGAGAAAACGGACCCGCTGGAGCACCTGCAAAGCCCCTGCCACACCCACCCTGCCCGGTGGGCTGCTGTGGGTGCGCTGATGGGGGGAGCTGCCTGCGTGCTGTGGGCGCTGCTCACCCAATGGGCTGACACCATAGGCACCCTGGGCTCCCGCCCGCATGGCTGGGGGTACTGGTGGGTATGCATTCTGGTGTGCGCGCTGATGGGCGGCGGGCTTGCCACCTTCCTGCACTTCATCCTCCACACCCGCCGCGCATGAAATACGCCTTCTACATCATCACCGGCCTGCTGGCGCTGGCAGCTATCTGGCGCATTGCCTTCGACCACACTGGGCAACCCGCACGCATCGTCTTCGATACACCCACACAGCCGATTGTCACCCGCACTCCCCACCCGGCAGGGACTGTTACCTATGGCGAAGAACCGTCGGCCACAGGCAGTGGAGCGGAGCTATTTACCTGGCACTGCACCCATTGCCACGGCTCCCAGGGCAACGGACAAAGCTACACCGCCCAGTACCCCGGCATGCCCGCAGTAGGAAATCTGCAAACAACCGAACGCCCCGCCGCTGAATTGCGTCAGATTATACAGGATGGTCGCGGCGCCATGCCCGCCTTCCGCAACCGCCTGCGAACCGCCGATATCGAAGCGCTCCTGCAACACATCCACACCCTCCGTCCATGAGAAAACGCATCTTCCTCGTTGCCCTCGTCCTCTTTCTGCTGCTGATTACCACCGCCAACCAGCATGTCCAAAATGCCGCCGCCCTGATGGGTGGTGCGGAAGTGCTGGGCTTCATCCCCCTGTGGCAGCTGTACAATGTTCTGCCCGCCGGTATCTTTACCGCCGGAGCCAGTGCCGCAGCGCTGGGCATGGGGGCGGAGTTCTGGCGTGCGCTGTTGCCCCTGTGCGGGGCGGGTTGGACACCCCGGCTCTCCCTGAGCCGCCTGGCAGATGCCGGCCTGTGGTGCGGGTGGATTACTCTGGCTGCCTGCATCATGGCACTGGGCTGCGTCTTTCCCTGGTCCACCGGCGCCCCCGGAGCCTATGGCCCGGGTGAAAGTGCTACCACTTTCTTCGATATCGAGCACTACCGACTGGTGCTCCAGATATGCGGCGGAGCCATGATTGTCTGCCGCATTCTGGCCACCACTCTGCGAGAGAAAGCGGCACTGCCCATCGTCATTCTGTGTGCGGCCTGCATGCTGGTGTGCGGGCAATTCTGGTGCCGTGCGCAGGCCATCAGCTTCCTGGGCATAGCGCTGCTGCTCCCCTGGGGAGTGCTGATGCTGTGGCAGCCCGGCAAGCTCAAGCCCACGCAGTTTTACCTGACACTCGCCGCCATCGCCATTGTGCTCTACAGCCTGAGCTTCGGCCCCACCATCGGACACTACGTCATCAACATCAACCCGGTCGACAACGCCTACATCGTCTACCAGACAAGCGTCAATGTCCTGTTGCCGCTGGCGGCACTGCTGCTCATGCTCATCCTGAAACCGCTCGGCCTGCTGCAAAAAAAATGGATGCAGCGGAGCATGGGCGCCGTCCTCCTCTACTGCGGGTTGCGCCCGCTGTGGTTCCTGACAGCAGCAGGAGCCGCCAGCACACACATCATGGAGCAACTCGGGCTCTCCATCTCATTCTATCTCGCGCCGTTGGCAGTCGTTGCCCTGCTCTTTGCCCTGCGCCTTTGGGTCACAACACCGCAGAACACGCCCGAAATGCCGGAAAATTAACGTCAGGCTGAATTCCGTGATTGCAATCATGCAAAAAATAAGGTAGACTATCCGCAGTAGCTTTCCCATTTTCACACATCATACTTACTAGTTATGGCAGCTCCCAAACTTAAAATCAACACTCCGGCTCCCGGTGCACGCCCCAAGCTGGCCGTAGCCGCAGCCCCTGCCGCCCGAGTCAAACTCGCCGCTGGCGCAGCCCCGACGAAGCGTCCCTCTCTGCTGGGCGCAGGTGGTCAGACCATTAAACCCAAGGAGGAGCCCGCTCCTGCCGCGGAGCCCGTTGTCGAGACTCCCGCAGCCGCTACCCCCGAGCCGGTAGCTACTCCTGCCCCCGAACCGGTAGTTGACACAGCTGCTGCCGAGGCCGCCGCTGCCGCTGAGGCCGAGGCTGCTGCACAGGCAGAATACGAGCGCCAGATGGAGGAGTACAACCGCCAGATGGAAGAGTACAACCGCCAGATGGCTGAATACGAGGCCCAGCAGGCCGCCGCAGCCGCCGCTGCTGCCACCCCCGAGCCCACACCGGAACCCGAGCCCACACCGGAACCCGAGCCTGCTCCGGCTCCTGCCCCTGCTCCGGCACCGGCTCTCAAGCCCGCCGCGCTGAAGCCCAAAGCCGCTGCCCCCAAACCCGCCGCGCTGGCTCCCAAGCCTGCCGCTAAGCCCGCAGCTCTGGCACCCAAGGCCGCTGCGCCCAAGCCTGCCGCCGCCCCCAAGGCCGCTGCACCGAAACCCGCCGCAGCTCCTGCACCGGCACCCGAACCTCAGCCCACGGAGGTAGCCATCGAGGCCGTCATGGACGATGAAACCGCCGCCGCAGAGGGTGCTCCCCAGATGACCGAGGAGCAGCTCAATGCCCGCGACGCCTACCTGAAGCAGCTGCAGACCATCGCCGAGAAGAAGCCCATCTACAAGACCCCCATCTTCTACGTGGGTCTGGGCGCTATCGTTGCTATGGCCATTGGTGCAGCCTGCTACGTATCCAGCGTGAATGCTGAGCGTAACGCCCGCAAGGCCAAGATTGAGGCCACCAACGCCATCCTGAAGCGTGCCGCCGAAATCAATAAGATGCAGATTGAGACCATGGACGACGCCAAGGCCAAGAACTACACCGTAGTGTGCAGCAAGGAGGACGCCCAGAGCCTGCTCAACATGGTGGTGGACCCCTACGCCAAGGATGAATATGGCCGCAACGCCTACGGTGGTGCTCCCAAGCAGACCGCTCAGCTGGCATGTCTGCTGCTCGCTCTTGCTTCCGAAATGGATCCCACCATCGACGGTCTTATCTTCAAGACACTCGATGTCAATGCTCCGCGCATGGACAGCGACATCTTCAACACGCTCCTCCAGCGCATGGCTGTGTCCAACAACAAGGGCATCAATAAGAAGTTCCGCACGCTGGCCGACTCCGTTTCCGCCAAGCCCAAGTGGCCCAAGAAGGCTACCATCCTCTCCCACATCTGGGAGTGCATGGGCCTGCGCGTAGGTGAGAAGGACATTCCCGATATCATCAACCTGCTCAAGGGCGACGACCTGGACGACAGACTCGCCAAGTCCCTCGGCCTCTGCCTGCAGAACATTATCATGATGGAGGATGATGAGCAGAAGAAGATGCAGCTGGGTGACAAGGTGTTCGAATCCCTGCCCGAGAAGTACCGCTTCCAGATGCAGGGTGCACTGGGTCGCTCCTGCTCTCCCAAGGCTCTGGCTCACTACAAGAAGGAAGCCGAGAATCCCGAGAAGTGGCGCGACATCGAGTTCTTCTTCGGCAACTACTCCAACGATGACATCGTTCCCTTCCTGCTGGAGCTGAAGGCCAAGGGTGCCGAGGCCGTGGAGGCCGCCGGTGACGACAAGGCCAAGCTGCGCAAGGCTCAGACTCAGCTGCGCTCTGCCGAGACAATGCTGGGCTCCGTCGTCGGTCAGAACCGCGACCGCCAGCCTGCTGAGGCTCAGAAGCTGATTGACCTCGTATTCGACAAGCTCAACGTAGACTGCTCCGGCTATGCCGACACCGAGGAAGGCTCCGACGAGCGCGCCGACATGGATGAGTGCTACAAGCAGAAGGAAATGCTCCTCAATGCCCTAGCCGGCATGCACGACCACCCGTGGGTCATGGAGCAGCTCGATAAGCTCTACAACGACTCCGATGCCGAAATCTCGAACAAGGCCAAGCTGGCCATTGAGCGAGTGAAGAAGAACACGGCTGATGATGCGCTGCTGCACTCCAAGTACAAGTCTCGCGATAAGCAGTAACCCCTTCTCTCACTCTCCGGTTACACCTACTACCGAGAATCTTGGCACACCTGCTTCCTTTAGAAAGTTATTTAAGGTATCAAGGGGCTAAATTTGTAGAACGTTTTGACGCTAATAGTTATTTGCAAATTGCTCATGCGACTGATACGTTTGATTTAGAAAGTGAATATGGCTC
>JAFOZZ010000044.1 GCA_017390945.1 Akkermansia sp.
GCCGCGTTAGCGGCGGAACCCCGGGTATTGGAATAAAAAATAAATAGAACCCCGAGCGCAGCGAGTGGGTGGCAGCCGAGGATGTAAGATGCCTTTTTCTATCAACAGGGTGAATACAAATATGCAAAAATAAATCACCCGATGGCTCCGGGCTAACGCCCATCGCCGTATTCTGCCGCCCTCCACGACATCGCATTCGCGATGCCGTCCGGGCTCGAATTGTGTTTTTAGCTTACCCGGGGTTTCGCGGCTTCGCCGCTTTACCCCGGGCTACTATCTGTCGTCCCGTGCGGGACTCTTAAATTCCGCGGCGCTATGCGCCGCCTAGATTAACAACTGTCCCGCGCCCGTCTTCGCCCTGCGGGCTACGCCGAGGCAAGCCAGCGGGGCAATTTCACTAAGCGCCAGCTTAATTTCACTGCTCGCCTTGCGAGCAATTTCACTCATGCCGCCTGCGGCATGAATTTCACCTGCGGAGCGCAGCGAAGCCGAATGCTCTACTTTCAACATTAAACATCAAACATTCAACATCAAAAAAGCGTGGCTTTTGCAAGCCACGCTTTTGAAATATGTTGGGTCGCTGTTGTTTACTTCTCGCAGTAGGTGCGCACGGCGGCGGCGATGCGAGCGGACACGTCCTCGGGCTCGCCTTCCTCCACCACGTCAATCTGCACCACCTTACCCTGAGCGCGGTAGTGCTCCACAACGGGTACGGTCAGAGTCTCGTAGTCCTTACGACGCTTGGCGAAAGCCTCGGGGTTGTCGTCGGTACGCACAATCATGGCGCCACCGCACTTGGGGCAAACCTCCTCGCCGTTACGGGTGGTCTCGCCGCAGGCGGGGCAGGCCTTGCGCTTGAGCATGCGAGCCTCGATGAGCTCGGCAGCTACGTTGAGGTATACCACGATGTCAACGCCCAGACCCATGGCGCTCAGGTTGGCGTCCAGAGTCTCAGCCTGGGAAACGGTGCGGGGATAGCCATCGAGCAGGCAGCCGCAGTCCTTGTTCTCGCCCAGCCACTTGGCCACGATGCCGTTCACTACCTCATCGGGTACGAACATGGCGGCGTCCATGTACTTCTTGGCCTCCAGACCCAGCTCGGAGCCAGCGGCAATCTCAGCGCGAAGCAGGGCGCCGGTGCTGAGCGGCTTCAGACCATAGGTCTCGGAAAGGAAGTTCGACTGCGTACCCTTGCCGGAGGCGGGGGCACCTACAAGTACAAATCTCTTGAGCGTTTTCATATCTATTGTTAAAGTGTGTGCTACTGCCTGTTACCCGGCAGCCGCTGAGCGTATTATGCCTGATTTTTACAGGAATGCAAGCATAAATTGCGCGAGCGCTTGTTTGAGGGCTTTTCGCGAGAAAAATGCTCATTTTTCATGAACTGGCACATTTTAGGCTCGCTTTTTGCGCGCGAACGTGTCAAAGTAGGTGGCGACGAAGTATTTTCTCATCTCATGAGCGACTCCACCTCTCCCAAGTACAAGCGTATCCTGCTCAAATTGAGCGGTGAGGCTCTGCGTGCGCAGGGCAGCAAAGACAATATCTCCCCCGAAATCGTGGCTCGTATTGCCCGCGAAATCGCTGAGGCTCAACAGAAAGGTAACCTTCAGATTGCTATCGTGGTAGGCGGTGGCAACATCTGGCGCGGTGCCAAGGCCAGCGTGCGCGGCATGGATCGCCCCACGGCTGACTACGTAGGCATGCTCGCTACGGTGATGAACGCTCTTTCCATCTGCTCAGCCGTGCAGGAGGCCGGTGTGCCGGCTCACGTGATGAGCGCTATCGAGATGAAGAACGTGGCCGAGCCCTATGTGCGCAACACGGCTCGTGAGCTGCTGCGCGATGGCCAGGTGGTCGTGTTTGCCGCTGGTACAGGTAATCCCTTCTTCAGCACCGACACCGCCGCCGCTCTGCGCGCATGCGAAATCAATGCCGAGGTGGTGATGAAGGCTACCTCCGTGGATGGCGTGTACTCTGCCGACCCCAAGGTAGACCCCACCGCTACGCGTTTCGACCACATCTCCTACGAGGAGTGCATCAGCCGCGAGCTGAAGGTGATGGATCAGACCGCATTCACCCTGTGCAAGGACAACAAGAAGCCCATCATGGTGTTCGATATGCACCAGCCCGGCAACATTACCCGCGCTCTGCTGGGTGAGCAGATTGGCTCTGTTATCAGCGAATAATTTTTAACAACCTCATACACATAAACTAATATGGACGAAGAAACACTCTTGCTCGAGACCGAGACCTCCATGGAGGAAGCCCTCGAGAACATGCTGACCAAGTTCGCCGGTGTTCGTACCGGTAAGGCTTCCCCCTCTCTGGTGGACAATATGGACATTTTCGTGGCCTCCTACGGCACGAGCATGAAGCTGAAGAGCCTGGCCGTGGTATCCACCCCCGATGCCCGCTCTATCCTCATCCAGCCGTTCGACCCCAGCACTCTGAACGACATTAAGAAGGCTATTGCTGAGAGCAGCCTGAACATCACCCCCATCATCGATGCCCGTTCTGTGCGTCTGCCCATCCCCGAGCTGACCGGTGAGCGTCGTAAGGAGCTCTGCAAGCACGTGAAGGCTCTCTCCGAGGAGACTCGCGTACGCATCCGTGGCGTTCGTAAGACCGGTATGGACGGCGTGAAGAAGCTGAAGGCTGACAACATCCTGACCGAGGACGGCGTACGTCTGGCCGAGGACAAGGTGCAGAAGCTCACCGACAAGTACGTCAAGAAGGTTGACGAGCTTGTGGCTGAGAAGGAAAAGGAAATCATGACTGTCTGATTTAACCCCAAACCCCACTTCATCATTACATGAGCACGAATTCTACTAACGTATTGGCCCAGGGTATCGAGATTATCGGTTCCATCACTTTCAACAACCCGATGCACATCGACGGCAAGGTTGAGGGTGAGATTTTCTCCGAAGGTGGTACTGTAACCATCGGCGAGCTTGCCGACATCAAGGGCGACATCAAGGCCGGTGAGGTAAACATCTACGGCCACGTGGATGGTAACGTGAGCAGCAGCCGCTGCCACCTCAATGAGCGCGCCGTGGTGAATGGCGACATTACCACCGCTGTGCTTTCCATGGTCGAGGGCGCCCGCCTTTCCGGCCGTGCACAGATTGGTTAACCCCCATTCTTCTCCTTTCTATTCATGCCAAAAGGCACTCTGTTCGTTGACAGAGTGCCTTTTGAGCTCGCAGTGAGACGCCTGTACATATGCAACGCTACCCTATCCACGCTTTTATCCTTTGCGGGGTGAGCCTTCTGCTGTTTTCATGCAGTAGCTCAGTTTCTTCTGTTCGCTCACCCCAAGCACAGCCACAGGAGGCAGCCGCTGGTGGCGATGAGAGCCGTGCTCTCACGGTCAGCGGGCATTTAATCTGTACCTATACCCACTGCTTTTTTGCGCCGGATGCTGCGGGGAAGGCCGAGCTGAAGGCAGCGGCGCACCCTATGGCAGATGATGGGCGTTACTCCATGGTAGACTGGCCGGAGCCGGAGGCGTATTTTGCCTTCCGTAGCACATATTTACCACCTGTAAGGAGCTTTATGCGGGTGGAGGTCGCAGATACGACGTATGAAATCAGCTACCCATGGGACGAGGTGTGCCCGGTGCGTGTGGTGGCTCATATTGGCGATGGTAAAGTGACCTATTCTGATTATGCTCCTGCGGATATCGCGTTTCTGAAAGAATTGGCTGAGGAATACAATCAGACCGTTACTGCCGGTATTTACAAAGGTATGGCTGGCACCCCAACAACTGAGGCGATGCGCGGCCAGGCGCTCCCCGCAGATTTCACATTCGGAGATTTTGAGTTTCAGGAAATCGGCCCATTGACTCAGCGGTATATTCAAGCCGGCCAACAGGCTCTTTCCAAGGCCGAGACAAAAGCAGAAAGCCTTAACAAGCAAAAGAATAACGACGAGTAAAGGACTCTAAATGCGCTAGTTAATGAAATTGCGCGTTTCGAGGCACTCAACTTGTCATTCGTAACTCGAAACTCGTAACTGACCATGCCTTACTTGCGTTGCCTCTGCCGGATTTTTTCGTATAGCGCGGCGGGGTTGTTGTAACGCATGTTGATATACATGAGGAGAGTGTTTCTTTCCTTGTCGCTGGCAAGATATTCCAGCGAATGTAGCAGCAGCTCGCGGGCTTGCTCGATATCCTGCACAGATTGCGGAGCCTGTGTTAGCTTGAGGGCTAGCTCACGGAGAGCATTGCCTTTCATTTTGCGCAGGCGTGACAGATTAGCGGACTCTGCTAAGGACAAGGTTTTGTCGATGGCCTCCAGTTGCTCTTTCGGAGTAGTCAGATGGAGCAAAGAGCGCTGCAACTCTCGCATTTGATGCATGCTGCGATAGGTGGCGAGCATGCCGGTTGTGTCTTGAGCATCAACGGTAATGATGCGGGATAAGAGCTGGTAACGGCTTTCAGAATCGTTCGCTGGGAGTGACTCGTACAGCTCTTTGAGCGCTTGAATACGAGCTGCGCCCGTGGCGTTCAGCGCTTCTTGCAGGCGTGCTGCTTGTGCAAAGCATTTCTCCAGCTCCGCAATGGCGCGTTGCGGTGAGCTCTGCGCACCACTGTATCCGCCCATCACGATGCGCTCGGGGCTCATTATCTTCAGGGTAGGGAAGCTCTTGACGTCGTAGGCTTCGCACAGCAATTCATTGCGCTTTTTAGCAGTAGCTCCACCCACTCGGGAATTGTCGTGCGGTACATCCACAATGACTGGCACACAATGTTTTTGTAGCCATGCTTCAAAATCGCCATGCTCCAGTACCATTTTTTTCTGGATATTGCAGGCGCGGCACCAATCTGAGCCGGTAAACTCCACGAGCAACAGCTTTTCCTCAGCCTCTGCTTTTACTGCTGCGGCTTCCAAATCATGCATCCACTCCACCTGGGCAGCCATGGCTACACTCACCAGCGCATAACCGCACGCCATCACCAGCTTTCGTATCATGCTCATATTCTAGCGGATTCTTTTCAGAATGCAAGCCTATGATAACTGAAACGTGGTAATAATTTCGGGGATGGAAATCTGAAAAGTTACGGAACTAGTACTTTTTCAGATGCTCCTGCAATTCTTGCACGCTGATGGGGGGCAGTTTGCCGTCCTGGAGCAGCGGTTGCAGGGCGCGGATGAAGCGGTCGATGATTTCCTGTTTTGCGGCTGTCCATCGTGCTTCGTATTGCGTCTGAGTTTCTTCCGGCTGCTTCCTGCTGGGGGATGGGGAGTAATTGAGGGTAATTTGCGGCAGGACTCCCTCCGATACGCACATGTAGGAGGGCGTGTTATGAAAGGATATCAGCCGTATGAACAGATAATCATTCCCCAGTCTCTTGGTGGATGCTAAGGATTCTTTCTGCATACGTCGCCAGCGTATTTTGCCGTTGGTCAATGGGTGAAGCGCCTCGATGAGAGGGAGGGCATCTTCTTCCTCTATATCGCCGACAACAATGTTGTGCCACTCAACTGTTTTTTTGTGGAACGCGGAGCTGAGTGAAGGGTATAGCTCGCCATCACGCATGTTGCGTAGTTTTCCTTCCTGTACAAATGGTCTCAGCGCGGAGAGCAGGCCGTCAATAGCGTATTGGATTCGCTGGGGACCGCCGCTCGTAGTGATGTCCAGATGCAGGCTGCTGTCTCCGTGGTAATCCAGCCTTGCGCGTGTGGGGCCTTCGTGTTCATTGAGGTGTATGACGACTCCTGCATGCGGTCTCTTGAGTCTCGTGCTGCTCTGGCGCAGCTTGCCGCTCAGGTACGGACGCAGCGCGTTCGCTACGCGGTTGCCGAGTTCTTTGTCGGGGGAGACAATGAGGACGTCCTGCCAATTCATCTCGCGGTAAACAATGGCATGTTGCAGCGGTTTTTCCCATTTTTCGGGAGTTGTCAGCTGGAGGGTACCGTTTTGCGTGAAGTGTTGCATCACGCGCACGAAGTCGGCCGTGCGGCGGCGGTGCTCCGCTGGCGACCAGTTTATACTCAATTCATGGTGTTTTTTGTTGTATTGAATGAATGGGCGAGGTGTATCGTAAACAGAAAGATAGATGCGCAGATTGGTGTGTTGAGCTGTGGCTGAATCTGAGCCGTAGTCTTTTTCTTTCCAGAAGATTTTGCCGGGCGCAATCGGGCGCAGTTGCGAGATGAGATGCATGGCTGCCTCGCGGTCCTGTTCGTGCGATTCGACGATGATGTCTGCTCCTGCGGTCGGTGCCGCTGTTTCCGCAGTCAGGGACGCGGTAAGCACGGGCAGAGCCGCATAGGGGTAAGCCTGAACCGGCGCGACAATGGCCGGTAACGCGGCGAACAGGAATGGGTATAGGGTAGTTGGGCTATTCATGAGTTTACTATGTGTACTGAGTTTCTACCAGTTGCACACTGCGGGCGGTGGCTCCGGAGTGTACGTGCAGGGCATTATAGGCACGTTCGCAGCGGGCGGTGGCTTCGACCTTGTTGCTCAGCACTTGCTTGAGAGTATCGGCCAGTTGCTCCTTGTCGCACTGCCAGACGCTGTTTTCAGCTTTCAGCAGGTCAACGAGGTCCGCAAAGTTGGTCATGTCCGGGCCGAAGATGACCGGCTTGCGGGCGGCGATGGCCTCCACGGGGTTCTGGCCACCGCGAGCCAGGAAACTCTTGCCAATGATGGCGATGTCGGCCAGTGCCGTCCAGTCGCGCAGCTCGCCGGTGGTGTCGGCCACGTAGCAGAGGTTTTCGGGCAGGGGGCTGGGCAGGGTGCCGGCTGTACGCAGCACCGGGGTGAAGCCTGCGGCCGTGAGGTCCTTCACCACATCCGCACGGCGCTCGGCATGGCGCGGTACGATGAAGGGGAAGGCTCCGGCCTCGCGCACGGCTGCGGCTATGAGCGCTTCTTCCCCGGCGTGAGTGCTGGCTGCCAGTACAACGGGCTTGCCACCGGAGATGGTGGAGAGCAGTTCGCGGAACTCGGCACGGGGTTCGGTGGGAGTATCGCCCATCACGTCGAACTTGATGCTGCCTGTCACGGTGATGATGTCCTCGTTCACACCGATGCCACCGAAGCGTCCCTTATCGTTAGCATTCTGCGCACCAAGGGCGGTAAGGCGCGAGAAGAGCAGGCTGGTGATGCCGCGCACTTTGCGGTAACGGCCTTCGCTGCGGGGGCTCAGGCGGGCATTGAGCATCAGCATCGGTATCTTCATGCGGTGGCAGGCTTCCGCAAAGTTCGGCCACAGCTCAGCCTCAATGAGGACCACGGCCTTCGGTGCAAAGCGCTTCAGACAGCGACCGGACAGCCCCGGTACATCCAGCGGGGAGTAAAGAGCGCGCACACCGGGCAGGGCGGCATCGCGTACCACCTGGTGGCCGGTAGCGGTGCTGGTGGCCAGTACGACCGGCTCGCTATGCGTCTTCACCCATTCGCGGATGAACTTGAGCGCGATGAACACCTCGCCCACGCTCACAGCGTGTACGTAGAGGCCGCCCTTTGGCTCCTCGGATGCGGGTTTCTTGTAAATACCGAAGCGCTCGCTCAGGCCTGTGCCAAAGCCACCGCGCTTCTTCATCTTAATGAGATAACCCGGTATGGAGAGGATAAGGAATACCGGCAGCAACAAGTTGTATATCAGGAGGAAAATAAAGCGTTTCATACGTCTTTGCGGTAGAAAAGAATAGTGTTTTTGCCATAGGTGCGCTCATCGATGAGCTTCCAGCCCGGGAACTCGCGGGTGTGGATATCGCCCACGCCGTAGCCCAGCTGGGCTTCGGCGATAAAGTAGCCGTCGTCTTCCAGCAGCTCGTGCAGGCGGTCGGTCATCAGCTCGGCAATCATGTCGCGGTCGCCTATGGCTTTGGCATAGGGTGGGTCGGCAAAGATGATGTCGTATTTGCCCATGTCGCGCTTCACGAATTGCAGGCAGTCGCTCTGCACGATGCTGCCGCCGATAAGCTTGCTCTTCTCCAGGTTGGTGCGAGCCATGGCGCAGCTCTGGCGGGCGGCATCTACCATGCGGGCACTGGCGGCGCCGCGGCTGAGTGCCTCCAGCCCTACGGAGCCGGAGCCGCAGTAGAGGTCGAGAATGCGAGCGCCCTCAATGACGGGGCCGATGATGTTGAAGAGAGCCTCGCGCACACGATCCTGCGTGGGGCGGACTTCTCCCTGGGGAACTTTGATGTTGTAGCCTTTGGCTTTTCCTGCAATGATTCTCATACTGAAATTAGTCGCGATTGCGTTTCTTGCCGCGGCGCTTGTTGCGCTTGGGCTCCCCTTTGTCGCTATCGTTATCGGCGGAGCGAGGGCGTCTGGCCTCGCGCTTCTCGCCATCTCGGTCTTTAGCTCGGCGACGCTTGCCTTCGCCTCGGTCGCGGTCTTTGGCTTTGGGGCGACCGGGTTTGGCTTTTTCGGCCACCGGTTTGGGGGCAGGGGGAGGCGGAGCTACTGCGGGCTCTTCCGGCTCAGGTGCCGGGTTGCCTACACGGAAACGCAGCACGTAGCTACCCTGCGCCAGGTTGGTGCCGCCGTCCGGGGTGGTCTCCTTAAAGCTGTAGCTCAGGTAGAGGAACTCGCCATTGGTACGGCGGGAGATGCTCAGGCTCTCAGTGAGGGCGGACATGGCATCCGTCTTGCTCAGCCTCCATGTCGTACCTTTGCGGGCACCGTAGATGTTGTTACGCCCGGTGCTCAACTCTTGAGCCGTGAGCTCTCCATTCGATGTGGTCCATGTGTTTTTCGCAGCGTTGTATACCAAGCCGTTGACCGCCAAGGGCGATACGGCGCGGGTGAAGGCATTGAAGCTCACGCCATGCAGCCCCCATTCGCCGTTACCTCGGTCGTAGGTACCTACCTGTACCGTCTGGATAGGTTCAACGGCTATCTTTTTCCACTCCTCGCAGTAGCGGGCATAGGCGGCTTCGTTCTCCCAAAGCTCGGGAGAGTAGGGAAGAAGCTCCGTGGCGTTGTAGGTGCTGAAAAATGCCTTCTTTTTATCTGCCGGCAGTTGTGCCAGCTTGGTAGAAAGCTGCTGCTGCATGTGCAGGAATTCCGGTGTAGGCTGAGGTTGGACGGACTCGCCGGTCAGGCGCATGCCATCGCCGGGAATATTCATGAGCGCCGGTGGCACCTCGGCGCTCGTGGCCGTATACACTGCCACCGGGGCGCAAAGTAAGGTGATAAGTGAGAGTGAGGATTTCATGTGCTGCTCGTCTAATCTATCATTTTTCATAAGTTTTGACAAGCAGGAATGTTGCGGAAATTGCCTGCGCGAACGCTTTTCCATGCGGAAAAAAATCTTCCATGCTTGCCAACCGGGTAGGGCTGTGGTATATTGGGCTCGACAATCAGACATTTATGCCTCAGTCAACGGAACTTTATCGACCGAATGCCGCCATCATTTACCAGCGCAATGATGGTACCGTGTTGGTGTGTGAGCGCGTGAAACCCGCCGGTGCCTGGCAGTTCCCCCAGGGGGGAATTAAGAAGGGTGAATCGCCGCTCAGTGCAGCTTGCCGCGAGGGTATGGAGGAGACGGGGTTCCGCCCCAATGAATATGAGGTGATAGCCGAGCACGGCCCGTACCGCTATGACTACCCGCCCAAGGAGCGTGAGCGCGTGCTGCGTAAGCGTGGTATTCCTTACGCCGGGCAGGAGCAGTATTACTTCCTGTGCCTCATGCATAGCGACGCCGCTGAGCCCTGGCTCGACAATAAGGAATTCCGCGATTATAAATGGGTGAAGCCGCAAGACTTTGATTTTGATAGCCTGCCTGATTTTAAGCGCGGGGTTTATGAGCAGGTGATGCGCGATTTCTTTGGCGTGTGATGGAGCCGGTGGCGCATATCCGTTCGCCCTTTGCGGACAAGTTTGGCGTGCCGCGTCAGGGCAACCTGGCTCCGCATGTCATCAGCGAGATTGTGTTCACCCCCGCTTATCGCAATGCCGAGTGTGTGCGCGGCATCGAGTCCTTCAGCCACTTGTGGGTGATATGGGGCTTTCATTGCAATGAAGGCGCCGGCTGGCACCCCACGGTCAGGCCGCCGCGCCTGGGTGGCAACACACGCGTGGGTGTTTTTGCAACGCGGTCTCCCTTCCGCCCCAATGGCTTGGGACTGTCCGTCGTGAAACTCGTATCTGTAGAGCCCGGGCCGGTGTTGCGTGTAAGCGGGGCTGATATGGTGGATGGCACGCCCATCTATGATATTAAGCCCTATATTCCGTATGCCGATAGCCTACCGGATGCCACCGGCGGCTTTACCGAAACACCACGTGTGATGCTGGATGTGCAGCTGGAGTGTCCCGTGCCGCGGCATGCACCCGCTGATTGGGAGCTTGCCATGCGTGAGGTACTGGCGCAGGACCCTCGTCCCGCTTACCAGCAGGATGCGCAGCGCGTGTATCATATTATCCTCAAACCCTTCGAGGTCAGCTTCCGTGTGCAGGACGGAGTGGCGCATGTGGTAGCTATTAAGCCTGAAGCGCGATGAAAGAACAATTGCAGGCCGCCATTGACCTCAATGTGCAGGAGGGGTTGGAGCAGGGCTGTGCTGTTTCCGTGTGGCAGGATGGCCGCGAACTCGTCTCCCTGTGCGCGGGCGATACGGGCAGGGGCTCGGCGTGGGCGGCTGATACGCTGGTGCCTATTTTCTCCGCTACCAAGCCGGCTGCTGCCGCGTGTCTGTTGCAGGCGTTGTATGATTGCTGCCAAAGCCCTGAGCTGGAGGTGGGGACTCTGTGGCCGGAGTTTCCGCAGCCGCGCTTGACGGTGGGGCAGTTGCTGGCGCACCAGAGCGGGCTGGCCGCTTTGGCGGAACCCGCTCCTTTGGAGGATTTGGAGGCTTGCCGCCGCGCCATTGAGCGCAGCTCCCCGCTGTGGGAGCCGCCGGCTCATGGCTACCATCCGCAGACATTCGGGCCGATGGTGGATATCCTGATGCTGGAGCTGACCGGCAAGCGTGTGTGCGACTTCTGGGAGGAGCGCGTGAGGCGCCCGCTGGAACTCGATTTTTACATTGGCCACTTGCCGCAGGATTGTTGGGGGCGTGTGGCTCATCTGCGGGCTCCGCGTCTGCCCGGTGCAATGCCGCGCACCCCGTTTTACCGCGAATACTTCGACCCCACATCGCCCGTTTACCGCGCCTTCCATAGCATAACCGGCTTTGAATCCCCTCGTGAGATGAATACACCGGCTGCCTGGTGTTGTGGTTCCCCGGCCAAGGGCGGCGTGGCGTCTGCTCGCGGGCTGGCTCAGTTTTACCAAGCGCTCATGGGGCAGCTGCCCGGTAGCCCCTTTGCCCCTGATGTGCTGGAGTGGATGCGTACACCGCTCAGCTGCGGTACCGACCGTACGCTGCTGGAGCACACTTCCTTCAGCTGCGGTGCTATGTGCGAGCCACAGTGGTTGCTCGGCTCCGATGGACTAGGGCATGCCGGTGCCGGTGGTTCGCTGGGCTTGTGTCGCCCGGCCTCCGGCCTCTCCTTCGCTTACGTGATGCGTGGGATGGAGCTCGGCTATCTACCCGGCGCACGTGTGCAGCGCTTGTTAGCTTGTCTGAGCTGAGCGAGTGCCGCACGCCAGGTATCGACAAAGTTTTGAGTTAGACGGGCAAAATACCCTCTACGCTTGCACAGAGGGGCGAGAATTGATATAATGCCCCGTAACAGATACACGCTTAGTTATGACCATGCCCGCATTCCGAAAAATCCTTTCCACCACAACCCTCTGCCTTGCGGCGGTGGGGCTGAGTTCGTGCTATTCTACTCTGCACAAGTATGTCTGGAATCGCGCCAAGGTGGCAGAACAAGCCGCATGGTTTGGTGAAAATAATAATATTGCATTGTACGGCGATGGAGAAAATGTCTACGCCAAGGGTTACATAGGCTCTGCGCGTGGTTGTTTCAGCGGTTACCCTGTGAATAGTTGGGGCGCGATTCCCATCGGTGGGTGTGCTTCCCTCTGTCCCGATGAAACATCGGCCACCCCTGTTTTCTTTCAACTTGATAAGCAATATGCTGCCTATGTTCTGCAGCAGGAAGCACGAGAAGAAACTCGCGTTCCCATTGGCTCCTCCTTTAAAAGGACTCAGCCCACGGCAGTTCGCCCCCTCAAAATCCGGGGGTACAAATCAGGGCTCCAAGTGTTTTCCGTAGATAATGCCTTCTCCACTCCCCCTATCACCACCGATGCCCACAAATACTATGCCTATCCCTTGGGTGTCGTCACTCTTGTTGCGGTAGATTCCCCCATTTCTATTGCTCTCAACGCCCCTGTTGTTTGTGTTTATATTGTAGCTCTTCCTTTCAGCGGTATTTCCTCCCTGTACCGAGCCTGCACCCAGAACACCCCGGAGCCACCAACTCAAAGCCCCCCTGAACATGAAGCCCCGCGTCCCGTTCCGTAAAATCCCCGCCACCACAGCCATCTGCCTTGCGGCGGTAGTGCTGAATAGCTGCATATCTTGCGACTGGTTGACCTCTCAGTGTCAACAGAAAGCATCGTATGCCTATTCCGCTTTTTCCGTACCGGAAGTAGCCGCTATAAGATTTGTGGACAAACAAGGCCGTGTTATCCTGGAACCTTCCATGAATCGCCCGAAGATTCAGAAATTGGCAGGCCATGTAAGAGATATGGCGCGCATGGCTTATTCTGTGGAATCTGCCGGAGGGATAATATGGGAGCCAAAGGAAGCGGATGTCGCCCTATATGTTGACCTTATGGATTCGAAAGGCGTCTCTTTCTGTCGTTTTGCGTTGAGGCGGGAATTAAGCACACTCGTGATTTTCTATTACATGCCCTTATGGCAGAAGGCAGGTCATGGCGTGCCTTTAGAAATTGGTTTGACCGAGAGCGAAGTCGCTCTATTACGCAAGTATTCAGAATAGTCGCTTAGATATGTCTCCGTTCAATACAATCTTGCCCATCGCAGCACTCCGCCTTGTGGCACCAGCTCACTTGTTAATGAAATAGCATATGAAAAGGGCATTGTGTTGCGAGTTACCTTTGGTAATCGCTCTGATCTTTCTGAACCCCGCTCGTGTGTGGGATTATCTCTTGCGTAGTTTTCCCTCAATGGGATACGAGTGTTTCTGCATCGGCACCTTTATTCTTCTATGTGTGATTTTTCCGGCATTGATAGTGGCAGGCATCAAGCATCGCTGGTTCGGATGGCGCTATAGCTCTTATTTTCTGATTGCTTTCATGGCAAGTCTTACGGTAAACTTCTGCCACAATTTCAATCATTATTTTTGTACTGCCGTTCTGCATGGGAACCTGACTACAGCAGAAATAATGCTGCACTGTGGAGCTGATATCAATGCCATCAACCCTGACGATGGTAAAACACCTCTGCAAGAAGTTCTTACATTACGTCTCATTCCTGAAGCGGCAGGCTCTTTCGACCCGCATCGACAGGAACTTGCTGACTGGTTGATTGCTCATGGGGCTACTCACGATTCATCTCCGGGATGCTCCTCAGAGTTGTGAGCTGCATGGCTGGTAAACAACGTCTCTTCTCAGTAAACTTCTTAGCTTGTAAAAATAGGGGATACGTGTATGATTATCGTTAAACTTTTCTACGTATGAATCGCTACGGTAAATGGTCTCGCAGTCTTTCTCTTGCTTCGGTGTTAGCTATGGGGTTCTATTGCCTGCTGGCGTGGTACTTGTTCTATCGCTACAACCGGTTATTTGATGCGGGATATACGTCATTAGACGTGTCTATGTGTGGGGGCTGTATGCAGTATTTTATCTGGTTCGGTGCGGGGCTGGCCGGGTGTCTCTTTATTGGCTCGGCAGATGACGAATCTCGTGTACATCGTGCTGGAGTATGGGGTGTGTTGCAATGCTTTACTGCTTGGGTGCTGGCCTATCCAGCTGCCTTTTTGGGGAAAATGAACGATGGTAGTGGGTTGATGTTTATCTTTTTTGCTCCTCTGGCGACACTCCCATCATTTGCTGTGGCGCTTATTTTGGGGATGAGCCTGAATATCAGCAAAAGCCCAGAATCCTATTTCCGTCCTCGATTGTTCTGCTTTCTGGTAATTCTGGCCTTTATGGTAATCACTCTCTCTGCGTTCCTTAGTGCGGAAATCGTGGCCGCCGCATAGAGGTTTAAAGGCCAAAAAGCGACGGCTATTAGTGTAGCCACCGTCTCTGTCACCACAGGCTGAGTTCGCCTTCGCTGCGCTTCGCCGGTTAAATTCATGCCGCAAGCTGCATGAGTGAAATTGCTCGCAAAGCGAGCAGTGAAATTAAGCTGGCGCTTAGTGAAATTGCCCCGCTTGCGCGGGGCAGTTTGGATGGACGAGATTGCGGCTGTTCGCCGCAGCGAGATTGTGCCTGAGCGGCACAACGAGATTCACGCTTACGCGTGAACGAGATAGCCCCGCTATTGCGGGGCTGTTGTTAATTCTAGGGGCGCATGGCGCCGCGGAATTCGAGAGTCCCGGAGGGACGACAGATAGTAGCCCCGGGTAGGCTAAAAACACAATTCGAGCCCGGGCGGCATCGCGAATGCGATGCTGCGGAGGGCGCCAGATGGAGGCGAGGGCGTTAGCCCGGAGCCAAGCGGGGCTCTCAATGTTGGATGTTTAATTTTTAATGTTTAAAGGCAGAAGAAGTTAGACGAGCCGCTGACCCGCAGCTCTTAAAAGAAGCCCTTTCTCTAGGTTACTTGTCTATCGAAACTTGTAACTTGTCTATCCCTCTCGCTGTCTTATTATTGTTGCCAGGCTTGCAGCTGTTCGTCGAGTTTTTCTGCATATCCCTGCGGGTCTCGCCACCAGTCCAGAGCCCAGACATGCTGAAGATTCCACCCCAGCGATTGCAGTACGCTTTCGCGCAGGATGTCGCGGTCGCGTGCCGTGGCGGCTCCGGCGTAGGTGGGACCATCCAATACAAGACCGGCTATCATATTGCCGGGCTGCCGTTTGTCGGCGATAGCGATGTCGATGCGGTAGCCCGATACGCCCAGGTTGCTCACGCAATTCCAGCCCTTTGCCTCCAGCGCAGCGCAGACGGAGCGTTGCAGGCCGCTTTCCGCATCACTGCCCGTGGCGCCTACTGTATTGAAGTAGGCATTGGCGCCCATACGTGCGCACTCCAGGAAGCCGCGCAGGTCGGCTACGCCGCGGGCACGGGTGCGGTTCAGGTCAATATCCTCCGGTTTGAGCGAACTGAACACACGCATACCGGTGCGTGCGCGGGTGATGGCGACGTTGAGGCGCCGCTCGCCGCCGGTCTGGTTCAGCGGGCCGAAGTTCATGGAGATGTTGCCCTTTTCATCCGGACCAAAGGTCGTGGAGAAGTAGATGACGCCGCGCTCGTCGCCCTGTACGTTCTCGAGGTTCTTCACAAAGATAGCCTCGGGATTTTCTTCATCGAAGAAGGGTTCGAGCGCTTCGTCCTCCGCACGGGCTTTTTCAAACAAATCCTGAATAAGAGCTTGTTGCTGAGTGTTGAAGGTGACGATGCCGATGCTGGTCATCTCATTGTATTCAAAGCCCGGACTGCGCAGAACGCTGAGCACGGCGTCCACCAATGCCTGAGCCTCTTTCTTGTTGTAGCGCTTGCTGCTACCGCGCTCGTAAGTGCCATCGATATAGTGGTATTGCAGCGCGGTATCCTTAGCCACGGGGGCGGGGAAGGTAACGAGCTTGTTCTCGTAGTAATGGCGGTTAGAGTAGGCTATCAGGCTTTCGGACTTGCTGCGGTAGTGCCAGGACAGGTTCATCTGCGGTATGCCGCAGGCCAGGCATTCATCCAGAATGCTCTCTAAATCGACTTCGATTTCATCACTTTCTTCGCTCTCCTCGGTCTTACCACGGGAGAAGAAGCTGGTGGGCGGCATCTGGCGCGGATCGCCCACGATGACAGCGCTCTTGCCGCGACCGATGGCTCCAATGGCATCCCATACCGGAATCTGCGAGGCCTCGTCGAATATGACAACATCGAACGGCTCCGAGTCCGGCGTCAGGTATTGCGCTACGGACAGCGGGCTCATGAGCATACAGGGCTTGAGCAGGCGGCTTACGTTGGGCGTGAGACTCAGTAAGCGGCGTATGGCCTTGTGGGCACGCTGCTTGCCAAGCTCGTGCTGAAGCTCGGCCATCTCCTTGCCGTAGTCCTGCACGCCGAGCGCTTGTTTGCGCAGGAGTTGCTGCAAGTGGGCACCGGCAGAGGTCAGGAGCTCTGCATCTTTCTCGCGGAAGGCTTCGATATGGGCTTCGTGTGTCGTTCCGTTGAATTGGGTGAGCGTCTTGCTGGCATCCACTGCTGCTATCAGGCGGCAGCGGCTCAGGTTAAAGCTTACGGCAGCTGCCAGTCCGTCAGCCTTTACGTTTCCGCTGGTGAGTTGCTGTACCACACAAGTGAGCCCTGCCTGGCGTGCTTTTTGGGCACACTCATTCCATACGGTTACGAGGCGCCATTGTTTGCGGTTGTCCAACATTTCATTCGCCCACCATTTGCCGGCGCCTTCTTGATTGTCGGCTACTGTGGGCAGGGGGCTTCCCATCAGGCGAGTGAGCTCTGTACTG
Organism: Akkermansia sp.; assembly: GCA_017390945.1. Lineage (GTDB taxonomy): Bacteria > Verrucomicrobiota > Verrucomicrobiia > Verrucomicrobiales > Akkermansiaceae > Akkermansia. The sequence goes on from JAFOZZ010000044.1 coordinate 16,525, forward strand.
ATATTGCGTTTGAAAGCATTGCTTTCCTCCCATTCATCGAGCACAAAGGCCGCCTCTGTTCCTTTCTGCACAGGATTTCCTGCGATGGTCAGGTAGCGCTTGCTGAGGGAGAGCACGCCCTTGAGTGAGGCCAGTGCGGTGGCGATGCTGCGGGCTTTGTCCAAGTCGGCCTGCTGCATCTGTATGCCCTTACGGTATTGCGGCAAGGAGGGGGCCTTGAGAATGGCCGCCTCCTTAGCTGCTTTCATGGCCAGCAGAGATTCCAGGTCCTTGCGAATATCCGGTGTTTGTCGGCTGAATGCGTGCATTTGCAGCGTTTTGCGAATGCGGCGTGTGGTAAAGAAGCGGCTGATGAAGTTGGAGAGCTGCGCCATCTTCCATTCCTGGTAGAGGGTAGCGATACTTGCGTTGTCCTCCAGCCCATCCGGGTAAGGGAGTGTGAGCTGTGCCTTGTGCTGACGGTAGCTTTCGGCCTGTGCTAAGGCCTGTTCCAGACTTTGGAGCGCAGCGCCGGCGGTGGCGGGCAGCAGGTCTGTGTTATCTTGTCCGGTGGTCTCAGCTGCCAGGGAGAGCAGCTTGAGCAGGGAGTCTGCATGGCTGCGATAGGTGTCGGCATCCAGCCCCAGTTCGGCGCACATTTTCTTGCAGCAGGAATCCCACGTATGGGTGGCTTGGCCGTATTGAGTGAGGGCGCCGGCGAGTTGTTCTTCCCATGTGGTGCTGTATTGCTGGGTGGTGATGCTCTCTGCCACCCCCGGGAACAAGTGCTCTACTGTTTTATAGTGCAGCGTGAGTGCTTGCACATGCGCCTCAATTTCAGCCTTGCGTTCTGCGGTCAGCGTGAGCAGATTATCCTCACTGGGAACAAATTCCGGTTGTTGGGGGGCTTCCAGCAGGTGGCATATATCGCTATACAGGGACGTGCCGTCCGGATAATGGCGGTGAAGCTCCCATGGCATGAGGTTGAGACCATAGCGAACCTTCAGCATGTTGCTCACAGACTGTTCCCAATTGCTCTTTCCGGTGGGTTGAGTACTGCTGTCGAGCGAGGCTTTGAACTGAGCCAGAACCTCTTTCTTGACTGCTTTGTTGGAGTGGAGCTCCAGACAGAAATCGCCCAGCCCGATGCGCTTGAGTCGATTATATACCACGTTGAGGGCGGCGGCTTTCTCTGCTACGAAGAGCACCGTCTTACCATGCCCCAGGCAGTGGGCTATCATGTTGGAAATTGTCTGGCTCTTGCCTGTTCCGGGCGGGCCGATGAGCACAAAATTCTTGCCGCGGCCTGCTGCCAGAATGGCCGAAAGCTGCGAGGAGTCCGATGACAGCGGTGTGAACACCTGCTGAGCATCCGCCTCATTGTCCAGCGTCGCAGGAGCTGGGAACCCTACTTGTGCCGGGAAGGTGGAGCGTTGTTCCGCGGCAAGGTGCTTAACGATGGTGTTGCTTTGCAGTTCCTTCTGGCGGTCGCACAAATCTTTCCACATCAGGTATTTGGCGAAGGAGAAAATGCCGAGAGTGCAATTCTCTACAACCTCCCAGCCGTCATAGTCCATGATGGCTTTGCGGACCGTGTTGAAGATTTTGGCGAGGTCTAATCCTGCCTTATCTGTGGGGAGCTCGCCTTCTAATTCCGGGATGCGCAGGTCATACTCCGTCTTCAGGAGCTCCAGTAGGGTGAGGTTGATGCGGGGCTCCTCGTCCGTTGTCTGCAAGCGGAAGCCGCTCTTCACGCTCTTGCGCGTCAGGCGTACGGGGATAAGCAACAGCGGTGCCATCAGGCTTTGCTGCCCCTTGTCGCGGCGCACCCATTTGAGGAAACCGCAGGCGATGTAAAGTGTATTGTAGCCGCTCTCCTCCAGGTTTTTGCGTGCGGCCAGGTACAGGCTGTAGATGCGCTTTTCCAGCTTTTCTTCAAAAAGGGGCTTCCGTGGATTGAACGCAAGTAGTTCACCTTTCTGGTACAGCTCCTTTGCTTGTGTCGAGACGTCGATGAGCAGCTGTTCCGAATCATCTGCCTTTTTGCTGGCTTCACATACGGCATAGTTAATCTGAAGCCCCGAAATGCGGAATACGGCGCCGCCGGATAAGTCGTCCTCCAGTTTGGCAATATCGGGAATGATGAGCTCTTGCTGGGAAGCGTCCGTCTTGCAGTTGAGAAGGTTATTCCGCATGGACAAATCCAGCAGCTTGAGCTGCCAGTTTTCGATGCGGGAGCGTTTGCGCGGCGTTACAAGTGATTGTTCTTCCTCCAGCTCGGTAATTGTTTTGTTGTTCGTGAAAGTCAGCTCATCGGCATTTGCTTCCGTCTGCTCGATTACCGGTGTTGCATCTTCTTTGGTTGTGCTGAGTGACGAGATGCCATGATTCCAGACCTGTGTGACGTCCAAAGCACAGGGGAGCAATGCAGGCGCGGCGTACAGATTCCCTTTTGCCGCCTCTATTGCGGTATTGAAGGAATCAATCTGGTCAGTCGCATTGCGGGTGAGGCGGGTTGTTTCCAACACAAGCAGATGCCCCAGTTCAACCAGATTTCGCAGGTAAGAAATGCTTGTAATAACACCCGATTTGAGCTCTTCATCTTTGAGCATCACGCCGATGAAAGCGTGGCGCGGGATAAGAATGATAACTGGTCTGTATTTCGCCTGTGCAAATACGGCAGCCATCAGCATCGTCGAATCCAGGCAGGTGGCACAGCCGCCCTGAATGATTTGCGAGGGGGTACGCACCTTCTGACAGACGCCAATTTCCAAGTCTATTTTACTTTGTGGCGGGAGGGCATAATTGATTTTGTAATTGGCTATGGTGTACCAGAGCGCTTCTATTTTTTTGAGAATAATCTCGCGCTCTTCTTTATAAGCCGTCCAACCGGGAGATATGCCTTTTTTTTGCAGAAGCGAGCCGGTCTGATACAGAATCTTGTCCACCACCGGATCATTGGGTTGTACCAGTGCTGCCAGTAGCTCGGGGTGCTTGCAATCCTTGTCCATAGCCCAGGCATTGCTCGGCAGCCAGGTAAAATTGAAGCTCTGTTGATGTATCACTTCGCTCCCTCGGGTCAGCGTGAAGGTCATCTGTCCGGGTTCTTCCTCGGTAATTGATTTGATGCGCTCCAGTCGATACTTTGTGTTCTCTGTGTGTATGACCTTTGGCTGCCCTGCGCGCAGTTCGGCTATCTTGAACTCCTGTGGCTCTACATAGTCCGGGTAGTAATTAACTGTGAGCTGGAGCTCGCGCAAGTCCGTATCGCTTTGAATGATGACATCGTAGAAAAGCGGCTTACCGTTGTGCAGATACACAACGGAGGTATACGGACTGAATGTAGGGAGAAGGGAGAGAGACATGGCTGTGCAGGTATCAGCGTTGGTTCAGGAATTCCACGATGCCGCGGCCGATTGCCTGGGCAAATTTCACGGCGTTCTGGTGCTTGCTCAGGTATTTGGCGTGCTCGGGGTTGGAGAGGAAAGCGACCTCGGTGATGACGGCGGGCACGTAGGATTCATTGCAGGCATTGAGCCAGTCGCCGCCACCGAGTCGACCATTATCGCGCAGCACCACACCGCAGGGTACGCCGTGGTTGGGCATGCCGCCATCAGGGGTGTCGATGATGTCGCGGTTCATTACCTGCGCCATTGTTTGAGCCAGGCGCACGCCGACTTTGTTGCAGTAGAAGGCGCCCTTATTGTATACGCGCCATTTTTCGGAATTGCTGTTGTGGTGCAGGAACACCACGGCGCCGGGCTGCTGGTCGAGCGCATAGTTGGTGCTCAGCATGCCTACTGCCACGCGCTTGGGATGGTGGGTGGAGCGGTAGATGGCCGTGGGCTCAGGCGATTTCACGTGGTGGACGCCGGCTTTTTCCGCAGCGGCGGCCAGCTTACGATTGGTGGGGACGTCCCCTCGGTTGCAGATGCGGCAGGTGTAGCCCGCGGCTTCCACCGTCTTCTTGACTTCGCCGGCGTAGCGGTACCAGAAATCCGTTTCCTCAATAACGCCATAGCGGGCATCGGGCGTGCGGGCGCCCTGTCCACCACGAGTCGGCTCATAGTAATGGCCGATATCGAGCACAACGACCTTGGAGTTGTAAGCAATTTGCTGCATTTGCTGCTGTACGCAGGCGGGGAGAAGGAGGACGGCGGCTGTGGCGGCGGCAAGGAAAAGGCGTTTCATTCTGGCTATTAAGAGATAGGTGTATGTGGTTCTGTTGTGAGTTAAAGGAGGGGGAGCTCCCCTTGGGCGCGGGTGATAGGTGCGCCGATTTTTGCGTAGGCAGCGGGCAGGGCTTCGCGTCCGCGCGGGGTACGCTTGATGTAGCCTTGCATAATGAGGAAGGGTTCGTGTACGTCCTCGATGGTGCTTTCGTCCTCGCCTACGGCAACGGCGAGCGAAGCCAGCCCCACGGGGCCGCCGCCGAACTTGTAAATCATGGTTTCGAGCAGGCGCTTGTCCATTTCGTCCAGGCCATCTTCATCGATATCAATCATACCCAGTGCTGCTTCTGCCACGGCATCGGTGATGCGGCCATCACTCTTCACCTGGGCAAAGTCGCGCACCCAGCGCAGCAGGGCATTTGCTACACGGGGGGTACCACGGGAGCGGCGAGCAATGGACAGCGCGCCACCGGGTTGCAGGTCGATATCCAGCAGACCGGCAGAGCGGTGCAGAATCTGGCAGAGTTCCTGGGGGGTGTAATAGTCCAGGCGATTCACCAGGCCGAAACGCGAGCGGAGCGGACCGGTGAGCATACCGGCGCGGGTGGTGGCGCCCACGAGGGTGAAGCGCGGCAGGTTCAGCTGAATGGAGCGGGCGTTCGGCCCCTGGTCGATGATGATGTCGAGGCGGAAGTCCTCCATCGCCGGGTACAGGTACTCCTCGATAGCCGGGTGCAGGCGGTGAATCTCATCGATAAAGAGAACGTCGCCTTTCTCCACATTGGTAAGGATGCCGGCCAGGTCGCCCGCCTTGTCAATCTGCGGGCCGGATGTGGTGTGCAGACGGTGTCCCACGGCATTGGCAATAATGTTGGCCAGTGTCGTCTTACCCAAGCCGGGCGGTCCGCTCAGCAGTACGTGGTCGAGCACGTCGCCTCGCATGCGGGCGGCCTCGACCATGAGCAACAGGCGTTCCTTTACTTTTTCCTGCCCACAAAACTCACTGAAGGCAGGCGGGCGCAGCGACACATCGTAGCTGCCCGTGGTTTCGGCCATGCGGGTGTAGATAGATTCTGCCATGGGGATGGACTTATTGCGGAGCCTGCTGCGGTAGATTATTTACCACTGATGATAACACCACCGGTAGCTTGGTCGGGCATTTGCTGGCCGGCCGTTTGCTGTTGGCAGGCAGACAGAGCGGCGGCAGTGGCTATCACGGCGGCAGCTTTTACAATAGCCGGATATTTCGGTGCCTGTTTCTGAGTCGGTTCGATTTTCATGTGTGGGACTAATGGTAGGACGAAGGTCACATAACGCCACCCAAAGGTTGCAGCGGAAGCGGAGCTCCGGCCGAGCCTTGCTGCTGTTGTTGCTGTTGGCAGGCAGTCAGAGCGGCGGCAGTGGCTATCACGGCGGCAGCCTTTACAATGGCCGGATATTTAGGTGCCTGTTTCTGTGCGGGTTCGATTTTCATGTGGGGGAATGAATGGTATGTTATTTAACACCACCTGTGGCTTGTGGGGGAAGCGGAGCGCCGGGAGGTGTCATGCCTTGCTGCTGTTGCTGTTGGCAGGCAGCCAGAGCTGCGGCTGTGGCTACCACGGCGGTAGCCTTTACGATGGTCGGGTATTTTGGCGCAGGAGCCTTTTGTTCTGCTTGGATTTTCATAATAAAATATTGGTGAGGTGGTTATTGCTTGTTTTTATCGGGTAACAGGTAACGCCCGGGCAGGCCTTGTTCCGCATAACTGGGAGTAGACGGTTGTTTGTTGTCGCGAGTCTCAGGTATGACAAAGACTCCCGGCGTAGCCGGCCCTGGCCTACGATTGATGGGCGGACGCTTAGGGGCAGGCCTTGCGATAATGCCGGAAAGAACTTCCGGCCCACGCTCGAAAGGGGGGGGCTCTCCGGGAAGGCGTTGTCCGCTTTCTCTATCATCGCATGCCGTCAGAGCCGTAGCCGCAGCAACCAGAGTTACAGCTTGCGCCAGCGAAGGATACTTGGGTGTTTTGGGCGTTTCTTCCGGGGATATTTGCATGCCCCCAGTATACCATACGCGCGCATGAAATGTCAATTCAACAGTATTGCATGCTTTCTTTTTTTCTTCGTGACATTTTGCTCCCTGATGCGGCGTCCTCATTTGCGTGACACAATTGTATATGATTTTCTCTTGACAGTGTGTCACTACCTGCTACACTCATTCCCACGCCCTATGAAGGACGAGTTCCAAATCAATGCATAAGTTGCATGTCGCAGCATTCATTTGTTTGCTGCGTTTTCAGGAGTTCTCCTGAAAAAAAAGATATTCTGTCGTGAGACAGAAAACAGACAATAATCATACACACACATCATATGAATCTGAAAATCTACACGGATGAGGTAGAAGAGTTGGCTCGAAAACAGATAGCAAAGTTACTGGCTCAACCTGCATTTGCGGATGCTAAGGTGCGCATCATGCCCGATGTTCATGCGGGTAAGGGCTGCGTTATCGGCTTTACTGCTGATTTAGGCGATAAGGTAATCCCTAACATTGTGGGCGTGGATATCGGTTGCGGTATGTTGACGGTGGCTCTGGGTAAACAGAAGCCGGATTTTGCCGCACTCGATGACATTCTGCACCGCAATATCCCTAGCGGTATGTACGTACATCGCGAGCCGGTGGAGGCGTTTGATGAACTGGACTCCCTCCATTGTCTGCCGCTGCTGGAGCATGTAAAGCACCTGCGTTGTTCGCTGGGGTCGCTGGGAGGTGGTAACCATTTTGTGGAGGTTGATGTCGATTCCTACGGCAACCATTACCTCATCATTCACTCCGGTTCGCGTAACCTGGGTAAGCAGGTGTGCGATTTGTACCAGAAAATGGCAATTGAGCGTCGCTCCGGTATAGGAAATCGAGGCGAGCTGGAGGCTGCCCTCATTGCTGAGCTGAAGGAGCAGGGGCGCCAGCGCGAGATTCAGAGCGCTGTTAAAGCCCTGCGTGCTCGCTGGAGTGAACTGACGCCCGATATCCCGGCAGATTTGTGCTACTTGGAGGGTGAGGGGCGCGAGCATTACCTGCACGATATGAAAATATGCCAGAACTTCGCCCTGCGTAACCGCGAGGTGATGGCAGAAATCATCATCCGCCGCCTCGGTCTGGATGTGCAGGATATGTTCCATACCACTCACAACTACATCGACCACGAGAGCAACATTGTACGCAAGGGGGCTATTTCAGCTCGTGCCGATGAGAAACTGCTCATCCCCATCAACATGCGCGATGGTTGCATCTATGGTATCGGTAAGGGGAACGACGATTGGAATCAGTCAGCCCCGCATGGTGCAGGGCGCCTCATGAGTCGCTCTCAGGCCTTCCGAGAGCTGTCGATGAAGGAGTTCCGGAAGCAGATGCAGGGTATTTACACAACGTCTGTGACCCAGAAAACGCTCGATGAATCGCCCATGGCCTACAAGGGGATGGATGCCATTCTGAAGCATATCGGGCCTACCGTCGATGTGGTGGATATCTTTAAGCCCCTCTACAATTTCAAAGCCGAGGAAGCTGAGCCGTCTTTTCGCAAGCACGGATAATGTATTGTTGTCAGCCGCTGTTTTCAGGAGCAGCGGCTGAATGAATTCTGTGGATAAGAGGAGCAATCCAAAATTGACGACTCATGTATGTCGTGCTATCATGAATGTGCGCTAAAACACACCGCAATATGATGAAAGGACTCGTTTATTCCCTGTTGTTACTGGCTACCGCTCTTCCTGTAACCTGCGCAGCTGAGCCGTGGCAGACGGATTGTGTCCGCTTGGCGGAATCCCTCATGACGAAGGATGACGCCCTCACTCGCAATCAGCAGATGGATAAGTCCCGCGCCGGTGATTACCTGGGGCGGGAGGCCTGGCAGCGCGAAGTGCCGGAGCTGCTCAGGCGCGTGGCGGCCGGGGGTGATGTGTCGCTGCGTTCACCATCGGGATTCACCGCGCTGCAGGCCGCCTGTATGGCGGGAGATGTAGCACTGGCTCAGGCACTCATCGATGCCGGGGCTGACGTGAATGCCCGCCCTGAAAAGTGGGAGGATATGGGGTACCCCGGCTATACACCGCTGGGGATGCTGGTGAGTTTTGAGCACCGTACGGCTGAGGAAGACAGATTGCGGTTGGCTAAAGCTTTGTTGGATAAGAGCGCCGACCCGGATGCCGCAACAATAACCCGAATTTGGGATATAGCTGAGCACAACGTCCCGTTTGAGCTTACCGCCAGCGATGACTTGCGCCGCCTGTTGCTGCGCTATGGAAATCAGGACCTCGGCAAACGAACGGAGAAGTGGTGGATTGGCTGGAGATTTTATAGCGCAGGACTTATCCGTGACCTGCTGGAGGGTGGTGTGCACCCTGACAGCCATGTGGGTGAGAAGGGTAGCAACCTTATGCTGGTGTTGATGTGGAATCATCCCAACGAGCCCTCGCTGACAGAACTTGCACTCAGTAAAGGCGCAAGCCCCCGTTTTGGTAAACGGGGAAGACGCTATTTCTCTGATTATCTGTTCCAACTGCGTGTCGACCGGCAGGTTCACCCCGAGAGTGCGGTGGAAATTGTGCGGCTTTTGCTGGATGCCGGAGCTGATATCAATGCCTTGAATAACAGCGGAAACTCGTTGCGCATTCACTTCGGGCGCATCGATTCTGCTGCGGCTCGTGCTGTGGGAGAACTTTTGCGCTCGCGTGGCGCAAAACTGCATCCCGATGCCAAATAATGCACTCCCGCAGGTTCAATAGCTCAGATATGTCTGAGATTTGGCTTGCCTGAACGGGGTGGCGGTAGTACAATTTCCGCGCTATGTTCTACATCACTACAGCAATTGATTATACGAATGGTTCCCCCCACATCGGGCATGCTTATGAGAAAGTCCTTGCGGACGTATTGGCTCGTTGGCACCGAATGTGCGGTGAGGATACTTTCCTGCTGACAGGTGTAGACCAGCACGGCCAGAAGGTACAGCAGAAGGCTGAGGAGGCCGACATCTCCCCGCAGGAGTACGCCGATACTGTGACCAAGCGCTTCATCGCCCTCTGGGAGCGCCTTGGTATCTCCTATGATGGCTGGGCAGCTACCACTGATGCCCGCCACAAGGCCTGCGTGCAGAAGATTCTCACCAACTTGAAGGAGAAGGGCTGCCTGTATAAAAAGGCCTACAAGGGCTTCTACTCTGTGCGTCAGGAGCAGTTCCTCACCGACAAGGAGCGCGGCGAGGACGGCAACTTCGGCCCCGAGTGGGGGCAGGTGATTGAGCTGGAGGAGGAGAACTGGTACTTCAACCTGACGGCTCACACCGCATGGCTGAAGGAGTTTGTGACGACGCACCCCGAGTGTGTTACACCCGACTTCCGCCGCCAGGATTTGCTGCAAGCTATCGAGCGCGCGACGAATGATCTCTGCATCTCTCGTCCCAAGGATCGTCTGAGCTGGGGGATTCCGCTGCCGTTCGACCCGGATTTCGTGACCTACGTATGGTTCGACGCCCTGATTAACTACATTTCCTTCGCCGGTTATCTGTCCGATGGCAACCCCACGCTGCCCGACTTCAACAAGCTGTGGCCTGCTGCCTGTGAGGTGATTGGTAAGGATATCCTTGTGCCTGCTCACGGTATCTACTGGTTCTGCATGCTGCACGCCATGGGCTTCTCCGATGACGAGATGCCCCGCCTGCTGGTGCATGGCTGGCTCAACATCAAGGGTGAGAAGATGTCTAAGTCCCTCGGCAACATCGTAGACCCGAACGATCTCTGCGATGTATTCGGCCCGGAGGCTGTGCGCTACTACCTGGTGCGCGATACCAAGACCGGCTACGACAGCGACTATGATGCTGAGCGCATGAAGATGATTTACAACACCGAGCTTGCCAACGACCTCGGCAACCTCTGCAACCGCTCCCTCAACATGTGCACGCGCTACCTCGGTGGTACGGTGACTGTGGCTGCTGAGCCCTCTGCCGATGAGCTCTCCGCTGCTCTCCGCCAGAGCATGGCCGACACGGTCGCTCGCTTCACGGAGTGCATGAATGCTTACAACACCTCCGAGGCTCTTGCCGCGCTGAATGCTCACGTGGGGCAGTGCAATGCCTACATCGAGAAGACTCAGCCCTTCATGCTTGCTAAGGACGAAACTCGTCTGCCCGAGCTGCAGAGCGTGCTCTCTCACCTGCTGGAGAGCTGTGTGCAGGTTGGCTACCTCATCGGCTGCGTGCTGCCCGATGCCTCCGCCCGCATCCTCTCCCAGCTGCAGGTGGATGCCGCCACCCTCAGCCCGCAGACCCTTGCATGGGGTATCCTGAAGGATGGTCACGCTGTGCAGGCTCCCAGCCCCGTCTTCCCCCGCATCCTCTCCGAAGAGGAGAAGCAGAAGATGGCTGAGAAGGCCGCCAAAGCTGCGGCTAAGGCCGCCCGCAAAGCCGCCGCCCAGGAGCAGCAATAAAGTGTCTGACACTCATTTCATTTAACAACCACCCCCGTGCCGTTCAATAGGCGCGTGGGTGGTGCGTTTTGCTGAGGAGATGCCTCTAAAGATGTTTTGGATGTTTAATGTTTGATGTTTAAAGGCGGAAAGCGACCGCTAATTGTGTAACTGCCGCCTTTATCACCAGAAGTTCTCTGGGATTCTTTTGTTTTTTCAGACTTGCAGGGGGGCTGCTGATGGTGCCCTTTATCCGATAAAAAAGCCTCCGTGGAAACGGAGGCTTTGGATGAATAGTATTCTATGTGTTGCTCGCTTATTCCTCGGGTTCGCCTTGGCTGGCGAGCATGGCGGAGGCCATAGTGTTGCCGCTGCGGGCGGCGATGCGCAGGGCGGTGAGTGCCTTGTCGGTGTCTTTGGGCAGGAGTGTGCCCTGGATGAGGCACATGGCGAGCACAAAGAGCGCGACATGGTCGCCGCTCTGAGCTGCGGATTCGAGGTTGGCGATATCCTCGCGCGTCTTCACCTGGGCAAAGTACACGCGTGCGAGCTGGTTTTGCGCCTCGGCATGGCCGGCAAAGGCGGCACGGCGCAGGTGTTCTGCGCCTTCCGCGGCATTGCCAGCCTTAAAGGCGAGGGCGGCTTGCTGGTATTCGTGTTCCGCGTCCATGTTATTTGCCGGGGGCGGAGAACTCAACCTTGAGGCTGTGAACCTTACCATTAAAGCTTTCGCCTACGGTCTGTAAGGGGAGAACAAAGGTGGAGCGCAGTCCTTTGGTGCGGTTCTTCCAGCCGTTTTCGCGGTCTTTGTAGTTCATGAGTGTGAGGGTGCCAATCTCAGCACCATCTACCAGCAGCTGAGTGCTCTGGGGCTTGCCGATGAGTTCGAGCTTCACCTTCTTACCTACGGGCAGCTTGCCACCGAAGGAGAACTCCATGGTGTCATCACGGCGGAAACCAACGGTGCCGTCTTTCATGACTGCGATAAGCTTACCCTCCGGGCCGCTGAGCAGCACCTGCTCGGTACCCTCGGGGGCTGCGGTGAGCTCTACCTCGGCAGTGAGGTGGTAGTTCGGGCCGGCTGCCTTCTCATTCAGCTGCATGGGCAGGGTGGCGGGGGCTGCCTGTACCGGGGCGTCACCTGCACGGACGTTGAGTGGATTCAGGCCGGGTGCCTCGCCAATCTTGTCGGCAAGGGCTCGGTGCTGCTTGAATGTGTCCGGGCTCTGCTCCGTGCCCCACATGCGCTGGCTGAGCACGTCGGTTGAGGTGCGGAAGATGTCCCAGATATCGTACATGCCGTAGCCGGAGTGGCGGAGGTCGCACATGTCGTTCCAGATGGCGAATGTAGCGCCGATGAGGTTCGGGTGACCGGCAGGGATGTGGGTGTTGCCCACATAGTTGGGACGCCACTTCTCATACTGGAAGGCGTTGTTGAGTGTAGGCCAGTAGTAGCCAGCAAAGGGTACGATGTAAAGGTGGCCATCGTTGGTGTTGATGAGCTTGTAGCCGGCGTTCATAGCCTCCACCGGGTCTTGCCACTGGCTGCTCCACAGGTTCATTTCCACGCCCTCGGCCTCCACAGGAGTCTTACCGGGCTTGTGGGTCAGGCTGCCCCAGATACGCGGGGTGAAACCGCGGCTCTTCACGTACTTGAGCAGGCCGTCGGAGTACTTGCGGTAAGCCTCGGAATCACCGTAGAACTCATCGGCGCCTACGTGGATGACGCAGCCATCCAGCGGAGCCTTGCCGGTCTCGGCATCGGGCAGCAGGTATTCATCAAGCACTTCGGATACGAACTTGAGAGTCTCAGGGTTGCCGGCATCGATGTGGTCGGAGCGGCGACCGGGGTTACCCATCTTGCCCTGATAAATGAGGTCGGGGCGTACCTTGGTGAAGGAAAGGGCGTGGCCGGGGGTGTCGAACTCAGGTACGATATTTACGCCGCGCAGCTTGGCGTAGTCGATGAGCTCGCGGAACTCTTTCTTGGTGAAGGAGAGGTCCTGAGCCGTAAGCGGTACGCCGTTTTTGCCCACCATCTTGCTTTCCAGACGGAAGGCGGTGTAGGCCTCCTTGAGCGGGTCGTGGCCGTCCTTCACATATTCCTCGAGGAAGATGTAGTTGTTGTTGATGACGAGGTGCAGGTCGTTCATCTTGTACCAGGCCATGGTGTCGATGGCCTTGCGCAGGTCGTCCAGAGTGTAGGGGGTACGGGCGATGTCGAAGAGAACGCCGCGCACCTGGTAGCGGGGTACGTCGAACGCAGCGCCGCAGGGTACACTGCCGCCGGTCTGCTTGAGAATCTGCAACATGGTACGGGAACCCCACATCAGGCCGGTGTCGGAGGGCGCTGCAATGTAGAGCGCCTTGTCACTGACTTTCATGTGATAGGATTCGCGCATGGCTTTCGTATCAACGGCGGCTCCAGAGGGAGCCTTCGTTGCCATGTGTGCGTGACGAATGAAGCAAATCTGCGCTTCGCGAGGGTCTTTCACGAGCTCAACCTCGCAGTTGCCGATGGCTTTCAGGTCGGCGCTGAGGAGCTCTTTCAGCTCAGGAGCGGCGTTGGTGTACACCTTTACTTTGTCGCCGAGGCGGAACTCACCCTTGCCGCCCTTCCACTGCAGGATGGAGGGGATAACCTGCGGCTTGGCGTTCACGTCGCCGTTGGCTTGATGGCGGCTCTTTACGAGGATTTCGTAGTCCTTACTGAAAGCCTCCTTGCCATCTTTGGTGACGCGGAAGTTGACCTTTACCGGGGTGTCGCTGAGTACGCGGCGTACTTTGCCATCGGCTGTGATAATCTGCTCGTAGTCAGCGCCAAGGAACTGAACATCCGCACCGGGGACGGTGGGTACGCTCAGTGTATCACCGGGGGTGAGGGTGGCGGGAACCGTGAGGCTGTCTGCTATCTTTTTGGCATCTTGTGCCGAGAGGGTGCTTACAGTCATGGCAGCTAACATCAATAATGTTGATTTAGTAGTCATAATCGGTTTAATGTAGGTTGAAATAAATAAAGGTTATGTGGCTGCAATTTCAATCCACGGCAGGCGATAGGCTGCCGGAGCACAGACGAGTTGAGTGGGGAGCTGGAGCTCGCTGAGTGTCTGTTGCATGGCTTTGTGAGCCTTTTCGGGGGTGTTGCAGTCCTGGCTGATGTGGGCGAGCACAATGTGCTGGAGGTCGGGGTGAGCAATCTGGCGAACAAACTCGCCTGCCTGCTCATTGGACAGGTGTCCCCAGTTGCTTTCAATACGCTCGATGAGTGCCATCGGGCGACCGGAGTTGTAGAGCATCTCATTGTCGTAGTTGGACTCCAGATAGAGACCGTGTACGCCGGAGAGCAGGGTATCCATACCGCGCATGATGCGCCCGGTGTCCGTTATGTAGCCGAGGCGTGTGCCCTCGTACTCAAAGAGATAGCCTACGGGATCCGTGGCATCGTGGCTTACGGCAAAGGGGGTGACGGTAATGGCTCCAATCTTCACCGGGCTGCCGGGCTCGATGTAGGTGAAGGTGGTGGAGGCTGATGCCATGACGCGCAAATCCTGCCCGAGATAGCGGGTGCAATAGACGCGCAAGGCATCCTTTTTGGAAAGGATGCCAAGGCCGCAGGTGTGGTCTGTGTGCTCGTGGGTGAACAACACGCCGGAGAGGTCGCAGACAGCCAGTCCGCATTCTGCCAGCCCCTTGCGGATGCGTGTGGCGCTGATGCCGGTATCTACCAGCAGGTGGGTGCCACCGGCGGATATGACGGTGGCATTGCCCTTGCTACTGCTGGCGAGTGGTGAAAAACGAATCATTTGTCGGTCTGTTCGGCCTTTTGCTGAGCGCTGGGAAGCTGCTCGCTTACAAACTCGGGCTCAACATCCTTGGCGGTGAGCTCAGTGAGCGGCTTGCCCTTGTAGCAGCCGGTCTGTGCCTGCAGGAACGCCGTTACATCTGCCACGAGGGCTGCGGAGGGCGTCTTGCGGGTCTGCGTCTCGAACATGATGCGCACGGCATCTTCGAGCTTGTCTACCGTCCCCGTGTGGAAGTAGGGAGCAGTGAGTGCTACGTTGCGCAGGTTCGGCACGCGGAACATATCCTTGTGCTGTTCCTTCTTGGTGAAGTCCTTCAGGCCGAAGGCGCCCTCCGTGTAGTCTGTGGTGGCGAGGGTGCGCAGCTTAGCGTGCGTATTGATGTACTCAAAGCTCTGGCCGCCCATGGTGGGACCAGCATGGCAGGTGGCGCAGCCGTAGGTCAGGAAGTCCTCCATGCCCTTCTTCTGCTGCTTCGTCATGGCGTTGTCGTCGCCCATCAGGTATTTGTCGAAATCGCTGTCCGGGGTGACAAGTGTGCGCTCATAGGCTGCGATGGCATCGGTGATAGTCTCGGCAGTGATGCCCTTATCGCCATATACCAGGGGGAAGAGAATCTTGTACTCGCTGTCCTTGGCAAGTTTTTCAGCGATAGCTTTCCAGTCATCGGGGTGGCTGTAGCCCATTTCCACAGGATTGAGGGGCGGGCCACCTGCCTGCTCCTGCAGGTTTGCGGCGCGGCCATCCCAGAACTGGCGGATATTGTGCTCAGCATTGTAGACAGTGGGGGCATTCACGCCACCCAGCTGGGGCTTGCCATCGGCACCGGGAACGCCCTCGGACTTGGCGAGGTTGTCGGTGCCACCCTTGGTGAGGTCGTGACAGGAGGCGCAGGATACCTTATTGGTGGTGGACAGGCGGGCGTCGAAGTACAGGCGGTGTCCCAGGTACACCTTACCCCAGGTCTTGGCCAGCGTTTCCTGGTCCGGGTTGCTGGCGGCATCCGGCAGGTTCCAAACGTAGGCGGTGAACTCATCCTGCGTCATGTCAGCCGGGCGGATGGGGGCGAATGCACGCTTCATGGCCTCCTTCTGGCTGTAGTGATGGCGCATGATGGTGATATCGTCCTGTGTGAGGGCGGTACCCAGGTGCACCATGGTATAGAGAGCAGGGGGCATGCTGCGAGTGCGCAGTACCTGATCCATCTTCAGGAAATCGATATTGGAGGAGCGCACGGAGCCATCGGGCTTCATGGTAAAGGCGCGCTGAGCACCCTCGATATCGCGCTTCATCTGGCCGAGGGAAAGGAGATTCATAAGGCCGTTGAACGCGGGTTTCTCACCGTGGCAGTCGGCGCATTTGCTATTCATCACGGCTTCTGCCATGTTCTTAGCTGCCTCGGGCGTAGCCGGGGTGGGAAGGGTGCTGGGAGCATCTGCGGGCAGAATTATAGCGGAGAATACACCGGCAAGGCCGATGACGACACCTGCCGCAGAGATGCCTTGAAGGTAAGGAGTGATTTTGTTGCTCATAAAATTGGGAGAATGTCTATGGTGTTATTCTAGCAGCTTTTTGCAGGAATACAAGCTAAATTGACGCGCGCACGGGTGCCAAAGCGTGTCACTCAGTCAACTTTTTCTCCTAATTTTAAGCGAGGTTCTATATAAAATCTTGCAACATAGTAGCTGCGGTGATAAACTTTGCACATGGACGTCAACGATAACAAGGAGAATGGGGGTAAAAATACAGGTTCAAAACTGCTGGTTCTGCTAATTGCTCTGGGAATGATGATGCCGATGTTCTGCAACTGGGAGCAGTACGTGCCTACAAATCTGCAGGGCGGGGCTTCGTGGGTAGCTAGTGGCTTATTGCTGGTTCTGATGTGCGCCTTCGTGTGGGTGAATCGCCGTAAGCAGTGGTTATGTTTGCCTCCGACTCGGCAGTTGCTTCCATTCGTCGGTGTATGTATTGTACTTACCCTGGTGACATCACCACACATTATGCTTTCGCCGTCGGCTTTCTGTCATTGCCTAGTTATTCTTGTGTTGGTCGTGACCTCTCTTTGGTTATTGATGCGCCGCTATTCTCTCATTCTTCTGGCACCTATAATGCTGGTTGGTATGTTTGAGACCGGTGCTCATTTCCGCTTTAAAATTCTGCTTAATTCTATGTTGTTGGCAGAGGCTCTTGAGTGCTCTAAGGATGAGCTCATGACTTACGTTACTGTGACGAATATTAGCATGCTGATTGCTGGTGTTGCCTTTGTGGCGGGCGTGCTGTATTTGCTCTGTCGTGTGATAACTCCCATGAGTAAGCGTTCCTTGGGAGGTTTGCTCCTTGCTATGGCGGCATTGCTGTATATGATGTTCCCCATGCTGACGGATACCTATACTAACATTTCTCATCTGGGGACATTTGGTACATGCAAGCGCTCCTTCCGAATGTTTAGAGATATAAAGCGCGCTTCTGGCGCAGTGGGTGAATACATCGAGTCTCTTCCGTCTCCTGCCGAGAAACCGAGTGAAATGCCTCTATTGAAAGATGATGATGGTTGCGTTATCGTGTTTCACATCGGCGAAAGTGTGCGAGCTGACCGCTGTGGCTTCAACGGGTATGAACGTGATACAACCCCAAATCTTTCAGCCAATCCTCGTCTGATTAACTGGGAACGCTGTGTGGCTTCCGGTCATACAACAGTCAATTGTCTTGCTGCATTGCTGACCGATGCTCGTCGCGATTTGGACGATATCAATGAAAGTAACCAGGAGATGAAGGCAACATGTGGCTCCGTGATGGATTTGTTCAAAGCAAATGGCTTTGCTGTGCATAGTTTCTATGGTGCATTCAATCGTCAATCGATGCGTGCCGATAAGGTTCTGCGTATGCTTACCTCTGCCTCCGATGAACGCCACTATACAAACAATGATGTGATGGAGACCGTGGAGCAAGTAAAGCGGTGCTTGCAAAAGACCGGTAACAAAAATGTGTTTATGTTCATCAATAATGAAGGTAGTCACACGCACTTCTATATGTATGATCAGAAGAATCCTCCCTTTACGCCTTCGTTGCATGTGGTGAATACATCCCCGCGTTATGGTGATGCAATTAGAAACGCGTATGATAATACGATTCATTATACAGACAAGTTCGTGCATCGCGTGCTTGAGCAGTTGAAGGGGCGCCCTTATGTCTACGTTTATGTAAGCGACCATGGTGAGTATATTGGTGATTACAACGGTACTTGGGGGCGTGGTAAAGCGATTTCGGAGCGTTCATTCTTCTTCAGTACGCAGGGCGGTTCCGGCGTAAGTGCCTTCGCGGTAGCTTCGCCTGAGTATGAGCAGTTGAATCCTCAGTTTGCTCAGGCGGTGGCACAGTTGAAGGAGTCTCGCCGAATGACGATTGGGCATGAGCATTTCTTCCACACATTGCTTGGCTTGGTGGGGATGAAGACGCCCTATTACAATGCTGAGTTGGATTTATGTTCACCCGAAGCAAAGCCTTATACCGGGCCAGAGCCGGAGGATTGGCCGGACTATCTCAGCCCTGACAAGTGAAGCATAAAATAGCTCCAAGAATTCTATTTTCAGGCGTTCTCTGATTGGGGAACGCCTGCTTGCTGATATGAATCCGAGATTTTCTGAAAAAAAAGCTGGTATTATAGCGCTTGATGTCGTATACTGTCGCGTGAACAAAAGCGCAACTTAGCAACGATATGATAACAAAAAAACTCACCATCCTTAATAAACTTGGTATTCATGCTCGTCCCGCGGCTCAGTTTGTACGCGTGGCTAGTCGTTTTGCAGCCGATGTAACAGTGGAAAAGGATGATGAATCTGTTGATGGTAAGAGTATTATGGGACTGATGATGCTGGCTGTGGGCTGTGGCGCCGAGATTTCTGTTACAACCGATGGTGCCGATGAAGCCGAGGCCATGGCCGCTCTGGAAGAGCTTGTCGAGAAGAAGTTCGGCGAGGAATAACCGTTACCGCCTGTTTGATATCAGATGAATTATCAGGAAGGATTTGAACGCAGACTCAAAGGCATGCCCGTGTCGCCGGGTATTGCGATGGGGGTATTGCGTGTTGAGGCTCGCGGTTGTTCGTCGCCCGTGGTGCGCACCATCCTTCCTACGGAAATGGATAGCGAGTGGGAGCGTTTTGAGAGTGCGCTCGCTCGTACGGAGGAGGAACTGAATTCCCTCAAAGCTCGTGTAGAGCACCTTTCCGGGGCTCATGAGGCTGCCATTTTCGACGCGCATCTTCTTTTCCTGCGAGATAAGACGATTTTGAATAAACTCCGCAAGGAGTTCCCGAAACGTATGCAGAATATTGATTCTGTGTACTATGCAGTGGTGCAGAACTTCATGGAGGTCATGCGCCACGTGGACGACCCCTATCTGCGCTCTCGCGTGGTGGATATCGGGGACGTCTTGCAGCGCGTGCTGAAGAATATGGCTCCCTCACAGAGCACGCCGCTGTGTGGTGATTGTACGGAGCCTTGCGTGCTCGCGGCCTACGACCTTACCCCCAGCGATACTGCTGACCTTGACCCGCGTAAGGTTGCAGGATTTGTGACGGAAGCCGGTTCTGCGGTGTCGCATACGGCTATTCTGGCACGCTCTCTGGGTATGCCGGCCGTGGTCGCTGTGCCGAATCTGGTCATTGATTCCCGTGTGGGCTGCCAGGCCATTTTGGATGGCTACAACGGCCATCTCATTCTGAACCCCACCGAGGAGACGTTACAGCACTATCGCGAGCTTCAGGCTGAGAAAGAGCGTGCATACACTGCGCTCATCGACATGAAGGACTTGCCTGCGGAAACGACGGATGGCCGCCGTATCCGCCTGGCTGCCAATGTGGAGTTTGCGCACGAGTATACGGCGATTCAGCGCTCCGGCGCCGAGGGCGTGGGCTTGTTCCGTACCGAGTTCTTCCTGCTGGGGGCTGGTAGCCTGCCGGATGAGGAGGCTCAGTATGAGCACTACCGCAAGCTGGTGGAGAGTTGCAGTCCGCAGGAGGTGATTTTCCGAACCCTTGATTCTGGCGGTGATAAGCTGCCCTTTGAAGTGCTTGAGGAGAAGGAGGATAATCCTTTCCTGGGCTGGCGCGGTATTCGTGTGTCGCTCAGCCGAGTGGAGATTTTCAAGGAACAGCTGCGTGCCATTCTGCGAGCTTCTGCTCATGGCAAGGTCGGCGTTATGTTCCCCATGGTATCGGGTATTACCGAGGTGAAGGACGTGAAGGCGCTGCTGGATGAATGCCGCGCCGAGCTGCGCGAGCGCGGGCAGGCCTACGATGAACACATGCGTGTCGGTATCATGATAGAGGTGCCGAGTGCGGCTATGATGTCTGATGTGCTCGCTCGTCACGTGGACTTCTTCTCCATCGGTACCAATGACCTTACGCAGTACACTATTGCTGTGGATCGCGTGAACTTCCGCGTGGCCAGCATGTTCCGTCCTACGCATCCCGGTGTAGTGCGTTTGATGCGCCAGACGATTTCCGCCGGTATTCCTACCGCTGTGTGCGGTGAGATGGGTGGCGATATAAACCTGGTGCCGCTGCTGGTCGGCTTGGGCGTGTCTGAGCTGTCTGTGGGCGCTCACTTGCTGCCTGTGGTTCGCTATGCTATTCGTCACCTTAATTATGAGGAATGCCGTGCCATGGCTGAGGAGGCGCTTCAGGCAGAGGATAGCTACACCATCCGCGGTCTGTCGTCCGATATGGCACACCGTTGCTACCCGGATTTGTTTAATTGATTCGCATGGATGAGGCTCCATACAGGCGTCGTCGGCGTGAAGTCGGGCAGACCCTTTTACCTTGTGTTATCGTGCTGTTGTTTGCCCTCGTTTTTGGAGGCGTTGCAGTAGGTACGGCGTATGATACATACGATTTGTATCAGGTCGGGGAACGCGTTGAAGGGACTGTTGAGGGCTTCCGTACCAAAACGCGTAGCGGTCGCAAAGGTCGCCGGAGTTCTGTTAAATATGCCGTGGTATCGTATACCACGAAGCAAGGCGATGTTCTGAAGGAGGAATATAATGTCGAGGGCAACCTGTTCTCCTCTTATGAACGTGGCGAGAAAGTGGAAGTGGTATACGACCCCGCTGAGCCTTCGCGTATGTGCATTACCGGTTGGGGGAACTGGACGATTTCTGTTATCTTTGGCGCGGTTTCTCTCGTGATATTTTCGCTTTGGTGTAAGTTGGTGATAGCTTACATCAAAGAGCGCTAGCTCCTGGATGCCGCGTTTCTTCAGAGCTTGTTCACCAAGCGTTTCAAGAGAGCCTGCACAAAATTGCCGGTTTCTTGAAGGGATTGGGGGCAGATGCGCTCCATGTTGTCGCGCTCTGTGTGCCACCAGTTGCCCTTGGTAAAGTCGCAGATAAGGTTGATGGTGGCAACCCCGGCATTTTCAAAGGGCAGGTGGTCGTCCATGTAGCCCCCGGGGTGGACATTCCATCGGCGCTCAGAGAGTTGAAGCTCGCTGATGACCGCCTCGTACTCAGCCAGCATTTCTTCGCTCGTATCGAGCAGGGGGATGGCAATCGTCTTGTTGCGGGCTCCCACCATATCCAGGTTAATCAGGTAGCGCGGCAGAGCGTCCCCTCGGCGCATGACATCGTAGCGCGAGCCATAAAGGCCGTCCTGCTCGGTCATTTTCCAGGCAAAGGACTCCTCACCATCGAAGAAAACGAGCTCCACCGCCGCTGCTTTTTCAGCCGAGGCAGGTAATACGCGTGCCAGTTCGAGCATGGCGGCAGCAGCACTGGCTCCATCATCAGCCCCTACAAAGGCGGAGCCAACACCTTGCTTGGTATCAATGTGACAGGAGACCACAATGGGGCGTGTGGTGTCAGCTTCGCCCCAAGTGGCATGCAGGTTGACCATGCGCACACCGTTGGAAAGCGAGAATGCTCGCTCTGTAACTGTCCACCCCGCCGCTTTGAGGTGTTTGCTCAGATAAGCTAATTGAGTCGCGTAGCCTGGGGTTCCGGTGTGACGTGGGCCGATAGCGCAGATGTTGGCGCAGTGGATGTAGGCATTCTGCCCATAGAAATCCGGTGTGGCCTGCAGCTCGGCGGCGGGCTGTGTCTTGGGGGGAGCAGGGGCTTTGCTCGTAGAATTATCACTGCATCCGGCCAGCATAAGACTGGCCAGTAACAGGGGAAGCGTGTGTGTGATTTTAGAGCGGTGCATTGACTCCGAACAGCTGCAGAATGCGCACAAGCTCGTCACGACCAACGTAGGAAATCTCGATAACGCCGTTGCTCTTGCCCTTCATTGCGATGTTCACTCGGGTTCCGAAGTCCTGGGAAAGCTGCTGGCACACGGATTCATAGGCGGCAGGCAGCGTCTTGCCCACGATAGCCGGGCGTGCCGGATCCGGGCTCAGGATATCCTTCACCAGCTGCTCTGTCTGGCGTACGGTAAGGCCTTGTTTCACCACACGAGTGGCGGCTGCTACCTGCTGGGCTTCCTCCTTCAGCTGCAACAGCACCTTGGCGTGGCCAACGGAGAGCTCGCCTTTCTCCAGCATCTCACGCGAGGCGGGGGCAAGCTCAAGCAGGCGCACCATGTTAGCCACTACTGCGCGGGACTTACCCACGTGCTGAGCAATGACCTCCTGTTTCATGCCAAAGCGGGTTTGCAGTAGTTTATACTGCTCGGCTTCTTCCAGCGGGGTCAGGTCTTCGCGTTGCAGGTTTTCGATGAGGGCGAGCTCGGCCACCTCGCGGTCCGTGGCTTCCATTACGACCACCTTGACCTCACTCATGCCCAGGCTACGCACAGCGCGCAGACGGCGCTCACCGGCAATCAGCTCAAACTTTCCTTTCACACGGCGTACCACAAGCGGCTGCACCAGGCCACGCTCACGAATGGAGGCTGCCAGTTCGGCAATCTGTTCCTCATTGAACGTGCGGCGAGGCTGGAAAGGAGATGCCTGAATCTCCTCTGCCTTTGCCATGATGACGCGGCTATCGTCCACCTCTGTTTCTGTGGGTGTTGCAGCTGCGCGTGCTTCGGTCTTCTTAATGAGCGCTCCGAGTCCTTTTCCTAAAGCTTGCCGTGACATAATGTGTGGGCTCATTCTAGCGCATTTGCCTTGCGATTGCAACCTCTTTTTGTGCCTTTTTCTCAGTCGGTACAATAACTCGCCTGTTATTGTGTAACTCGTTCTGTGTATTGTCTATCAATCCTCTAAAATCTCTTGTCCGGTGGCAATATCAGTCGCCGCACTCAGGGGGGGGATATCCGTAGGGGATAGCCATGTGGTCAGTCTGCGTTCTCTGACAAGATTTACCGCCCACAGGAGATAAATCTCATTCACCACTGCATTACAGCAATAAAAAAGCCCCTGACTAAGCAGGGGCTTTTGAAGGTGTCGGGAGCTTTACTTAGCAGCGGTCGCCTTGGGGGTCATGCTGATTTTGAAGCTCTTGGCGGGCTGGTCCTTCCAGGAGGTACAGGTCATCACGCCGTTAAGCTTGCCATCCTTGTCGATGGTGAGCAGGAGCACGCCGTCCTTGGCATCGAATACCTGGGCGGTGGGCTGATCGGGGTCATAGTAGCCGTCGTAGATATTGATGTCAATCTTGGAGGTGCCGGCATCGGACTTGCTGAACTCGCAGCGACCGGAGATGTCGAGCTTGGCCTCGGGGAGCTTGGTGTCGTATACGATACCGATGAACTGCACGGAATTCTCGAACTTCTCAGCCTTGGTGACTTCGATGGAGATTTCGCCGAAGCGGGAGTCGCGAGACCACTCGCCGGAGAATACCTTACCATCGGCCAGAGAGTTGATGCAGTGGTTCATCCACTGTTCCTTCTCCGCAGCAGCGGCGGTAGCTACCTCGGCAGCCTTGCGGGCTTCTTCCTCTACGCGGGCTTTGTGCTCGGTCCAGGTTTTGCGAGCTTCTTCCTCGCGACCCTTGATGTAGGGGGCAGCAGCAGCATCGAAAGCCGCAATCTTCTCGCGGATTTCATTCTTGCGTGCTTCCTCGAACTCGGGGGTAAGCTTAGCTGCATTAGCGGGCAGGGCGCTCTCAGGCGTAAGGGCATCCGGAGCGGGCAGGGAATCAGTCTGGAGAGCGACGTTGCTCAGCACCCAGCCCTTCTCCGTCTTATCTGCCTGCATGGTGGCAGTGATGGTGTATTTGGTCTGAGCCGGGGTGGTAACAACGTATACGGAAGACTCGGCGAGCTCCTTCAGCTCATTGGCCAGCTGCTGCAAATCCTCAGGCAGAGCGCGAGCGGAGCGGTCGGCATCGGAAATCGTATCGGTAGGAGCGCCAATTTGCAGCAGGTAGGTTGCATTGGGCTGCATGGCTGCGTTAGCGCTCTGGTTCATCGCCTTACGCTCTTCATTGAATGCAGCGGGGGCATTTTCCTTGGTGTAGAGGTTCTCGCTGACGCTCAGCTCGACCGTGGCGGTAAGTTGCAGTGCACCCTCGGGAGTGGTAGCGGTCTCAGACGTGATAGCACCCTGAGCCAGCCAGGGGTAGGCCGAGAGCTGCGGCATGACAGCGGCGCTGATGTCATCCACCGTGGGGGTGGAGGGAACAGCCGGTGTTTCCGGAACGGCAGGCGTATCAGGCGTCTGCGGTTTTTCGGTAGGTTTGCCGCCAAAGAGTCCCTGGAGGAATTCGGGGAGCGGTTCATCGCACGAGGGGAGTGACACCACGGCGGCGGCTGCCAGAGCTGTGTAAATCAGTCGCGTTTTCATAGCACTTGTCTAAAAAAGCTGTATGGGCACGTCTGCCCTATATCTGAGGCATATTTTGCCTGATTCAGCTTGTTTTGTCAAGCTTTCACTAGGATGAATGCCTATTTAGAACATTATTTTTACCCGCCCGCAGCCAAAAGCCCCGCACTCATATGGGAGCGGTGTTGGCGCAAATGGCCGTGAGGCAATTTGGGACAGGTTCGATTTCCTGCGGAAAATGGCCGGTTCTACACCAGTGTCACTTCTCGTCTTCGTCGTCTTTGCGGAAGAAGCCCCACTCAGCCACGCTGGGGAAGGAGGGCATATTAACAGTGCCAAGTCGGGCGCGAAGGAGGAACCAGAGCTTGCGGAAGTTGTTGACGCTGTATCGGCGCTCAAATACGCGGTACTCATCCGTCTGCATCTTGTTGAGGATGGTGTGGTAAATGAGGCTCATGGCTTGAGCCGGAATCAATGCATTGCGATCTTCCACTGAGAGGGTTTGATAATGTTCCTCGGCTTCACCAAAGAACTTCTCGGCGAGAGCCGCTTCGTATGCGAGCAACTGACGCATGCGGTAGTTGTAGCGCTGGTTGCGGATGTCATCGCGAGTGACTCCGAAGAGCTCCATATCATCCGACGGGAGGTAGAAGCGGTTGTACTTGCGGCAGTCTTCCGCGACATCGCGCAGGATATTGACCATCTGCAGGGCATATCCCAGAGCGATGGCGTAATTCTTCGCTGCGGGGGAGGCGCCCATGACGGTAGCGCTGGTAATGCCAACGCAGGCTGCTACCTTGTAGGCATAGGCCAGCATTTCTCCGCGCGTCTTGGGCTGCTGAGGGTCGATGTCGCCACGGCAGCCATCAATGAGCTCCAGCATGGGGGCGATATCGAGCTGCAAGTCGCTGACGAGGTTCTGTACCTCGCTTTCAATACCATCGTCCGCCTTGCAGCGCAGGGAGATGATGTCGACCCAGCGGTCGAGTGCGGTGTGACGCTCCTGGGGTTCCATGCCGGGCTCGTCAACGATGTCGTCGACAATACGGCAGAAGGCATAAAATTGAGCCATGTGTCTGCGCTTTTCCTCGGGCAGATCCATGAGGGTAAACGCAAGGTTGGATTTGGCGTTGCGCGTAATGGTATCGGACTCAGCCATAACAGATGAAAGATTTGAGGGTATAAGTGATGTTTATTCGATGCTGCCCCAGTGGCTGCTGAAGGGCCAAAGGGTCAGGAATGCCGGCCCTAGTACATTGAACTGGTGCACCGGTCCCCAGTAGCGGGAGTCTTTGGAATTGACTGTATTGTCGCCCAGGGCGAGGTATTCGCTGGCGTTGGGATTCTGCGGCGTGTGACGCAGCGAGATAGTATTACCCTCGGTCATGAATGCCTGGTAATAGATGTCGGCATCGCGCAGGCGGTTAAGCGCATTGTAACCGGTGCTGTTGTAGGGCTCCTGGCATGATGCAACACGGTTAATGGTAGCCTCGCTGGCGGGTTGCCCATTCACGATGAGGTGCGGTGTGGTGATGGAAATGCTATCGCCGGGTACACCGCAGAGGCGCTTGATGTAGAAGCTGGCGCGGCTCTGGTCGGGCATGGAAGCGGGGATTTCCGTATTGATGCCACGGGTATCGAACACGAAGGTTTCGCCGCGCTCGGGACGGCGGAAGTGGTAAGCCATGCGGTTCACTACCACCATGTCACCGGCATCGAATCGGGCTCGTACGATGGTTTCACCCGGCATGATGGTGCGCCCCAGCTTACCGGTGTCGCGCAGGTATTCAGCTACAGCACCGCTGGCGCAGGGAACTGTCTCTTGGCTGCCATCATTGAAGAAGATGCGGGTGCGGGTAAAGAGCAGACAGTAGCGCTCTGTGCGCAGGTCGATAATCCTCTTGGGACTATTGGCTACGATATTGCTGTAGCTACTGCCCAGGGTAATGGCCTGCCAGCAGCGAGTGGCTGCGGAGGGGATGGGCTCATCGTCAGCCAGCTTCTGGATGGTAATGCCATTGAGCGTGGGCTGCATGGAGCCGGTAGGAATGCGGAAAGGCTGGGCGTAGTATGTACGAATACCCAGGAAGATGACCATGATGACGAAGAAGGACTCTACGACCTCCACTACGGCGCTGCGCTTGAACCCTTTCAGGCATTCGCCCAGCATTTTGATATCCTCCGTGGCCTTGATGGCCTCATCCTTGCGCCAGAAGAGGAGTGCCTCCTTCAGCTTGGTGAGCTGATTCTGTATCTGCTCGCGGCGTTCATCCGTGAGGTGGGGGCGATTAAAATTGTAGTAGCGGGTCAGGGCGGCACGAGCCTCACACCCCTTGCGGCGCCAGCTGGGGGTAAACCAGGCCAACGCACAATCGACAATCCAGTTCAGTACCTTGAATCCGTAACGCATCATTCTTACTTGACTTTGTATTCTACACACATCGCGCAGAAAGAAAAGTCTAAAAATCGCCGGTGGCGCAATTACTTCGTCTGTACGGTATCCGGCTGCGGGGCTACTGCCGGCTTTTCATCGCTGAAGCTCAGGCCGGTAAAGATAAGCACCAGCATGACGCCGGCGGCAACGAGTCGGTAGGCACCAAAGAGCGCCAGACTGTGGCGGTTGAGGTAGTCCACCATCCATTTCACAGCAATAACAGCGCTGACGCAGGCCGTGACAGTGCCGGCTACGATGGGCGCCCAGCCAATCTGGGACACCATTTCACGGCCGTACATATAGGCATCGTGCACGGTAGCTGCGCCCAGGGTGATAAGCCCCAGCAGGAAGCTGAATTCCACCGCTGCGGCCACGCTCAGGCCAGCCATGATGCCGCCCAGCATTGTCATCAGGCTGCGGCTGGTGCCGGGACACATGGCCAGGCTCTGCATAAGGCCGATTTTGAGGGCACCCTTCCAGGTGAGCTCTTCAAGCTCTTTGCCGCCGAAGCGCTTGCCGCTCTTTTTACGGCGGCGAACAAAGAGGAGAATCACAATGCCGCCCAGCGCCCAGGTCGTTGTCACAGTCGGGGCATTGAAGAGGACGCTCTTAATGAAATCATTGAACATCAGACCAAATACCAGCGCAGGCATGAAAGCGATAATCATGTTCACCAGCAGGCGAGCCCCGGCCGGGTAGCGCTCTGCGGAGTCGGCACCTTTGTTGCTTATCAGGCTCAACACGGCTTTGGCTGAGCCTGTTACCATATCCTTAACGCGTTTGAAATACAGGCCGAGAACGGCCAGGATAGCGCCGCTCTGGATGCAGATGTGGAATGCCTTCATCGCGTCCGTCTCAGGCAGTCCCATCAGGTATTGAGCAATAATCAGGTGTCCTGTGGAGCTCACGGGGAGATACTCTGTCAACCCCTCTACAATGCCGAGAATAATGGACTCGATGATGTTCATGACGCCGCTCTCTGTACCTCATTTTATGGAAAAGGTCAATCTAAAAACGAAAAATGGGAGCCTTTTGACACGAAAAGTAAAAAAAGGGTTGAAGCCAGCCGCGAAATCTGCTATTTATAGTGGCGTATTTTAGCGTACGGTAATTTTTACGTAGACATGAAAACATTTTGCAATAAGCGCGCCGGTGGCTTTACTCTGGTGGAGTTGATGGTTGTGATGACCATTATCGGTGTAATGATGACATTGGCTGCCAGTGTGTTAAGAGATTCCGGCAAGGGGCGTGGGCTGGAGTCGGGTGTGGATATGCTGGAGAGCATGGTGCGCGAGGCTCGTGCAACGGCTCAAGGCAATGATTGCTATACTCGCCTCATTATTGCCAAGGATGAAAAAAACATGAGCCAGGATTCCCGCCACCTGCGCTACATGACCGTACAGATGAAGCGTAAGAACGAAAACTCCCGCGGTACCTACGATGGTACGGACGTGGCGGGTGAGGGCGTATGGGTGTCTACCTCCTCTGGTGTGACCCTGCCTCCCGGTGTGTATTTCAGCCCCACGTACAGCACGACCGTGAAGTGGATGGACAACGCCGGTGGCGATATGCTCGGCACGGAGGTGACCCGCCTTTCCGGTAAAGGCCAGACAGCTGTATACTACATTGAGTTTGACGAGAAGGGACGCTATGTCACCCCGCAGTCCGACCCCCTCAACACGACCCCGGCTCAGCGCCTCGTTGTTATCAGCGGTCGCCGTGGCACGGGTAATCGCGCGAAAGATGGCGTGATTCCTTCGGATTTTGACTCACAGCGCCGCCCTGCTGCCGCTGCTGGTATTGTGATATGGCCTAGGGGCGACATCAGCCAGCTGCGCACGGCTCGCCAGGTGTATGATGAGAATTAAGACTCAACTCGGAAACTTTTGAACAATTTTTATATGAAGAAGACAATCACGAGCCGCTGCGGCGGTTTCACGTTGATGGAGACCCTGCTTGCTGTGGCATTGGTGGGTGTGTTGGTATCGATTTTCCTGACTGTGTTTGTACCCGCCCGTGGCATGGTGCAGCAGGCTCTTACCAAGCAGGAGGCTGAGCGTATTACCGGTATTCTGCGTGCGGAGATGGGAACTATTCGCCCCCACGAGCGCGCCGGCGCTCAGGATAAGCGCTCCAGCGATGGTAAGTACCTCACCGCGTTCGATAAGGGATTCTACTGGTTGCAGAAGAGCAAGCGTCCGTCTACGTCCATCGTTATTTTCTCCTATCGTGCTAATACGTCCAAGTCTCCTCGTGCGGATGGTTCCTATCCCTCCGTGCCGGCTTCCAAGGCGATTCCCGGCAAGAACTCCCAGCTGGTATCCATCGCTTGCCCGATGAATGACCGCCTGCATAAGGATGATATCAAGGATGCCGTGGGCCCGGTGTTCGTGGTGAAGATGTCTCAGCTGGTGAAGAAGAACAACGGCGAGTACCGCGTATCTCCCAATCCTGGTGTGATTGATGAAGGCAATAGCCCCGATGAGTATTACTCCAAGGATGAAAAGAACCCCTGGGGTGGTGCCGTATTCTACAAGGCTGAGTTCTACCTGATGTCTCCTCCCAACCCGGCTCGCTACCGCGACCGTAACTGGCAGCGCATGGGACGCCCCATTTTCTCCGCCAACATGTCTTTCCATCGTTAACCTTCTCTCGTCATTCTCTATCTCATGAAGACTAAGACTTACAGCCGTCATCGTGGTTTTACGCTGGTGGAGCTTATTGTGGCCATGGCCATTACTGCCAGCCTTGTGGTGGTAATCATGCAGCTTACCAATCAGGGTATCGCCCTCTGGCAGAAGGTGCAGGAGGACGTCAGCACGAACACCAGTGGCCGAGTGGCTTTGCAGATTATGGCTCGCGACCTGGAGTCCTTCCAGATGAAGGGTAACAACTCCTATGAGTGGCTCTTCGCCAAGACGGAGCAGGATGTGCGCGGCGGCAATGTGCCCAAGGGCCTGCAGATTCCTCGTTCCGTGCAGTTCGTGTTCTTTGCCTGCGCTCCTGACCGCAACCCCTCTGTGAGCAGCAGCACCTCTCTGCGCAACAACTATCGCCAGTCCCGCGCTCACAATATGAACACTCAGGGCGATGTGAATGCTGTGGGCTACCGCCTTATGTACCGTGACCAGGTGCTCAACATCGATGCTTCTGACAAGGAGAAGGGTATTTTCCCCATTTTTGCTCTGTATCGTCAGGTGGTGTCTCCGCGTGAGAGCTTCGAGAAACTCATGGGGCAGTCTAGCCTGGAAGCCGCATACGTACCTTTCGAGAAGCAGGAGGAAGACAACTTCCTGTGCGAGAATATCGTGGAGCTCAGCCTGGTATTCAACATTGAGTACGTGAAGGATGATGCCGATGCTGAGAGTGGCCGCGTATCGTATGATACGGTGAGCGTGCCGGTGATTTCCTCCACATCCTCAACAATGGGTAAGTCCATTATGGTGTACGGCGATCGCATCGTTGCCGGCCCCAAGACATACAAGAATGCCCGTATCGTTTCTGCCAACATGTCCATTACAGTGCTGACAGAGGAGGGTGTATCCCTTATTGAGCAGGTGCGCCAGAAGCGCCGCCGTGCGCCCAAGCCCGAGGAATTCTTCCGCACGCACACTCGAGCATTCTCCCGCTCCGTACTGCTGCCTCAGCCCATCTGATATTGTTCACTCAAACACCTCGTTGGCATGAGCTTCGACATGCAACAATCTGCACCTGATGGTTCGCTTCCGTCGACCATCAGGTTTTGGTGTGACCCGGTATTGCGCACCGGTTACGAGAATATGGCCGCTGATGAGTTGCTGAGCCGCCGCCCCGAGGCGTGGCTGCGCATCTATGGCTGGGCGAAGCCGGCTGTGAGCTTCGGTTATTTTGATTCTACCCCGGTGGCTGCTGCAATTTTCCCGGGCGAGGGGATAGAATACATCCGCCGTTGGACCGGTGGTGGAATTGTGGACCATCGCAAGGGATACACCTACACGGTAACGCTTCCTGCACGTGAGGGTTGCATTTATCCGCCCGCGGACAAGCTTTACAAGTGGATTCACGGCGCTCTGGCTGAGTCTCTCAAGCTGAGCGGTGTGGAGTGCACTCTGCTGGTGGAGGATGCGCCGGATGGCGGCCGTGCCTGTTGGGCCAGCCCTGTGGCGAGTGATATTGTTGACACCGCCGGCAACAAACTGGCAGGTGCCGGGCAGCGCCGTTATCGCGGTGCCGTGCTGCACCAGGGGTTGATTCAGGAATGCGAGCCACTCGAAGGGTGGCAGTACCTGTTGGCTTGCAACCTGGCGCCGATAGTGGAAACTGTGGAGGGTAACGAGCCTTACCCGGGATTTGAAGCTGAGCTGGCAGAGCTCTGCCGCACAAAATATTGCACCGAGGCGTGGAATGACGAAAGCCACGGACGCCGTAAAAATACATCTTCATGAGTAGTGATTCTTTCAGGTGGCGGATTAATGTAGCCGCCGTGATTATGGATGCCGAGGGCAACTTGTTGCTCGCTCGCAAGAGTAAGGATAGTAAGCACCTGCATTTCCCGCAGGGTGGCGTGCACAATGACGAGACCTATGAGCACGCTATTGTGCGTGAAGTGGAGGAGGAAGTGGGCTTGCCGCGCTCCGCTTATAATATCGTGACGCGCTGGGGCGGGTTGCGCTATTTCTACCGCGAGAAAAATCAGAAGAGCGAGACCTGGGATGGTCAGCAGCAGACGTGGTTCCTGTTGCAGTGCCGCGGGGTGCGTCCTGAAACGGATTGCACTTACAGCAAAGAGTTTGAGGTGGTCAGCTGGGTGCCTTACAATGAGGTGCGCGCGGACATGTTTGTTTCGTTCAAGCGCGAGGTAGTGATGCGCGTGCTGAAGCATTTCCTGCCCAGTGGCATGGAGTCGATGACTGAGCATATGCATACGCTCGATATGGCCAATGCCTATCGTTACCGCCCGGATCGCCCCCACCCGTCGTCTGAAGACCGCCGTTTCTACGCTGGTGGTAAGGAGGAGATGGTCATTACCATGCAGGAGCTCAATGCCCGCATGATGTATGCCCAGCGCCGCCTGGACTCGCTCTATCGCAAGGAGAATACCCCGCCGCTGCGTATGCTTATCCTGATATGCGGCCCTCCCGGCAGTAATCGCAAGAGCTGTCTGCGCCGCATCGCCTCCTGCTGCGACCCCTTGCTTACTCGCGCATTCCGCCCTGAGTGGCAGCCCGAGGAGTACGATATGGTGGCGCTGCAGCAGTATCCGGCAGAAAGCGAAATCCGCCTGATGTGCCGCCGTATGCAGGACCGCAATTTTGACCCGGAGCTTATTGATAAGCACGAGATGGAGCTGGCAGGCAGTGGTGTTCGCTTGCTGCATTTCCACTTGCATCCTCCCGGTGGTACATTCCAGGAGCCGGATACCATGCTGCCGTGCTACTATGTGCCGTGCGAGAAAAAGTGGTACCGCGACTTTGTTATCACGAATATCATTGTGGAAACTCTCGAAAAATTGCTGGCGGAGTCAGAAAAAATACTCGCCATGCGCTCCTGATGGTGTTATATTGTGCCCATGAAGAGAACTCTCGTCAAACACGCGCTGGCCAGCGATGCCGCGCTTGATTCGATTCTTGTGGAGGGCTGGGTTCGCACCCGTCGTGATTCCAAGGCCTTTTCCTTCCTGGAGGTGAATGATGGTACAAGTCTGGCCTCCATCCAGGTAATTGCTGATGCCGGTATCCCCGGTTATGAAAATATCGGCAAGATGACGACCGGTTCCTCTGTGTCGGTGCAGGGGCGTTTAGTGGAGAGCCCCGGTAAGCAGAAGTGGGAAATCCAGGCTACGGCTATCACGCTCGTAGGTACTGCTCCGGAGTCTTACCCGCTGCAGAAGAAGGGGCATTCCCCCGAGTTCCTGCGTACGATTGCCCACCTTCGTCCGCGCACGAACCTGTTTGGCGCTGTGTTCCGCACGCGTTCCCGCATCGCCCGTGCCGTACACCGCTTCTTCATGGAGCGTGACTTCATCTGGGTACACACGCCCATCATCACCGCCTCCGACTGCGAGGGCGCGGGCGAGATGTTCCACGTTACGACGCTTGATCCGCTGGCAGAGAACAAGAGCTATGATAAGGATTTCTTCGGCAAGGCTGCCAGTCTGACCGTGTCCGGCCAGCTGGAGGGTGAGACATTCGCTTGTGCACTGAGCAATATCTATACCTTCGGCCCCACCTTCCGCGCTGAGAACAGTAATACTTCCCGCCACGCTGCGGAGTTCTGGATGATTGAGCCCGAGGTGGCGTTCTGCGACATCTATGGCGATATGGAGCTGGCTGAGTCTTTCATCAAGCACATTGCCAACACAATGCTGGCTGATGAGAGCGGCGACTTCGACTTCTTCTGCAAGTTTGTAGACAAGGGGCTGCGTGCCCGCCTGGAGGAAGTGAGCAGCAAGCCCTTCGTGCGTTGCTCCTACACCGAGGCTATCGAAATCATGCAGGCCAGCGGCGAGAAGTTTGAGTATCCTCCCTACTGGGGTATGGATATGCAGAGCGAGCACGAGCGCTTCCTGACGGAGCGTCACTTCAAATGCCCGGTTATCGTCTATAATTATCCCAAGGAGATTAAGCCTTTCTACATGCGCTTGAATGACGATGGCAAGACCGTCACCGCCATGGATGTGCTGGTGCCCGGCATCGGCGAAATCATTGGCGGCAGCCAGCGAGAGGAGCGTCTGGATGTGCTGGAGGGCAATATTGAGCGTCTGGGTATGGATGCAGATGCCTACTATTGGTACAATGATCTGCGCCGTTATGGTACCGTGCCGCATGCTGGTTTCGGTGTTGGCTTTGAGCGCCTTATCATGTTCGTGACAGGTGTTCAGAACATCCGCGACGTGCTGCCGTACCCGCGTACTCCTCGCAACTGTGAGTTCTGATTTTGACTCATACACCGCTTTTTAGCTTGTCATCAGGTTTTCAACATGATAATATCACTTCTGTAACGTTATGAATATCCAACCGAAATTCACACCCGTACTCGATCCGGACTTCATCGCTCCGGTGCTCTGGAACAAGGCTTTTGAGGATAAGGTCGCTGCTGACCCCGCCTCCACTGCCATTGACATCGCTCTCACCCGTATGGATGGTACCTGTTTCCGCTGGAGCGGCAAGGTGCTTCCCTCCAGCGAGGAGAATGATGCCCTCAACAATCAGTACATCGAGCGTATCGTTAAGTTCCTTCTGTGGATGAAGGGCGGCTGCACCATCATGGTTGCCGGTTCCGACAAGATTGCTGACATGCTCGCCGCTACCTACTGCGCAGGTGGTGCTCGTGAGTTCGACTGGGATTTCATTGGTAAGAAGATTTACGACCAGCCGATTCAGATTGTGAAGGTGGCTTGCCCCTGCGAGCTTCCCGCTGAGAACTCCACTTCCGTATCTCTGGGCCGCAACCTGGACGGCTACCGCATCGGTTTCGACCTCGGTGGTTCCGACCGTAAGTGCGCCGCCGTGGTAAACGGTGAGGTGGTATACTCCGAGGAGGTGGTGTGGGACCCCTACCACCAGAAGGATCCCATGTACCAGGTGGAGGGCGTGGACGACTCCCTGCTGCGTGCTGCCAAGCATCTGCCCCAGGTGGACGCTATCGGTGGCTCTGCTGCTGGTGTATACGTGAACAGCGAGCCCCGCGTAGGTTCCCTCTTCCGCGGTATCTCCCCCGAGGATTTCACCAATGTGATTCGTCCCATGTTCACCACGCTCAAGCAGCGTTGGAGCGAGCGCATGGGTAAGGAGGTTCCCTTCGAGGTTGTGAACGACGGTGAAGTAACCGCTCTTGCCGGTGCAATGGGTATGAACGATGACGCCGTTCTGGGTATCGCTATGGGTACCTCCCTGGCTGCCGGTTATGTGGACCCCGAGGGTCACATCATGCCCTGGCTCAACGAGCTCGCTTTCGTTCCTGTTGACTATCAGGAGGACGGCGGCGTAGACGAGTGGTCCCGCGACAAGGGTGTAGGCGCCATGTACTTCTCCCAGCAGGCTGTGGCTCGTCTGGCTCCCCGCGCTGGTTTCGACTTCGGCAGCATGCCCTATCCCGAGCAGCTCAAGAAGGTGCAGGCCGCTATGGCTGAGGGCGACGACCGCGCTCGCAAGATTTACGAGACCATCGGCGTGGAGTTCGGTTACACCATCGCCTACTTCTCCAAGTTCTACTCCATTCGCAACCTCCTGTTCCTGGGTCGTGTAGCCACAGGTGACGGTGGCCAGCTCATTATCGACAAGGCCAACGAGGTGCTGAAGGGCGAGTTCCCCGAGCTTGCTATCACGCTTTGCGTGCCGGATGAGAAGACCAAGCGTCACGGCCAGGCCGTAGCCGCAGCTTCTCTTCCCAAGCTTGCCTGATATTAAGATATCTCCAAAGCCGGGCGGTGTGCGCAAGTGCCTGCCCGGCTTTCTTTTTTCGATACCGCGTACTCACCATGGCCTCCCACGCAGAAATCTGGCAGTGTCCTGATTGCGGAGCAGAGCTCGATGTCTCTGCTTTGGGGTTCTATGCACAGGTGAGCTGCCCCGACTGCGGACAGTCGGAGTACGTGCATACCATGCTCTCCAACTTCCGTGTGGATGGTGTGCTCGGTATCGGCGGTATGAGCGTGGTGCTGCGTGCCCGCGACCTTGTGCTGGATCGCAGTGTCGCAATCAAGGTGCTCAATGACGCCTACCGCAATCAGCCAGACCGCATTTCTCGCTTCGAGAACGAATGTGCCATGATGGCCAAGGTGCGCCACGAAAATGTGGTGTCCGTTTATTCAGCCGGCCGTGCGCGCAGGCAATTCTACATTGCGATGGAGCTGGTAGAGGGCTGCGACCTCGATACGATGGTGCATCGCGATGGCCCCTTATCGCAGGAACTGGCAATCGATTATGCCATCCAGATAGTGAAGGGGCTCGAAGCGGCTAATAAATCCGGGCTGCTTCACCGTGATATGAAGCCCGGTAACGTCATCATCACGCCGGATGGCCATGCCAAGGTGCTCGACTTTGGGCTGGCGCTGGGGCAGAAAGATGAGGATACGGAGGAAATTATCTGGGCAACTCCCTATTATGTACCGCCGGAGACGCTGGAACGTAAGGATGAAGATGCCAGAACAGATATTTACGCGCTCGGCATGACGCTGCGCTTCCTGTTGACCGGCTCCGAAACCTTTAAGGAGAATACAACCTCCGTTACTGAATTGTTGCAGTGCAAGGCC
>JAFOZZ010000045.1 GCA_017390945.1 Akkermansia sp.
CGTTGCAGGACTACCTGCAAGGGGCAAGTGCTACTAGCACGTTCGATGTAAAGTGTAAGCTTGCTGCCAATGCTCTGCCGGAGGATAAAGCCGCAGAGGGGTATCGCCTGAGCATTGATGATAACGGTGTACAGCTCACGGCTGTTACGCCCGCCGGCTTGCTCAATGGTTTCCAGACGCTGCGTCAGATGCTGGTTACAGGCAAAGGCACACTGCCGTACTGCGAGGTGGAAGACTGGCCTGCCTTCCGTTACCGTGGGTACATGCAAGACTGTGGTCGCAACTTCCGCTCCGTGGAGCGCTTGAAGCAGGAGCTTGCTCTGGCTGCGCAGCTGAAGGTCAACCTTTTCCATTGGCACCTGACGGATTATCCCGCCTGGCACATTGAGAGCAAGGCTTATCCCCAGCTCAACGACCCCAAGCACCGCACCCGTGACAAGCAGGATACCTACACCTATGCGCAGATTCGTGAGGTGATTGCCTATGCGGCAGCACGCGGTATCACGGTGATTCCGGAGCTGGATATGCCTGGGCACAGTGCTTACTTTGACCGTGCTTTTGGTTTTAAGATGCATACGCCGCAGGGCATGAAGATTGTGGGGGAGCTGTTGGATGAGTTCTGCCGCGAGATTCCGGCGGAGATGTGCCCCATCATTCACTTCGGCGCGGATGAAGTACGCATTCCGAATGCGGCTCAGTTCGTTGATTTCGTGACAAAGAAGTTGCAGAGCTACAATCGCACGCCGATGCAGTGGGCCAGCAACCGCGACCTGCCCGTGGGTGAGCACTCCATAGAGCAGCGCTGGGGCGAGGGCGCCGATATGGTGGCTAAGTCCATTCGCCCTGAGCGTATTAAGCGCAAGGCTTTCGACTCCACCATGGGCTATGCTAACCTGCTGGATCCCGCCTTGCTGGTGCGCCGCTACTTCTTTATGCGTCCTTGCGGTTCCGCCCAGGGCGATGAGAAGAAGTTGGGCTCCATTCTGTGCATCTGGCCGGATGGTAAGGTGGATAACAAGGAGTACATCCCCGGTATGTGCGCTATGTGGCCGGGTATGATGGCCATGGCTGAGCGCGCCTGGAAGGGCGGTGGTGCCGATGGCGATGCTTTGCCGCTGGATATGCCCGCTGCCGATACGGAGCCGGGTCGCGCTTATGCCTTGTTCGAGAAGCGCATGCAGTCTCTGCGTAAGGCTCAGTTCGGCCAGGAGGCGTTCCCGATGTGGAAGGAATCCAAGATGAAGTGGACAGTGCTGGGCCCGGTAAAGACGGCTGATGCCGCCGGCCTGCGAGAGGGCGTGCTGAAGGGGCAGTACAAGAGCCTTACCAGCAAGGAAGCTCACTGCGCCAACCTGTACTTCCGCACTCGTCCCGACACCGGCTACCTCGGTATGTTCCCCTCCGCTCGCGGTGGGCAGACGGTGTGGACCGTGACGACGATTAAGGCAAAGAAAGCCGGTAAGCAGAAGTTTATGGTGGGCTTCGATGCTCCCGCTCGTTCCAATCGTCGCTGGACCGGCGTGCCGAAGAATGGCACCTGGTCGCAGTCAGGTGCTCGTATCTGGATTAACGGCAAGGAGGTCACGAATCCCCGTACCTATCGCTTAGCCGGTAAGCATGCTCACCCCGGCAATGCCTGGAACTTCGAGTCCCCGCTCGACCCCGAAGAAATCTGGTGGGTGCAGGAGCCTGTGGAGCTTGAGCTGAAGGCCGGTGAAAACCGTGTGGTCATCGAGGCCCCCTATGTGGGCGAGCACCATTCCTGGGGCGTTTCGTTCATTCCGGTGAAAAACTGACCTGGGTAAGCCTCTATTTCTTGAGCGGTCGCACTTTGGGATTGAAAGTGCGGCCGCCGCTGTTTATAATGCGCGGCATGAGCAGTTTTGAACAGATTGAGAGCAAGATGAAGTCCGTAGGACTGTCAGAAGCCGCCATTAATGCATTCCGCCACAGTGTGCACGTGCTGGAGAGCAAGCAGAGCATGCTGATACCGGAGTCCGATATCGTGCCTGCTGAGGGTGTAGCGGATTGGGATGCTCTGGTGGCCGCCACTCCGGAGGCCGATGCTGCCTTGCTCGCTCAGTCCGTACTCATTAAGCTTAATGGAGGTCTGGGTACCAGCATGGGCTTACAGAAGGCCAAGAGCCTGCTGGAGATTAAGCCCGGCGTGACTTTCCTCGACTTGATTGTGCGCCAGGTGAAGAGCCTGCGCGCTGCTGCCGGCTACCCGGTCAATCTTTTGCTCATGAACTCCTTCTCCACGAGCGAGGATACTATGGCGCATCTTTCTCGTTATGCGGAGGATGGGTTTGCTGATGCTGACAAGGTGGAGATGATTCAGAACCGAGTACCCAAGCTGGTGACGGATACGCTGGCTCCGGTGAGTTTCCCGGCTAATCCGGAGCTGGAGTGGTGTCCGCCCGGTCAGTGGCTCGTGGTCGCCTATCGGTGATGTTACCACGTTGTTGCTCTGGACAGGTGGCAACGTGTCGGCATTGCATCAGATTACGACGCTCTTCCTTCCAGGCTTGCTTATGCTCCTTGTGCCCCTCTGCATCACAACGTTTATGTTGCCCAAGGGTGCTACGGTAGCGCCTCTC
>JAFOZZ010000046.1 GCA_017390945.1 Akkermansia sp.
GTATCCTGCAACCCCGCCACTCAGATTCGCGACCTCGCCGAATTCGACAAAGCCGGCTACAAGGTGGTGGAGGTGCAGCCCTTCGACCTGTTCCCCCAGACCAAGCACCTGGAGTGCGTGGCAACCCTGGAAAAGATGTCATGAGCAACGACCAGACAGAACTCAGCAAGCGCATTGGCCGCAGTGGCGAAGACTACCTGGAGGCCATCGGCCACCTTTGCCACAAGAACGGCTCCGCTCAGGTGAGCGACATCGCGCAGATGCTCAATGTCAAGAAACCCAGTGTCACCGCCGCCATGCGTAAGCTGGCTGACCACGGGCTCATTGAGTACCACCAGTATGCCCCCATCACCCTCACTCGCGAGGGCGAGCGTTATGCAGAGCGCGTCATCTACTCCCACACCATTCTGCTGCGCTTCATGACCGAAATCGCGGGGCTGGCTCCCGAGCGAGCCGATGAAGCAGCCTGCCTCATCGAGCACATCCTGACCTACGAGGAGATAGCCGCCATGGGCTCCCGCCTGAATCCGCCGGCCATTCCGCCCTCTGTCTGAACAAAAACAGCCTGAGCATCGTCTCACCTGCCACACATGAACAGAAACACCATCAGCGTCACCAGCTCGCTTATCATTATCAATATCGTCGTCTTTGTGGTAGGGCTTATGTCCCAGCGCCCGGCCATTCTGGGTATATCGGTACCCGGGGCAGACATCACAGAGCCCACGCTTCAGGTAATGGGCGCGTATTCATGGTTCACCTGCTTTACCGAGGGTGAGCTCTGGCGCCTGATATCGTACCAATTCCTGCATGCCAATTTTGGCCACATCCTGTTCAACATGTGGGCGCTCTATTTCTTCGGTCCGCTTGTGGAGCAGATTATGGGCTCCCGACGTTACCTGGCCTATTACCTGGCCTGCGGCGTAGCCGGAGCACTGTTCTCCTCCCTCCTGGCACTGGCAGGTATTGTCAACCCGCTTTCGGGAGACCCGCAGAGTGTTCTGTACGTCAATGAGCTGGTGCATCAGTTCACCAACTACACCGGACACGTAGAGCCATGGGAGATTGTACCCATGATTGGTGCCTCTGCCGCTGTGTATGGCGTGATGGTATCGGTGGCATTCATGTACCCGCACCAGCAGATTTCCCTGCTCTTCCCGCCGGTTACCATGACCATGCGAACCTTTGCGCTGGTTGTCATCGGCATAGCCACAGCCACCATCTTGTTTGGTGGCGAAAACTCCGGCGGCGAGGCCGGACACCTGGGCGGCATCATCCTCGGAGCCCTCATTATGACCATCTGGAAATGGCGAGTCATTCGCCAATACCGCCGATTCTGACCCATGGCTACAGCTCTCTTCGACATGGATGGCACGCTTTTCGCGGGCGACTCTCAGCTGCGTTTCTGCCGCTGGGTGCTGAAGCACCACGGCTGGCGCAGGCTCTACCTGTTGGCGGTTGCCCCCTGTGGCATCCTGCGAGGGCTGCACATCTTCAATACCGAGCGCATGAAGCGCGCCTTCCTCGCCTACGCGTGGCACATGCCCACAGCACAGCTGCAACAACACTGCAAGGACTTTGTGCAGCAGGAAATCCTCCCTGCGCTCTATCCCCCTGTGCTGGAGAAGCTCCGAGCCCATCAGCAAGCAGGCGACACCACGGTTCTCTGCTCCGCCTCGCCGGATTGGTGGACTCAGTTGGTAGGCGAGGCGCTGGGCTTCACCCACACCATCGGCACGCCTACCGCTGCCTTCGAGCGCGTGCCTTTCATGCCCGCCATCCCCGCCCCCGGCAACAACAAGGGAGCGAACAAGCTGGTGCGTCTGGCTGCCATTGGCATCACCAAGGCAGATGTAGGCTACACGGACAGCGCGGCTGATTTGCCCATGCTTTCCATCTGCGACCGCGCGGTATTGGTGAACCCCAGGCCTGCTTTCGCAGCTCAGGTGCCAGGAGCCGAAATCCTGACACCGCCGAAGAACCTGCCATCCCTCTTTGCCCTGCGCAGCGTCCTCGGCCTGTAAGCACGGCGAACGGTTTTTCTAACTTCTTGCCTGCAGCGGCCAGCGTGCTACAGTAGTGGCATGGATACGAGAACTACACTGGCTCTGCGCGACGTCGAAATACTCTTCACCCCCTTTCTGCACCGCAAAATCAACCTGGCAACACGCGTCGTCATGGCACCCATGACGCGCCGATTTGCCGCAGATGGCATCCCTACGCCCGACATGGCGGAATACTACCGCCGCAGGGCAGAAAATGACCTCGGCCTCATCATTACCGAAGGCACGGTCATAGATGACCCCGCTGCGGCATCCGACACCGACACCCCTCGCTTTTTCGGTGGAGCAGCCATGCGCGGCTGGAAAGCCATATGTCGTGCCGTACACGCCACCAATTGCAAGATAATCCCCCAGCTGTGGCACGTCGGCATGGCACGCCCCACCGATGGCAGCGCCCCCAATCCGCAGGAACCGCCCATCGGCCCCTCCGGTATCGACCCCATCACCCTGCAACAAACAGCCGCCCCCATGAGCCGCAGCCGCATTGCGGAGGTCATAGCCTCCTTTGCCCGGGCAGCGGCCAATGCCCGCCGCCTGGGATTCGATGGAGTGGAGATACAAGGAGCGCATGGCTTCCTTATCGACCAATTCCTGTGGGCTGCCACCAACCACCGCAGCGACGAATACGGAGGCGACCTCACACGCCGCGTCCGCTTTGCTCGCGAAGTCGTGCAAGCCGTGCGTAAAGCCGTGGGGCGGCACTTCCCCATCCTGCTGCGGCTCTCACAATGGAAACCCGAGCACTACCAGGCCCGCATTGCGGAAAATGCCGATGAACTTGCAGAAATCGTGCTACCGCTCAGCGAGGCCGGGGTGGATATCTTCGACATCTCCACACGTACCTATGATACACCAGAATTTGAGGGTAGTCCGCTTACCCTGGCAGGATGGGTGCGGCAACTGACAGGCAAACCCGTCATCGCCGTGGGCTCAGTCGGGGTAGACAGTCGCCCCCTCACCCGATTACTACAAATGCTGGGCACGCAGCAGCTAGACCTCATCGCAATAGGCAGAGCCCTGTTAGCAGACCACGAATGGGCACGAAAAACGCGCATGGGCGCAGAACAGACCATCACCCCTTTCACGCATCAATCACTTGGCCGACTGATTTAGTCCTCAGATTATTTCTTTTTTCTTGTAAGGAACGGGAAAAGTTGCTAACATAGCCTCATATGAAACGCCGTTCACTTCCCCTATTGTGTGCCCTTCTCTCGTTTCCAGCCTTCGCAGAGCAACAGGCAGACGCGCCCACTTCCGAGCTTCCTGCCACCAGCACTAACGCGGAGGAAGTAACTGATAACAATGCGGCCTTCCAGGCTCATCATGCCAAACTACTGGAAGCGGCACAACAGGGCGATGCTGAGAGCATGTTCCAGCTTGGATTAAGACTCATGCACAAGTCTCCGACAACCGCAGCAAGATGGATTTCAAAAGGAGCGGAGAAAGGACATCTTCCCTGCGTAGATTACCTAGGTCGCATGTATTTCGAAGGACACGGCATCCAGAAATCCGAGGAAAAAGCAGCACAATGCTGGCAGCTTGCCGCCGAACATGGCTACATACCTTCACAAATGAATCTGTATGACTGCTACCTCAGTGGCCGAGGCGTTCTGCGCTCAGAAGAGGATGCAGCCAAATGGCTGAAGCTTGCAGCAGAAGGCAACGACAGTCGCGCCTGTCACGACCTGGGAGTATGCCATGCAGAAGGAATGCTCGGCATAGAAAAATCCTATGAAAAAGCCGTAGAGTGGTACCGAAAAGCTATCGAACAGGAAAACGAAGTTGCCATGTATAAAATGGCTCTCTGCTACGCCAACGGTCAAGGTGTACCACAAGATTATGCTCAGGCTTTCAAATGGTACAATGCCTCAGCCGAGGCTGGCTACGATCGCGCCTGGTATGGTGTGGGAGTTTGTTACCGAAATGGTCACGGGGTAGAGCAAAATTTACCGATGGCCTTCAAGGCTTACCAAAACGGAGCAGAGGTAGGGGTACCGATTGCCCAGAATGCTCTTGCTCAATGTTATATGCAGGGAACAGGTACAGAAAAGAATCTGGATTTGGGAATTATCTGGTATATTATTGCAGCAGAAAATGGTGATTCAGAAGCACAAACCACGCTCAATGAGATGCTGAAAAACAATGTAATCCCATATGCCTATTTCCTGAGACTCCGCAGTGAGATTTATTTATCTGGCGATTACGTAAAGCGCTCTGTCACCACTGCTGTTGAGTATCTGTGCAAAGCAGCAGAGCTGGGCGATCTGAAAGCACAGTGTATCCTTGGAAGCTTATGCATCAGAGGCGAGGGTGTCCCTCAATCCGCAGAAGAAGGCGTACGCTGGTTCAGCAAAGCAGCAGAACAAAAATACCCCGATGCCCTCTACCTGCTAAGCCTCTGCTACTCCAGTGGAATCGGTGTGGCAGTAGACAAGGACAAAGCAAAGGAATATCTCAAAGCCGCCGCTGAGCTCAATCAACCTGACGCTATCGAGCAGCTCAAATCAGAAGAACAAGAGAAAGAGAACGAAAAAAAGCAAGAAGAGCAATAATACCAGGTAAGCTATAGAACAATATCCCCGCAGTACTAGACAATACCGCGGGGATTATTCTAACGATGTCCTGCGTTTTTCAATTCACACCGGTTGCACATCAAGACTGATGATGAAGCAAACGCCTCAAGCCAGCCAGCAGAGCACAAGGCACAGCCAGCAACCCGGAAAGGATAAGGACAACGGTACCAACAAAGCCCCACAAATAAAAAAACACGACATGAAGCGGGTGCTGTTCCAGCAAATCCGATAACTCCACAAAAGCCATACGCGAGGAGAACAATCCGCCCTTGTTGCGACTGCTGTCGCGCAATAATAACCGCCCATCACCGCAGACCACATAATACACACTGCCATGCACCCTCCAATACCAGTAGCGGTAAGGCGCGGGCAGCTCATACTTGCGAAGCAAGGGTAGCATGTCCTGCTGTGGTTTCGTTTCAACGGATGCTTCACCGAGCAACGCCATATTCTCAGCCGATGGGCTAACAACAAAAATACGCGTATACACCTCCTCCTTGTTCGAAATAAGAGAACATAAGTCAATACGACTCTTTTCTATACACTCCGGCGTCCCCCATCGAGCATAATACCAATCACAATCCGGACGAAGATAATAAATGGGCAGCCCGGCGACCAGCACCAGCCATATAAGGAGCAGTATCCGCCACCATCTCTTTTTATTTGCCTGCATATACATCCCCCCAGTCATCTACCACGTAACAGAACGATGCATCAGCTGCCATAATAATGCCGGAAAGGTCTTCTAAATCACGCCAGGGAGCCACTACCCACTCAGCTTCATCATTCGAGCGTTCACACAGGAAATAACAAAGAGTTTCCGCCGCATGACTCGCCTGACTTACCTGAACAAACGAGGGCAATTCTTCCGCAACGCCATGTATTACCCGCATGAGCATAGGCATCGACGCGGCTTCCATTGCTTCCGCTTGCTCGGCAGAAAACCACCCATTACGCACGGCGCGGCGAAGCAGTTTAGCCGGTGCCGGAACGGCAGGCCAGTCGTCATAATCCACATATGCGTCAAACTCGCCAAAATGTCTACGCATGCATTCCAGCAGCGCGGACAAGCGGCGCTGCGCCCGCTGACTCGCTACGCCCGGCGCCGAATGCCACGCTCTCTTCATCAGTACCACAAGCTCACGATACTCGGCATCAAAGAGCGCTCTCCTATCCTTCGCAGGCAACAGCCCCGCCTCACATGCCGTGTACAGAGCCGAGCGTATGCAGCTGCCATATACAGCTCTGTCGCGGGGGCGCAGCCAATGTGCCGCCGTCAGTACATCCAGCGCCAGCGTGACCGCAGCCGCCTGCCCTGCGGCGACAGCAGCACAGAAATCATGCACATTCTGCCCATCGCAATAGAAAAAATCCGCCCGCTCTGCAACTGGCAATGCAAGACATCTCTGCTGGCGATGCTGCATGCGCGAACAAGCGGGTTTGGTAGAACGGGCTTTTTTCATATCTTGTTATTAATAAGGCGTGTTGGCTATTCTGACACAAAAAGCGCGACATGGCAAGTCATAATGCGTCAGCTGCCTCGAATAATATTTGACACAGAATAGCCAACGTGCTAGAATCCGACCGCGTTCCTGCGAACGCAAATTTCACCACATACACCATCAATATTATGTCCGTCGTCAAGTTTTACAAGGAAGAGCACCAGGTTCCGTTGGAAATGCACAAGGTTCGCGTTGTGCAGAAACTGTTCCTGCCGCCCGTAGAGCAGCGCGTAGAGCTGCTGAAGCAGGCAGGTAACAACACCTTCCTGCTCCAGAATAAGGATGTGTTCATGGATATGCTCACCGACTCCGGTGTGAACGCCATGAGCGACAACCAGGTAGCCGCCTCCATGCAGGCTGACGACTCCTATGCCGGCTCCGAGACCTTCAACCGCCTTTCCCGCGTCATCGAACAGGTATTCGGCACCAAGTACTTCCTGCCCGCTCACCAGGGCCGCGCTTGCGAGAACATCCTG
The DNA here is from genome assembly GCA_017390945.1 of Akkermansia sp. Taxonomy (GTDB): domain Bacteria; phylum Verrucomicrobiota; class Verrucomicrobiia; order Verrucomicrobiales; family Akkermansiaceae; genus Akkermansia. The sequence goes on from JAFOZZ010000046.1 coordinate 6,612, forward strand.
GCTGAGACCTTCGTGAAGGAGGGCGACGTTGTGCCCATGAACTTCCACTTCACCACCACCAAGGCTCACATCACCCGTAAGGGCGGCCGCGTGGAGGAGCTCATCACAACTGAGGGTCTGGACCCGAACCTCGACCTCCCCTTCAAGGGCAACTTCGACATTCCCCGCCTGCGCGCCCTCATCGAGGAGGTAGGCCCCGAGCACGTTCCCTTTGTACGTATTGAAGCCGGCACCAACCTTATCGGTGGTCAGCCCCTCTCCATGGAGAACATGCTGGAGGTAGCCGCTGTATGTAAGGAGTACGGCGTGATGGCTGTGCTGGACGCCTCCCTGCTGCAGGACAACCTCTACTTCATCAAGACCCGTGAGGCAGCTGCCAAGGATATGACCATCGCTGAGATTATCCGCAAGCTGGCCGACGCTATGGATCTCATCTACTTCTCCAGCCGCAAGCTGGGCTTCGCCCGCGGTGGTGCTATCATCTCCAACAACGAGAGCCTCATCCTGAAGATGAAGGCCTTCATCCCCCTGTACGAAGGTTTCCTGACCTACGGTGGTATGGAGGTTCGCGCCATGGAGGCCATGGCCATCGGTCTTCTGGAGACTCTCGACGAGGAAATCATCAATCAGGGTCCCATCTTCATTGAGTACCTCGTGAAGGAGCTCTCCGAGTACGGCGTACCTATGGTGAAGCCCGCCGGTGGTCTGGGTGCCCACATCAACGCCTCTGAGTTCCTGCCCAACATCCCGCACGAGCAGTACCCCGCCGGTGCTCTGGCCACGGCTCTCTACATTGCCGGTGGTATCCGCGGTATGGAGCGCGGCTCCCTCTCCGAGCAGCGCAACCCCGATGGCTCCGAGAACTACGCCGAGCTCGAGCTCGTGCGTCTGGCCTGCCCCCGCCGCGTATTCACCCTCTCCCAGGTGAAGTACTGCGCCGACCGCGTGAAGTGGTTGTACGACAACCGTCACCTCATCGGTGGCCTCAAGTGGGTCGAGGAGCCGGAGGTTCTGCGCTTCTTCTTCGGCCGCCTGCAGCCGCTGAGCGACTGGCAGGAGAAGCTTGCCGCCAAGTTCCGCGAGGACTTCGGTGACAGCCTGTAAAGCCAACCGGACAGACATATTTCAAAAGCCGCAGCGCTCCATGAGCACTGCGGCTTTTCTTGTAAACAGCTCTCAGCCGCCTGACATCCAGGCAACGTCAAACCTGCCCTCCCGGCATCAATACCTATTCAACAGGTTCCTGATGCGGGCAGCATTGGCACCGGAGGCGCAATCAGACGGAGAGGCACCCTTGTGGGTACGCAGGCGAGGATTAGCACCTGCCTCCAGCAGCAACTGCACAAGCTCATAGTAACCCAGACCGCAGGCATAGTGAAGTGCCGTATTGCCCTTGGTAATCGGCAGTGTGGTATTGGCATCGCCACCATTGATAATGATGGGCAGCAGCGTTTTGAGACGCGTACAATACAGACGCATGGTATCATTTGCCGGGTACATATTCTGCACGGTCGTCAGACAGCCGCTGAGGCGCTGGCGTATCGTGGTACCACCGCTGTAGGACGGCGTGGCAGGACGCCCGTAATCGTTCACCATTCTGCGGATGCTGCCATCATAATCATTGCCGATGCAGTCAATCGGGGTTTTGCCCTTGTGATTGCGGTAGTAGGGGTCAGCGCCACAGGCCAGCAAATCAGAAATCAAATCCTGATATCCAAGCGACATGGCATAATGCAGTGCCGTATTGCCCTTTGTTACGGGCAGCGTCATGTTGGCATTAGCGCCACCAATAATTCGGGGCACCAGCTGAATGAGGCGCTGCTTGCAGAGGCGCTCATAATCATTGCTGGGGTATACTTCATTCACCAGCATATTGTACGAGCCTTGCAGCGCACTGCGGGGAGAATAGGCCTGAGCCTCCATGCTCCCCAGAGCAAGGGCACCCATCATCAGAGAGAGAACGAGTTTTTTCATATCAAACCCATTATATCACCCCCGCTCTGCATGACAAGTCAAATCGTCGACCATTGAGCCGCACCGCGTTATTCACATGGTCTTACCGGACAGCTCTGACATGACATTCATACAGACGTAATACGTAACAAAATTCCTTGACTTAGAGTTCAAAATACCGTATAAAAATCCGCCTCTATTCCTCTCTTATCACGTGAACTTCGTAACCACTATCTTTGTGCTATACTTCCTGCCTGTGCTCTGCATAGGTTGGGCTTTGCGTCACTGGCCATTGGTATATCGCTATTTCATTACAGTAGCGAGTATCTTCTTCTATGCTTACGCGGGGGCTGAGTATGTACTGCTGCTGCTCCTCGTTGCCGCCCTGAACTGGGGCTGTGTGCGCCTGCGTGAGCATGAGGAATGGCATGAATTACCCTGCCCTGAATGCGGCAAGACGGTCAAACTGTGCATCAAGCGCGGCTACAAGCACTGGCCGCTGGTCGTCTGCATCACCCTGCACGTGCTCTTGCTGGCATTCTTCAAATACGCCGAACCGTTATTCCTGATGCTCAACGACATGTTGGGCGCAGAAAGTGAGCTGAACGCCTGGCTCATGGAGTCCGGCATGGGCGACATCGTACTGCCTGCTGGTCTCTCCTTCTACACCTTCATGGGGCTTTCCTACAGTATCGATGCGTATCGCAACCCCGAGCAGAAACCGCGCAGCTTCGGCGAGGTGCTTTCCTACGTCTCCTTCTTCCCCACCATTCTGGCCGGCCCCATCATGCGCTCGCATCAGTTCTTCGACCAGATGGGCGAGCGCAGCGCACAGAGCAGCGATTTCAGCGAGGGCATGAGCTACATCCTCAGCGGCATGTTCAAGAAAGTGGTGCTCGCCACGTACTTGTCGCAGCAGCTTGTTGACCCGGTTTTCGCCTCACCCGAGGATTTCTCCTCCTTGGCACTGATGGTAGCCATCTATGCCTATACAGCGCAGATTTACTGCGACTTCTCCGGCTACACCGACCTGGCTATCGGTATTGCCCGCCTCATGGGCTTCCAGCTACCGGCCAACTTTGCCTCGCCCTACCGCTCGCTCAACTTGCAGGAGTTCTGGCGCCGCTGGCACATTACGCTTTCCCAATGGCTGCGCGACTACCTCTACATCCCCTTGGGTGGTAGCCGCCGTGGCAACCGCTACGTCAACCTCACTCTGACCATGATTATCGGTGGTCTGTGGCACGGCAGTGGACTGAACTTCCTCATCTGGGGCTTCTTCCACGGCATTGGCCTGGTCATTGTACACGCCTGGCACAACCTTCAGAAACGCTGGAGCCACCTTCAGCTGCGCCCCTGGGCTCGTGTAGCCGCCCCGATTTGCGCCTGGTTGCTTACCATTCACAGCGTGGCCATCCTGTGGGTATTCTTCCGCGCCAAGACATTCTCGGATGCCACCGCCGTGCTGGGCGGCATAACCGAAGGCCGAGATGGCGAGGGCTTCTCCATTCAGATTCTTCTGATTATCGCGCTGGTACTGCTCCTGCAATGGGTGGGGCCGCGCTGGTTCCGCAGCTTTGCCGACTTCCAGGCACGCATGCCTTGGTATGTACAGGCTCTGATTGTGGGCATGTTGGGGGGTGCCGTGCTGAGCATGGGTCCCGAGGGCGTATTACCTTTCATTTACTTTGACTTCTGATACCGCGTATGCCCGATAAACTTTCACAGTCTCTGAAGATATGCCTGGGTACCGGTATAGCGGCGCTCCTGCTGGGCTTGCAGAATATCAATGAGTACACGCAGCAGTTGGAGAGCGCGAACCCCGAGCTCCACAAAGAAGCGAGTTTCCTCAACACCCTGGCACACTGCACTGGCCTGCCTCAGTTCTTTGCCTGGCAGCGCGAGCTGCCCGCTACGATGGGAGCCTCCTGGGATAACCTCCTGAGCGAGCCCGAGCTCCTGACGCTCCCGGAGGAACAGATGCCCGGCACACCGTCCCTGCCCTCTGCCATCCCCGTTCCGCATCCGCAACCGGAACCGCGGCCTGAACCGACTCCCGAGCCGCAGCCCGAACCTCAGCCAGAGCCGACTCCTGAGCCGCAACCGGAACCGACTCCCGAGCCGCAGCCCGAACCGCAACCGGAGCCGCAGCCCGAACCTCAGCCGGAGCCGCAGCCCGAACCTCAGCCGGAGCCGACTCCTGAGCCAGAACCGCAGCCTGAGCCCGAGCCGGAGCCTCAGATGACGGACGAGCAGATTCTCGCAGCAAACCGCCAGAACCCGGTGCACTACAAGATTATGCTCATGGGTGACTCCCTCATGGAGGATTTGGGGCCCCGCACACACCGCACGCTGCGCGATCGCCATGGCCTGAGCTTCATTCTGGCCGCCAAGTTCTCCACTGGTCTCTGCCGCCCGGATTACTTCAACTGGCCGCAGCGCATGGAAGAAGTGGTACGCGAGCACAAGCCCAACCTTATTGTCGTCTTCATGGGTGCCAATGACGGCATGCCCATTGTATGGCAGGGTAAGGTACAGCACCCCACCTATGGCGAGCCCTGGCGAGATGCCTACCGCGAGAAGATGCGTGAGGTGTTCGACATCGCCAATCGTCACAACTGTGAAATCATATGGGTAGGCATGCCCCCCATGGGTGGCAGATACGCGAACTTGCTCAAGCAAACAGAAAAAGCACAGCGCGCTGCCTGCGAGGAACATGGTATCGAATACATGGACACCATCCCCGTCATGGGCGATGAAAATGGCGAGTTCCGTGCTTACATGACGGATGCCAACGGCAACATCGTGCGCCTGCGCCGCAAGGACAAAGAACACCTCAGCCCCGAAGGCAACATGGTGGTGGTGAATATGCTTCTGCCCCGAATCGAGAAGAAAATTCTCGAATATCGCAACAATAATCCGCAGAAATTGCTCTCAGAGAAAGAAACATCCCGCCCGGCTCAGGCTCGCATGGATGTCGCTTTCAAATATGTTCCCAAAAAACGTAAAAGAAAATGAACCGTTTTACTCAGCTTTTATTCCTGTCGGTTTTTGTACTGGCTACATTGGTTTCGTGTAGCAGCAACCGTGCTTATATGCACCTCGAGCCCGGCGGCAAAGGCTGTGCTCTGAAGCCCACGCGCATTCTTCTCACCGGCGACTCCCTTATGGAGTCCATGGGCCCCCAGATGGTGAAAGCCATGAAAGGCTATAAGAACATTACTCTGCGCCCCATTGGCAAGCGCTCCACAGGCCTGGCTCGCCCGGATTATTATAACTGGCCCAAGGTGCTGGAGGAAAACCTCATTAGCTTCCGCCCGCAGATTGTTGTCATGTGGGTTGGCACCAATGACCCTCAGAACATTTATGGCCATAAGGGATTAGGCCAGCCTCTCTCGGAAGCATGGAAGAAGGCATACGCTAAGAAACTTCTGGAGATTCATACGCTTTGTAAAAAATACAAAGCAAAGCTCATTTTTATCGGCCCGCCTGCTGTGGATGAAGAACCGCTGGATTCTCAACTTCGAGAGCTGGAGAAACTCATGGCTAAGTTCTGCAAGCTCCACAAGCGAGGCTACGTCAGCTCTCGCTATACTCTGGGCGACCGGAAAGGACGTTACCTGCATGAGAAACGCATGCCCAATGGTCGCATGGCCACCATTCGCTGGAACGACCGAGTACATATCACAGGCGATGGCAATCTCCTCATGATGCACGAACTTCTGCCCTACATGGGAACGGGCATTGCCAATAAGCCTAATAAAAAGGATTAATTCCTGCTATGTCCATTTTATAAGAATCAGAAAAATACGAGGCAACACCCATTCAAATGGATGTTGCCTCTCAATATTTATCACCAATCGAATAGAAAAATGAATCGCTTTCTGCTACTTATACTTCTGCCGTTGTTCATTCTGACCGTGCATGGTTATGCCCCTGATACCGCATATTACTATGACACAGGAGCTGCGACAATTACAGGCAAGTCATCGAGCTCCCATCATAAATCTAAATATGGGAGGGAGGAAATCAGCAACGGAGGAATGATTATCACCCCCGATGGTAAAGGGCGGGCAGCTCAACCTACACGCATCCTTCTTGCGGGAGACTCCCTCATGGAATCATTGGGGCCACAGATGGTCAAAGCTATGGCAGGCTATGAAAACATCGAGCTTCGCCCCATTGGCAAACGCTCCACCGGCTTGTCCCGACCGGACTTTTACAACTGGCCAAAAGTCCTGGAAGCAAACCTCATCGACTTCAAGCCCCAAATTGTTATCATGTGGGTTGGCACAAATGACCCACAAAATATTCACGGCTATAAAAATCTGGGAGAACCTCTTTCCAAAGCATGGAAAGAAGTTTATACTCTGAAGATACAGGAAATTATCAATCTTTGCAAAGCTCACCGCGCTAAAATTACCTTTATCGGCCCGCCTGCTGTAGGCGAAGAGCCTCTTGACTCTCAACTTCGAGAACTAGAAAGGCTTATACAAAAAATCAGCCAGAAGAACAATCAGGGATACATCAGCTCTCGTAAAGAGCTCGGAGATAACAACGGGTGTTATCTTCATGAAAAAAAGATGCCGGAAGGCCACATGGCAACAATCCGATGGAAAGACCGAGTGCACATCACGGGCGATGGCAACCGCCTCATGATGCACAAGCTTCTCCCCTATATGGGGGAGAAAATAATTGGCACGCCTGCTACCAAGAAAATTGCCCAACCGACGCAACAAAGGAAGCCCTCACTGAAGCGCCGTTCACACAGTTCCTATTATGGCAACATAGGAGGGTTCAGAGGAGCATATTGAGAGCGCGCTCGGTGGCTGACAGAGCGGCGGCCACATCCTCCTCCGTATTGTACAGAGCGAAGGAATAGCGGGTCGTGCCGGTGGTACCCAGGTACTGCATGAGCGGCTGGCAGCAGTGGTGGCCCGTGCGCACGGCAATGCCCATCTGGTCGAGCAGCGTACCAAGGTCATAGTGGTGCACGCCGGGGATAATGACGGAAACCAGCGCACCACGCCCCTCGCGAGGCCCAAGGATATTGATACCGCCGAGAGCAGTCAGGCCATCATAAAGGGAGCGAGTCAAGCGCTGCTCGTGCTCGTCAATCTTTGCCAGCCCGATATTCTTCACATAATCGAGAGCTGCGGCCAGTACAATATTGCCGGCAATGTTGGGCGTACCAGCCTCGTACTTGAAGGGCAGCTCATTGTAAGTCGTACTGGTGAAGGACACCTCCTTAATCATCTCGCCGCCACCCAGCCACGGGGGAAGCTGAGCCAGTAGCTCCTCCCTGCCCCAGAGCACGCCAGTACCTGTAGGAGCATACACCTTGTGGCCGGAGAAGGCATAGAAATCGCAGCCCAGAGCCTGCACATCCACAGCCGTGTGAGCGGTGCTCTGTGCGCCATCCACCAGGAAAATGCAGTCCGGGCGATTACGCTTCGCCGCTTCAATCATCTGAGCGATGGGATTCAGCACACCCAGAGCATTGGAAATATAGGGAGCAGAAACTATGCGAGTACGCGGCCCCAGCATATCCAGATAGGCGGCCATATCGAAGGTCAGCTCCGGAGTCAGCGGAATAGGACGCAAGACAGCCCCGGTACGCTCACAGAGCATCTGCCACGGCACGATATTGGAGTGGTGAGAATCTGTCGTCACCAGAATCTCGTCACCAGCTGTCACCCAACCGGAGAGAGCCAGCACCTGCGACACCAAATTGATACCAGCCGTGCAGCCGGAAGTAAACACGACCTCGCGCTCGCTGGACGCATTCAGAAAGCGTGCCGTTGTACCACGCGCCTGCTCATGGGCTTCCGTTGCCATGCGGCTGAGGTAATGAGCGCCACGATGAATATTGGAATTGAGGCGCTCATAGTACTCGCGCTCCGCCTGAAGCACAGCCTCAGGTTTCTGGGTGGTAGCGGCGTTGTCAAGGTAAACAAGGGGGCGCTTGCCGATGCGAGTAGCAAGGATGGGGAAATCAGACGTCATGATATACGGGTAAACAATGTTCCTTTCAGGAAAAACTAAAACTCAGTGGGCTCCACGGATATGGTCGGCCATGCGGTGAGCCTCGGTGGGGACATACTCCAGCCAGGATTCCTCCCCCTCACGAATCATACGGATGATATCGCGCGGTGTCTGGAAAAGCAGCTTCTGATTGAAGTACGGCACTGAGATAATGTTGTTATTATCGAGCAGATATTTGTAGAGAGAGGTATACTTAGCCGGAGCCACATATGTGCCAGCAGTCACAAACTCGCCGGTGCGGCGGTTAATCCACGGCGTGACGTACAGCTTGGTATGATTCAGGAACAAGCTGCCCATGTCGGACAGAATACCACCGGGGCTATCCGTGGCCCACTTGTCCTTAAAGAGCTCATTCAGAAGGCCAATGGAAAGCGCAATCGCGATGGGTTCCTTCGTGAACTGATTGAGCAGTGTAGAGATACTGTGGAAGTGGGTGATATTCGTCACCATGACGGTCTTGCCACATGCCGCAAGGGCATCAGCACGGTCGATGAAATCGAGCAGGTCGACCTCGCGTCCATCCCCGCGCAGGAGGTTGGAAAGCGAGATTTCGCAGATATCCACCACGCGTTCGCGCTGCGCCTCGGGCAAGCTCTCATGGAACTTGCTGCGCACGGCATCCATCATTTCGAGGTGAATGTTACACAGGGGCATGAAGCTGCCGCGCATCAGCACAATCGGCCTCTTATACAGGAAATCCGCCGGCTGTGCCACGGAGCCATCCGGGCAGATGAGCGTGGCCTCAGACAAACCATTCCGCACCAGCTCCAGGGCCAGGAGACGGTTATCGAACATGCCGAAACCATGGCCGCTGAAGCGCATGAAATCTATCTCATAATAGGCGCGGTCCAC